>NZ_JBEXKB010000123.1:0-14786 GCF_040609455.1 Kitasatospora sp. NPDC004669
GGCCGGAGGACCCGTACGACCTGCTGCCCGCCTCCACCGCCCCGGCGGTCCGGCGGCTGCGGGCCGGGCTCGCGGCGGCACCGGCCCCGGCCGTCTTCTCGATCGGAAACCGATCAGTCTCCGATCAGTCCGATCGGAGACTGATCAGACCAGGAGTTTCTCCTTGGCCTTCTGGTACTCCTCCTCGGAGATGGCGCCCTTCTCCTTCAGGTCCGCCAGTGTGGCCAGGTCGTCGACATGGCTGCGGCCGCCGGCGCCCTTGCCCGAGTCCGGCGCGGTCGAGGCCGCTTCCTGGACGTAGGCCTTGAACGCCGCCTCGGCCTTCTGGGCCTGTTCGATGTCCCGCTGCCCCATGCTCTGGCCGCGGGCGATGAGGTACGCCAGGATGCCGATCAGGGGCAGGAGGATCACCAGCACCAGCCAGCCGGCCTTGCCCCAGCCGCTCAGGTCGTGGCTGCGGAAGATGTCCGTGATGATCTTGAACAGCAGGAAGAACCAGAGCACCCAGAGGAACAGCTCCAGCATCGTCCAGAAGATGTTGAGCAGCGGGTAGTCCGCGGCAAGCGATGCAGCCAACGAGTAGGTGTCCATGGCTGAGTCATATCATCACAAAACGGACACCGGCGCCTGGTGTTCCGCCGTTCCAGTGATCTTTTGAGGCCTCGGGAATACCCGACCGGAGGAGCGGCCGGAGGGCCGACGGGGCTGCCTCAGCCCCGACCGGCCCGCTCGCGCAGCTCCACCGCGAGCCCGATCAGCTCGCCCCACCACGCGTCGTGCCCGGCGAGCAGCAGCCGCTGCGCCTCGGTGGCCGGGACGGCCCGGACCTCGACGACCTGCTCGCCGTCCGCGGGGTTGGTCGGCGTGGAGTCCAGCGCGACCTCGCCCCAGCCCCACAGCCAGGCCTTCTCCGGGTGCGGCTGCCACGGCCGGTACGGCACCGGGTCGTCGGTGTGGCAGCGGTGCGCGCCCAGCCAGGCCGGCTCGCCGAGCAGCCGGGCCCCGGCCTCCTCGCGCAGCTCGCGCGCCAGACAGGCGGCGACGGACTCGTCCCGCTCCCGGGTGCCGCCGGGCAGGAACCAGTGGTCCCGGTCGTCCCGGCACAGCACCACGTCGCCGTCCGCGAAGCCGACCAGGTGGATGTTGGTGACCAGATCGTCCGGCGGCAGCACGGTGGAGAACTGCGCGTCGTAGCGGCCCCAGGCCCAGTACTGCGGCGCGTGCAACGCCGGGAACAGGGCGGCGAGTTCGGCGGCTCTGGCGGAGGTGTCGGTGCGGTCCGTGGTGTCGGTCATTCGGTGATCGTAGTGCCGGCCGGGAAACGGCGGGGGATGCTCTGGTGGACGAGGGTGAGGTCGGAGGTGGAAACGGCGTACGGCCGGCGGCGCACCGGTTCGGCCGGGGCGCCGACCCAACTGCCCAGTGAGATCTCGGCCGTGATGCCCGGTCCGAAACCGGCGATCAGTCCCGGGGTGCCCGCGGGCACGCCTCCGTCGGCGAACAGCCGGGCCAGGGCGTCGAAGACGACGGCGCTGGCGATGTTTCCGCGCTCGGTCAGCGTGGCCCGGCTGTAACGGAAGGCCGCGGGCTCCAGGTCGAGGAAGTGGCACAGGTCGTCCAGGATGCGCGGGCCGCCCGCGTGGACGATGTAGAAGCCCAGCCCGGAGACGTCCCAGCCGTGCTGCCCGGCCAGGCCGCGCAGCGCGGGCGCGAGCATCTCCATGGTCCCGGGCACCCGCTTGTCCAGCTGGAAGTGGAAGCCGGTGTCCCTGACCCCGTACGAGATCCAGTTCTCGGTGTCCGGGACGAGGTGCGAGCCGTTGCGCTCGATCTCCACCCCGGTGCCGCCGTGCCCGCGCATCACCACGGCGGCGATCGCGTCCCCGAACAGGCCGTTGGAGAGCAGGGAGCCGACGTCGAGGTCGGTCGGCTGGTAGCAGAGCGAGCAGAACTCGCAGGCGACGATCAGCACATTGGTGCCGGGGTAGGCGCGGCAGAAGTCGTGCGCCCGGTTGACGGCGGCGCCGCCGGCCGCGCAGCCGAGCTGGGCGATCGGCACCTGGCGGGTGTCGGAGCGGAAGCCCATGGAGTTGATCAGCCAGGCGGTCATCGACGGCATCATGAAGCCGGTGCAGGACACGTAGAGGATCAGGTCGATGTCCCGGGCCGCCAATTCGGCGTGTCTGAGGGCGCGTTCGACCACCTCGGGGACGCGGGCCTTGGCCTCCCGCTCGTACACCTGGTTGCGGGCGGTGAAGCCCGGGTGGGTGAGGGTCCGCTCGATCGGCTGGACCAGGTGCCGGGTGCGCACCCCGGTGTTCTCGATCAGCCTTAGGGCCAGGCCGAGTCGGGGGTGGTCGGCGTGCAGGGTGCGGGCCAGGTCGAGGGTCTCGTCGAGGGTGATGACGTGTTCGGGTACGGCGATGGCGGGGCGGCAGAGTGTTGCCATGGTGTGGGTCTCCCCAGTCAGGAACGGTGTGTGGGGGAGGTGTTACCAGGCGACCGGCAGGGTGCGCGGGAAGCGCCAGATCGAGCCGGAGTTCCAGTCGAGTTCGGACGGGTCGACGGCCAGCCGCAGCCTGGGGAAGCGTCGCAGCAGGGTGCCGATGGCGACCTGGAGCTCCATCAGGGCCAGGTGCGAGCCGAGGCAGCGGTGCTGGCCGTGGCCGAAGGCCATGTTGACGGGCCCGGCGTCGCGGTCGAGGTCCAGCTCGTCGGGACGCTCGTACACCGAAGGGTCCCGGTTGGCGGTGAGGTAGGAGACGTGCACGGCCTCACCGGCCCGGATCAGCACCCCGCCCAACTCGACGTCCTCGACGGCGACCCGGGCGATGCCCACGCCCTGGCGGAAGGGGATGAAGCGCAGCAGCTCCTCCAGTGCCTGCGGCAGCGTCTCCGGCCGGGTACGGAGCTTGGCCAGCTGCTCGGGATGGGTGAGCAGCGTGTGGGCGATGTTGCTGAGGTCGTAGGTGGTGGTGTCATGACCGGTGACCAGCAGGACCATCGCCATGACGGCCAACTCCTGCTCGTCCAGGAGGTCCTCGCCGATCCGGGCGGTGGCGAGCGCGCTGATCAGGTCCTCGCCGGGGTCGGCGCGGCGGGCTGCGGTGAGCTCGGCGAAGTAGGCGCGCAGGGCGGCCTTGGCCTCCTCCTGGCCCTCGCGACTGCCGGGGCCCATCCTCATCATCGCGACGGCCCAGGTGCGCAGTCGGGCGCGGTCCGGCTCGGGGATCTCCAGTAGCTCGCAGATGATGGTGAGCGGGAGCCGGTTGGAGAGGAAGTGCGCCAGGTCGGCCGGGGCGCCGTGCTCCTCCATCTCGTCGAAGTAGCCGTCGACGATCCGCTGGGTGGCCGGGCGCATCCGCTCGACCTGGCGGTTGGTGAAGCCCTGGGCGACCAGGCGGCGCAGCCGGTTGTGGGCGGGCGGGTCCATCAGGTTGATCGCCTCGGCCTGGGCGATCGGGGCGGGCGTCATCCGCGGCAGGTCGCGCCCGATGCCGGCGGCGCGGCTGAACCGGCGGTCGGTGGTGACCACCTTGACGTCCTCGTAGCGGGTGGCCAGCCAGGCCTCGCCCTCGCCGTGCGGCAGTCGGATCTTCGCGATCGGGGCCTCGGTGAGCAACCGCTTGAGGAGGGGGTCGAACTCCAGGCCGTCGGTGTGGTGGAAGGGGCAGTCCCACACGGGGGCGGTGGTGGTCACGGGCCTGTCCAATTGTCTTCGTCATGCCGGGGTGATGTCGGCCGAACGGTTCGTCACGGTTCGGGCACGGACCTACAGATGTTCCCCCATGGACTGGCAAAAATGTGAATCCGCCGAACTGTTCCCACTATCGAGTGAAAGGGATGATTGTCATGCGAATTATTTTGGCTGATCCGGGAGTTGACGGTCAGCCGGTGTCGCCTGGCGAGACCAGCCCGGTCTCATAGGCGAGCACCACCGCCTGGGCCCGGTCGCGCAGGTTCAACTTGGCGAAGATCCGGGCGACATGCGTCTTCACCGTGGACTCGCTCAGGGTCAGTTCGGTCGCCAACTCGGTGTTGGACAGACCGCGTCCGAGCAGGCCGAGCACCTCCACCTCGCGCGGGGTGAGCGGTGCGAGGTCGCGGTGCGGCCGGGGCGAGTCCGCGCCGCGGGCGGCGGGGTGCGGGGCGCCGGCCGCGAAGCGCTCGACCAGCCGGCGGGTGATCGAGGGGGCGAGCAGGGCGTCGCCGGTGTCCACCAGTCGTACGGCGGCGGCGAGATGGGCCGAGGTGACGTCCTTGAGCAGGAATCCGCTGGCCCCGGCGGACAGCGCGGCGTAGACGTAGTGGTCGAGGTCGAAGGTGGTCAGCATGATCACCCGGCAGCCGGGGGCCTGGGCCAGGATGCGGCGGGCGGCCTCCAGGCCGTCCATGACGGGCATCCGGATGTCCAGCAGGGCCACGTCGGGCCGGTGCAGCACCGCGGCGGCCACCGCCTCGGCGCCGTCGGAGGCCTCGGCGACCACGTCGATGCCGCGTGCGGTGAGGATCATCCGGAAGCCGGTGCGGACCAGCTCCTGGTCGTCGGCGATCACCACCCGGGGGCGGCGCTGCTCGGTCGGTTCCACGGTCGCCCCCGTCACGGCCGGTCCAGCGGGATGCGGGCGCGCACCCGGTAGCCGCCGCCGATCCGGCGCCGGGCGTCCAGGTCCCCTCCGTACACCGCGACCCGCTCGCGCAGGCCGACCAGCCCGCGCCCGGCGCCGTCCGGCTCCGGCCGGTCCTTGCGCACGGGCGCGGCGGGCGTGCCGGAGAGCACGCTCGGCCCGCTGTTCAGCACCTCCACCCGCAGGTAGTGGTCCGCGTACCGCACCGTCACCTCAGCCGTCACCCCGTCCCCGTGCTTGAGCGCGTTGGTCAGCGCCTCCTGGATGATCCGGTACGCCGTCACGTCGATGCCACCGGGCAGCGGCCTCGGCTCGCCGGAGACCCGGACCTCGACCGGCAGCCCGGCGAAGGCGAACCGGTCGATCAGCGGGCTCAGCCTGGTCAGGCTCGGCTGCGGTGAGAAGCCCTCCTGCTCCGGCTCCTCGGTGCCGTCCGCGGCCGGGGCGAGCAGGCCCAGCAGATGTCGCAGCTCGGTCATCGCGTCCCTGCCCGCAGCCTCGACCGCGTTCATCGCGGCCGCGGCCTCCTCCGGCATGGTGGCCAGCACCTCGCGCGCGGCCCCGGCCTGCACCACCATCAGGCTCACGTTGTGGCTGACGATGTCGTGCAACTCGGCGGCGATCCGCGCCCGTTCGGCGTCCACGGCGGCGCTGGCGGCGCTCTCCCGCTCCCGCTCCAGCAGCCAGCCGCGCTCGCCGATCGCCTCCCGGTACAGCCGCCGCGCCCGCACCAGCGCGACGCCCAGCCACCCGGCGCCCGCGCACGCCGTGCCCGCCACCGCCACCGCGATCCAGTCCGTCCCTGTTCCCCACACAACGTCAGCTTCCCAGGTCAGCGCTTGATCCACATCAGCCGGGGGTGCCGCCGCCGTACATCCCCGGTACTACGGCCACCCGCGGTTACATCCGGGGTGGGACGCCCGGCCGCCTCGGGCGCGCCTACCGTCGTTGACCATGAGCAACGACCACGACGGGACCATCCGGCCGGACGACGCGCAGGTCGTCGTCGAGCTGTCCGGGGTGCACAAGGAGTTCGGTGACGCCAAGGCGCTCGACGGCGTCGACCTGCGGATCAGGGCGGGCGAGGCGGTCGCCGTGATGGGCCCCTCGGGGTGCGGCAAGTCCACCCTGCTGAACATGGTGGCCGGGCTGGACCGACCCAGCTCCGGCACCGTCCGGGTGCAGGGGCAGGACCTCGGGCAGCTGAACGAGAGCGGCCTGGCCCTCTTCCGCCGCCGCCACATCGGCATGATCTTCCAGTTCTTCAACCTGATCGACGACCTCCCGGCCCTCGACAACGTCGCACTGGCCGCCCAGCTGACCGGCACCAGCGCCAAGCAGGCGCGCCGCCGGGCGTTGGAGCTGCTGGACGAACTCGGCGTCGCCCACCGCAAGGACGTCTACCCGGCCTCGCTCAGCGGCGGCGAGCGCCAGCGGGTCGCGGTGGCCCGCGCCCTGATGAACCGTCCGGCGCTGCTGCTCGCGGACGAGCCGACCGGTGCGCTGGACAGCCGCTCGGGCGAGCAGGTGATGGACCTCTTGATCGACCTCAACCAGATCGGGCAGACCCTGCTGATCGTCACCCACGACCCCAACCTGGCCACCCGCTGCGCCAGCCGGCTGGTCGAGGTCGCGGACGGCAAGGTGGCGCGCGAGCGGATGCTGGAGACCCAGTCGTGAACGGTGGTGCGGTTTGGCGGGCCTCCAGGGCGGCCGTGAAGCGCCGCCGGGTGCAGACCATCGTGATCGGCCTGGTGGTCTTCTGCTCCACCGCGACGGTGCTGCTCGCCCTCGCGGTGATCAGCGCCGCCCGGGCGCCGTTCGACGCCGCCTTCGAGGCCGAGCACGGCGCGCACGTCACCGCCGTCTTCGACCCGGCCAAGGCCTCGGCGGAGCAACTGGCCGCCACCGCCCACCGACCGGGCGTCGAGGCGGCCGCCGGACCGTTCGACCAGGCCGTGGTGGAGATCCCCACCGACTGGGTCGGCCACCCGCCCGGACCGCTGACCCTGGTCGGCCGGGCCGATCCGGCCGGCCCGGTGGACCGGGTGCGAGTGCTGGCCGGCCGCTGGGCCACCGCGCCCGGCGAGGTGGTCATCAACAACCCGGGCGGGGGCGCCGGGGCGTGGAACCTCGGCTATCAGCTCATCACCAGCACGGGGCTGAAGTTCACGGTCGTCGGCTTCGCGACCGACATGAGCCAGTCCTCCGGCGGCTGGGTCACCCCCGAGCAGGCGGCCGCCCTGCACCCCACCGCCCGGCAGATGCTCTACCGCTTCACCGACGCGGGCACCGAGCAGCAGCTCACCGCCTCGCTCGGCAACACCACCGAGGGCCTGCCCAAGGACGCCGTCGTCAGCGCGCAGTCGTACCTGGTGCTCAAGCAGGCCTTCTCGGCGGGCGCCGACGCCTACCTGCCGTTGATGACGGTCTTCGGGGTGCTCGGCCTGGTCGTCGCCGCGCTGATCGTCGGCAACGTGGTGAGCGGCGCGGTGGTCTCCGGCTACCGGCACATCGGCGTCCTGAAGTCGATCGGCTTCACCCCGCGCCAGGTGGTCACGGTCTACCTGACCATGGTCTCGGTGCCCGCCGTCGTCGGCACGATCCTCGGCACGGCGGCCGGCTGGGTGGCCTCGTACCCGATCCTCCTGACCGCCTTCAGCGGGATCTCGACCGGCACCGCCGTGATCGAGCCGGCCGGCTGGCTGCCCGCCGCGACCCTGATCAGCGTTCCGCTGCTGGTGGCCCTCGCCGCGCTCGTCCCCGCTTCGCGTGCCCGCCGGCTCTCCGCCGCCCAGGCCATCTCGGCCGGCAGCGCGCCGCGCACCGGACGCGGGCTGAAGGTCCAGCGCTGGCTGAGCGGCACCCGGCTGCCTCGCGCCGTCAGCCTCGGCCTCGGCCAGCCGTTCGCCCGTCCGGCCCGTACCGCGCTGACCATGGCGGCGATCGTGCTCGGCGTGGTCACCGTGACCGTGACCACCGGCCTGAGCAGCACCCTGGCCAAGACCATGTCCGCGCCCGACGGCAAGACCCACGTCGACGTGCAGACCGGCGCCTTCTCGGACAACAAGATCGCGCCCCGGCTGACCCCGGAGCAGACCGAGGCGATGCTGCACAGCACTCCCGGCGCTGAGCGGGTCTCCGTCCGCGGGCTGGTCCGGATCGGCATCGTCGGCCAGCCCCAGCCCGTCTTCGCCAACTTCTACGGCGGCGACGACATGGCCGACCACCGGCGGCTCGACGTGGTCGAGGGGCGTACGGCGACCGGACCGAACGAGGTCGAGGCCGGGCCGGCCTTCCTCGACCAGCACGGGGTCAAGCTCGGTGACCGGCTCACCCTGGTCCTGGACGGTCGGCAGACCACCGTCACCATCGTCGGCGAGGAGGTCCAGGGCAACGCCAACGCGCTCTCCTCCAATGCCGCCACCCGGGCCCTGCTCACCCCCGACCCGCACGTGGTCGAGTACGACGTGCGGCTCGCCGACGGCACCGACGCCGAGGCCTACCAGAAGGCGGTCACGGCCGCCGACCCGAGCCTCTCGCCCTCGATCGTCACGCCGGGCACGGCAGGGCCCGTCGTCGCGATCCAGACCTTCAGCACGACCTTCTCCGTCCTGTTGTCGGTGGTCGCCGCGCTCGGCGTCTTCAACACCCTGCTGCTCACCATCCGGGAGCGCCGCCGGGACCTGGGGATGCTGAAGTCGATCGGGATGACGCCCCGGCAGGTCATCGCGATGACGGTCACCTCGGTGGCCTGGCAGGGCGCGGTCAGCGGGATCATCGGCATCCCGGTCGGGATGGCGGTGCACCGGCTGATCGCCGAGAACGTCCGGATCATCGATTTCCCGGAGGCGACGATCGACATCTGGGGCGCCCCGCTGCTCACCGCCCTCGCCCTCGCGGGCGTCGTGATCGCCGTCCTCGGCGCGCTCGTCCCGGCCCGTTCGGCGGCCCGGCTGCCGATCGCGGAGGTGCTGCACAACGAGTGACGTCCCGCAGGAGGGAACGGCCGGGCGGGGAACCGCCCGGCCGTCCTCCGCGTCCCAACTCCCGCTGCAGTCAAGGGAATCGGGGGAGTCGAGTCTTTGTCAGCCGTTCACGTCCGGGTCGTCGGGTGCTCGCCACGCTCGGCGGCGTCGTGCTGTTCCGGCTAGGGCAGAGCCTGCCGCTGCCCGGTGTCGACCCGGAGGTCCTCCGCCGGGTCGCGGACCGCACCCTGCCGGGCGACCAACTGCGCGGCCTGGCCGACCTGGTGACCGGCGGCGGGCTGTACCGGCTGGCGCTGCTCCCGTTCGGCGTCCTGCTGGTGTTCCTCGCCCGCCCGCTCGTCCTGCGCCTCACCCGGCTGCACCCCCGGCTCGCGGCGCTGCGCCCCGAACAACTGGACGGCAGCCGCGCCGGAATGCGGCTGCTCGAAGGCCGCACCACCCTCGTCCTCGGCCTGCTCGGCGGCCTGTCCCTCGGGCTCGCCGACGGCACCGACCGGCTGCTGCCGGGCGCGGCCGCCGGGGACGGCGTGCTGCGGCTGCACGGCGCGCCCGCCGTCGCCGTGATCACCGGATGCACCGCGGCCGGCGCGACGGCGGTGCTGTGGCTCGCCCGGTGGATGAGCCGGCACGGGCTCGGTGCTGCTGTTCGCCCAGGTCCTCGCCGTCCTGCCCGGCCAGCTGTGGGCCGTGGAGGATGGAGTCCGGCCCCGGCGCCTACGCGCGGGTGCCGGCGGCGGCGGTGCTCGGCCTGGCGGCGACCACCGCGCTGGTCATCGCCGGGCGCAAGGGCGAGCGGCGCCTCCCGGTCCAGTACGCGCGGCGCATGATCGGGGTGGGGTCGGGCGGCAGGGAGACGCGCTACCTGCCGCTGGTGCTCAGCCACCGCGGGTTCATCCCGGCGGTGACCGCCGCCCTGCTGCTCGCCCCCTTCCCGCTGCCGCGACTGCCGCACCTCGCCCTGCTGTTCGTGCTCGCCGCCGTCGGCGCCCGGCCGGCCGTGCGGGCCGGGCGGTCCGCGGTGACCGACGCCGAGGAGCTGAAGCGCGCCGGGGCGTTCATCCCCGGTGTCCGGTCCGGCCGGCCGACGATCGACTTCCTGGCCTATCTGCGCGGACGGCTCGCCGTCGTGGAGATGCTCGGCACCGGCCTGGTCGCCGTACTGCCCACCCTCGCCCTGACCGCCGTCGGCGCGGCCGACGGGTACGGCTTCAGCGGCGCGAGCCTGCTGGTGGCGGCCGGTACGGCGCTCGGGGCGGTCGGACCGCTGATGCGGGACGTCCAACGGGCGGCGATGCCGCGCCGTTACGCCGAGTACGTGACGTACCGTCAACCGTGACCGCCGGAGCGCCTATCATCGCGCCATGGCCACCGCTGAGCTGATCCGCATCGTCTCCCGCTCCTCACCCATGGCGCTCGCCCAGGTCGAGCGGGTCCGCACCGAACTCGCCGCCCTGCACCCGGGTCTGCGCACCGAGGTGGTGCCGGTCACCACCTCGGGCGACCGCTGGACCGGCGACCTCGCCCAGCTGGGCGGCAAGGGCGCGTTCACCAAGGAGGTCGACGCCGCGCTGCTGGCCGGGGAGGCCGACGTCGCCGTGCACTGCCTCAAGGACGTACCCGCCGACCGCCCGCTGCCCGCCGGCACCGTCTTCGCCGCCTACCTGCGCCGCGACGACATCCGCGACGCCCTGGTCCACCCCGGCGGCCTGACCCTGGCCGAACTCCCGCCCGGCACCCGGCTCGGCACCTCCTCCGTCCGCCGGGTCGCCCAACTCGCCGCCTCCCACCCGCACCTGGAGTGCGTGCCGATCCGCGGCAACGCCAACAGCCGGCTCGCCAAGCTGGAAGCGGGGGATGCGGACGCGCTGCTGCTCGCCGTCTCCGGCCTGGAGCGGATCGGCGAGCGGGCCCGGATCACCGAGGTCCTCGGCGTCGAGGAGATGTGCCCGCCGATCGGTGCCGGCATCCTCGTCCTGCAGTGCCGCGAGGACGACGCCGCGACCATCGAGGCCGTCACCGGCCTCAGCCACCACGACACCTGGCGCGAGGCGGCGGCCGAGCGGATGTTCCTGCACGTGCTGCAGGGCCACTGCAACAGCCCGATCTCCGGCTACGCCAAGGCCGAGGCGGACGGCCGGCTCTCGCTGCGCGGCCGGGTCTTCACCCCGGACGGCAAGCGGGTGCTGGACGCCCACGAGTGGGCGGGTGTGCTCAGCCCGGAGGACCTCGGCACCTCGGTGGCCCTGGCGCTCAAGCGGCAGGGGGCGCAGGAGCTGATCGCCTCGATCCCGCACTGAGGCGCTTCGTCGGAGCGGTTCGGCGTGATCGGCCGAGGAACCCCGGCCGTTCGCGGCCGGGAGGATTCGCTCCTGAGACCTGCGGCGTGGAGCGCCGCAACATCGCTCCCACAAGCTGGACGGGCTGCTCGTCGGTGGTGGCCGTTACGGTTCCCGCCGTGAAGGCCAAGGCCGGGCAGCCGGTCCTGCTGACCCGGGCGGCCTCCGGCACCACCTCCGCGGTGAGCGTCCTGCCGCCGGGCGCGCGGGACTGGGACCACCTGGCGTGGCAGAGCGCGCAGAGCGTGAGCTGCACGCCGCAGACGCCCGGCACGTACATCTGGGTCGTCCACACCTCGGGCCCGGGGGACTGCTCCGGCGGGCCGTCCGGCAACGGCTCCTGCGTGAGCGGGGCGGGCGGGCAGCGGTACCTGATCGTGCGGTGATTCCGGCCCCGGCGGGCGAGAACCGGGCGGGTGTTCGGGGCGTCCGTTGAGGCGTGATCAGTGCGGTGCTCGGCGGGATGCCGAATTTCTGGCCCGGGCTGCTGCTCTCGTTGGTGCCGGCGGCTCTGCTGAACCGGCCGGTGGGGCGGCTGCTGCGGGCCCACTGGGTGGTGGGCTTCCTGCTGCTGCTCGGACTCGGCGGGGTCGTCGTGGCGACACTGCTGCCGGAGGCGTTCCAGCTGTCGGAGGACGTCGTGCGGCACTGCACGGTTCGGGGCGGGCGCCCGCGCTCGCCGCACGAACTGCTGCACGTGCGGCACATCGAGCTCAAGCTGGCGACCTACGCCCCGGTGGGCTTCGCCGCCGCCCTGGCCGGGACGCGGCGGCGGGCGGCGGTGGCGCTGCTGGGCGCCGCCGTGCTGCCGTTCGGGGTGTCGGTGCTGCAGTACGCGGTGCCGGCGATCGGGCGGGCGTGCGATGTGCAGGACGTCTGGGACGGTGCGCAGGGAGTCGTGCTGGGGGCGGCGCTGGGGCTGGTGGTCGGGCCGGTGCTGCGGGCGGTGACCAGGTCCCGGACGCGCTCGCGGGCGGCCTGACGAGGCGGCCCGACTACTGGTCGAGCAGCGGGAACAAGCGCGTCACGGCGGCGACCGGACGGGCCCCGGCGGGCCGGGTGGCCGGGTCGTCGTCGCGGCCGCGGTAGCGGGCGAGCACCTGCCGGACCGCTTCGCCGACGGCGGTCAGTTCCTCGGGGGTCAGGTAGACGACGGCGCTGAAGGCCTCGTCCTGCCGCCAGCCGGCCGGGGCCTCGGCGCGCCGGGCCAGCCAGTGCTGGTAGCTCTCGTCCTCCAAGCCTCGGGCCAGTTCGCCGAACTCGGCGTCGTCGGGCGCCGGTCGGGCCTGCGGCAGCCGCCACGGCCGGGCCCGTCCGTCGACGGCCGGCGCCTCCTCGATCAGCCCGTACCGGGCCAGCTGCCGCAGGTGGAACGAGCACAGGCCCGAGCTGTACCCGAGCCGGGCGGCCGCCTCCGTGGAGGTGACGGTGCCGCGCTCGGCGAGCAGCCCCAGCAGCGCGGTGCGGACGGCGTGCTCGGGGAGCGAGCCGGTTCTGACGAGGTCCTCGGTCACTTTGCAAAGTCTGCTACTTTGCAAAGCCGACAGCAAATCCACCGAGGGAGCATCCGTGTCCGAGCTGCGTGAACGCCCGACCGTCCTGCGGATCACCGAGGTGGGGGAGGCGATCCTCCGGCGCACCTGCCGCACGGCGACGGAGGAGGACTTCGGCAGCGAGCGCCTGACCCGGCTCATCGAGTCCATGTTCACCACCATGTACGTCGCCGACGGCTGCGGCCTCGCCGCCAACCAGGTGGACGTGGACCTGCGCCTGTTCGTCTACGACTGCACCGACGAGGAGGGCGTCAGGCACGTCGGCCACGTGCTCAACCCGGTGGTCGACGAGCAGGAGCCCGGCCGCCGCCTGATCGAGGACACCGAGGGCTGCCTCTCCGTACCCGGCGCCAACACCCGACTCGCCCGCCCGGCCCACGCGGTGGTGCGCGGCGTCGACCGGCACGGCGCCCCGGTCGCGATCGAGGGCACCGGCTACTTCGCCCGCTGCCTCCAGCACGAGACCGACCACCTGAACGGCCACCTGTACATCGACCGGCTCTCCGCCCGCGACCGGAAGCGGATGATGAAGCAGACCGCGGACCGCCGCGAGAAGGTGTTCGCCGAGCGCGCCGCCAAGGCGGCCAGGACGGTTGACGCCGGGCGTCAGGGTGTGTCCGGCGATGCGCGCCCGGCGGGAACGGTCGGACACGCCTCATGGTCGGACACGCCTCAGGTGACGCGGTGACCGAACCCGCCCACCTCGCCGCCGTCCGGGAGTCGTACGACACCGTCGCCGCCGACTACCTCCGCCTCGTCGTCCCGCCGGAGGGCATGGATCCGGTCTCGAGGGCGATGCTCGCCGCCTTCGCCGAGCTGGTCCGGGAGTCGGGCGGCGGCGAGGTCGCCGACCTCGGGTGCGGGCCGGGGCGGGTGACGGCGTACCTGGACAGTCTCGGTCTGTCGGCTTTCGGCGTCGACGTGTCGGGTGAGATGGTCGCCCTCGCCCGTCGGGCCTACCCTCGACTGCGCTTCCTGCGCGGCTCGATGGCCGCCCTCGACGTCGCCGACGGCGCCCTCGGCGGCATCCTCGCCTGGTACTCCGTCCACCACACCCCGCCGGAGCGGCTGCCGCAGCTGTTCGCCGAGTTCGCTCGCGTCCTCGCCCCCGGTGGTCACCTGCTGTTGGGTGGCCACGCCGGTGACGCCCGGCTGTGCCCGGCGGAGGCGTACGGCCACCCGGTGTCGTACGCCTCGCACCTGATTCCGGCAGGCCGCCTCGCCGGGCTGCTGGAGCAGGCCGGCTTCACGATCACGACCCGGCTCGAACAGCCGAACCCGCAGCACGTGGATCGGTCCTATGTGTGCATTCTGGCGCGCTTCGAAGGCGGTGCCCCCGACAACGTCATCGTCGACCGCATGGTCACCGGCAGTAGCGGAATCCGGCCGGAGCGCGGCCGTCAGTGTGCTGCTGCCCGGAACCCGGGCTGACCCCTCGCCCGCCCTCCGGGTCGGAACACGGACGGGCGCGGAGCCGCTTCCCGGCCCTGGTTGCCGGGCAGGTGCCGACGGCGCAGTCTGGAAGAACCCAAGGGGCCCGGTGTGCCGGGTCAGGAGGTGAGGTTCGCGATGAGCAGGCTTGAGGAACAGATCACCATAGACGCCCCCGCGCATGAGGTCTGGGGTCGGCTGCACGACGTCGAGGCCTATCCGACGTTCATCGACGGCATCCAACGCGCTTATGCGCCCAGCAGCAACCGCGCCCATCTGGACGTGCGGGCCGGCGACGTGCAGCGGGAGTTCGACGCCGTTCTCACCGACCGAGGCAACGAGCAGGTCCTCGCCTGGGAGACGCAGGGCAGTCCGGAGCTGAAGGGCACACTCTCGGTGCGGTCGCTGGACCGGGGCCACAGCCAGCTGCAGGTGCAGGTGGAGTACGAGCCGGAGGCCATCCACGACACCTTCGGCGGACCGCGGGGCATGGCCCAGGTCCACCGGATCGAGAACACCGTCCGGGGCGACCTGGAGCAGTTCAAGAACATGGTGGAGTCAGGGCGGTAGCCGTCCGGCGTGAAGCCGGAGAATGTCGGAGCGGCGGCGAACCTCGGGTGGTGATCAGTACGGCGAACCCTCGGGGCGCCCCGCCGCCCACCCGTAACCGCCCCCGGGTTGATCCGGACTTCCTCCTCCGTCCGTGCGACGCCAGATGAGCCAGATGAGGAGTGGGAAGTCGGCCGCGCCGACTTCCCACACCACGCGGTGGCGCGCCGGGCGAGGGTCTGACCCCGGTGCCGGGCGAGCGGGGCGGGCGGGCCCACCTCCGCGCCGCGGCGCGCGTCC
>NZ_JBEXKB010000124.1:0-14492 GCF_040609455.1 Kitasatospora sp. NPDC004669
TCGACCGGCACGCACCCGCCGGCCGACACCAAGAATCCTCCGTCGCCCTGGCAGCCTGATCAACCCCCGAAGGACTTCCGGAACGGACCACTAAGGGCTGTCCCGTAACCGCTGGTCGAGTCGCCAGTCACGGCTCCGGATATCGGCGCGCCTCCGGACGGGCGGCTGTGGCAGCCTGCGGGCATGCCAGCAGAGCTGAGAGAACACGCAGGCCGTCACTACGCCGTCCAGTTTCACTACGCCTTGCCCTTCGACGCCTGGGCCGTGGAACTGAGCGAGGCTGCATCGTCGCGATCACCGCATCGCTGGGTTCTTGGACACGATCCGCCCAGTGCTCCACCACATCGGGGCCACCGTGAGACCGGGATCGGCAGCGACCACCGCTGCCCAATCCGCAGCGGTGATGTCCTGGCCCTCACCGTCAGCTGTATCCGCGTGGTTCGTCGCCTGCCGTCTTGGCCTGCTTGCGGTAGGCCCCCGGCGGCGATCCGAAGTGTCGTTTGAAAGCTTTGGCGAAGGCGAACTCCGACGTGTACCCCGTATGCTGCGCGATTGTGCTCAGCGGGCTCGGCGATTGGTGCAGCAACCGCGCCGCGGTAGCCATCCGCCAGTTGGTCAGGTAGGTCAACGGCGGCTCGCCGACCACCGAGGCGAAGCGGCGGGCGAACGCCGCGCGGGACAGCCCGGCGCGGGTGCCCAGAGACTCCACGGTCCAGGGATGGCCGGGATCGCCGTGGATCGCATTCAGGGCCGGGGCGACTGCCGGGTCGGTCAGCGCGGCCGCCCAACCCCGGGTCCGTTCCTTCGGTAGTTCGGCGTACCACGACCGGAGGATGTACAGCAGCAGCAGATCGATGAGCGCCGTGACGACCGCATCCGAGCCCGGCTGCGGCGCGTGGAACTCGGCGCACAGCTGATCGACCGCCGAGCGCAGCACCGAGTGGCGGCCGGGAACCGCGGGGAGGTGGATGACCTCCGGCAGATCGCTGAACAGCGGATGCGGGCGATCAACGTCGATCGCGTACGCGCCGCACACCAGCACCGTGTGCGGCCCAGGTCCGTCCACGGTGACCTGGCCGATCGGCGAGGAACGGTCCACGCGCTCCGGTACGAAGTCCACCGGATCGCGGTCCGGCACGTCGCACAGGGTGTGTCCGCTGCCGCGCTGCAGGAACACGATGTCGCCGGGTCCGAGCGCGAGCGGTTGGCCGTGCGGTGGCAGCAGGTGGCAGTGCCCTTCCACAACCACGTGGAATCCGGCTCCTGAGATGGGCTGGAACTTCAGGGCCCACGGGGCGTGCGCGTCGGTGCGAGTCACCATCGGGCGTCCCGTGCGCAGGACTTCGAGGGTGTCGCTCAGGATGTCCATAGCGCCACTCTAGTGCCCGTATGGCGAGACGATATGACAGGGAATCGAGACCTTAAGTCATTCACCGTCTCGATGTGGAGGCGTACGTTCTTGCCATGGCGGTTGCCGAACCCCGGCACTGCATCGACGAAGGAATGGATCCCATGTCTCTGGCTGGCAAGAAGATCGTGATCATCGGTGGAACCTCCGGCATCGGCTTCGCGGTAGCCCAACAGGCCGCGGCGGCTGGCGCGGACGTCGTGGTCGCCTCCAGCAATCAGGACCGCGTGGACGCCGCGACGAAGCGGTTGGGCGAGCCGGCTGAAGGCCGCCGCCTGGACGTCGCCGACGGCAACGCCATCGCCGCGTTCTTCGAGCAGGTCGGGGAGTTCGACCACCTCGTCTACACCGCGGGCGAATCTCTGCTGATCAAGCCGTTGGTCGACACCACCCCGCAGGAGGCCAGGGCCGTCTTCGAGCGCCGGTTCTGGGGCGCGTTCCTCTCCGCCAGGTACGCTGCACCGCGACTGCGCGACGGCGGCTCGATCACTTTCAGCTCCGGCGTCCTCGCGATCCGCCCCCTGTCCGGAACCGCGCTTACGGCAGGTATTACCGGCGGCATCGAGGCCCTGTCCCGGGCACTCGCCGTCGAACTCGCCCCTCTGCGCGTCAACGTGATCCAGCCCGGTGTGATCCGCACCGAGCTGTGGGACGGCAGTGTCCCGGACCCGGAGGCTTTCCTCCAGGGCGCCGGGTCCGAGCTGCTCACGCGGCGTGTCGGCACTGCCGAGGAAGCCGCGGCGGCCTATCTCTTCGTCTTGGCCAACGCCTACGTCACCGGCACCACGCTCGCGATAGACGGCGGCGCGGCACTGGTGTGACATAGGCGCCACGCATAACAGCCAACGGAGCAACGCCGCACCGACGCGACGCGTTCCTTGCCGCGGCAGTCGACGACGCGAGGCCGACCAGACGTGCGGATCCGAACCGCCCGGCCCGAAGCGGGTCGACCTGACCGTCCCGGAGATCCGCCGCCTGATCGGCGCACTGTTCAGCCCGCCGATCACAGCCCTGAACGCACTCCTGCACTGGTCGAACTGGCGCAGAAGCCACCAAGCTTCGGCACGTCGCAGCCATTACCGGCAGCGGCTCTCCGCCCCCTCCAGCGCGTAGATCGCGAAGTCACACTGGAGTATTAGGGACTGTCCGGTCGATCATGTGCGGAGCCATATGACGAGGGCTGCTGCGGTGACGGTACCGAGGTAGACGTCTGGCTACAGGACTTCGGCTACATCGTCGAGAACCCGACAGCCGCCGCCCAGCTGGATGCGAACCTGCTCGCACCCGAGTGGCAGTACTCCCAGGCGACCGCGACCTTCGACTACACGCGGGGCATCTGCTCCGCCTGACCGACCCCAGCCCGCCATCCGGCCTCCATCCCGCGACTGGACAGCCGCCTGCCATACTCGGCGAAATGATCACCGGTTATTCACAAGAGAGATGAGGGGCAAGAACATGGCACGGACCGGACTCCACCAGCGACGCGCCGTCACCGGGCTCATGGCCGGCGCGATGCTGATAGCCCTCGCCGGCTGCGGATCGTCGGGCACCGCGAAGAGCGCCGCCGGACCTGGGGCCGGGGTCTCGACGTCCCCGGGCACGGCGACGACCGGCGCGGCATCGTCCGCAGCAGAGGGCACCGTCACCAACCCGCCGGCGAAAACCGGCAAGGGCAGCGCCGACGTGACCATCAGCGGTGCGGAGTCCGGTTCCATCAAGGCCGCCGACAGCACCTGCACCGTCGTCAACGGCGAACTGACGTCCTTCCAGGCACCGTCGGACCAGAACGCCGTCGGCCCGAACATCGCCGGCGTCTACTCGGGCACCGGTTGGATGATGCCGGTCAGCACCGCCGCCCACGAAGGCGGCTACGGGAAATCCAACGCGACGGGCATCAAGGCCACGAAGAGCGGCGACAGCTGGACGGTCACACTGACCGGCACCGAGCTGGTCGCCTCCTACGACGTCAACCAGACACTCACGCTCAACGGAACTATTGTCTGCGGCGAGATCATCAGCGCTGGCTGACCGGCCGAAGGCCGAGGCTTGCGCCAGCACCGGAGGAGCCACCAGCGTGGCGGCTCCTCCTGCCGCAACTCAACCGAGCGTGCGGCGGCATCGACGATCGCCGCACCCCCGACCTCGCACCATGGACCACCCAGTCCCGCAGCGCCCGCAGATGGGCTTGCGGCGTCGCCGAGCTGACCGGTGCAGACCGCTCAAGCCGGTCCCCCGCAGTCTGCTCGGCGAGCTGTGTGCACGGGCGAGCCCAGCTCCACCGGTCGCGCCGGGTCGGTCACCCCTTGGGGAAGCGCACGACGTTGTCCGGGAGCAAGACCGTCTCCTCGGCCTCGCGCAACCGATCGGCCAGGACCGCGCTCGCGAGCGCGAGGTTCGTGACCTGGTTCTTCAGAACGTTGTTCTCCTCGGTCAGGTCAGCAACCCGCTTCTTCAGTTCGGTGACGGTCTTCCGAAGCCGCTTCTCGGCCTCCGGGGTCTGTGTCGTCTCGGTCCGGACACGCTCGTAGAACTCGTTCTTCAGGTCCGCGTGCCGCTTGAGCAGGGCCATGCGGTGGACACCGGCTTCGGCGGCCAGGGCGACGACGGTGAGGCTGCCGTCGGAGACGGTGGCCCGGTCGCTCAGGATCCGGTCGATGGCTTCCCGGATACGGGCGCGTTCGTCTTGGTGCTGCTCGTTCATGTGAGAGCCTCGGTGGGTTGGGCGGTGGCATCGTGGGTGTCGGCGGTGGCGCGGAGAAGGTCCGCGTTGCGACGAAGGCGTCTGCCGATCGGGACGGGGGCGTGGTCGGCAAGTCGATCGATGTCCCTGCTCAAAAGGAAAAGCCTCGGCCGCCTTTTCGGCGGCCGGGACTGGCTCTCTTTCGGCGACACGGAGGCTGCCGGGGGTGGTTCTACAGCTCGATGTCCATCCAGGCGACGTCGTTGAGCTCGACGTCGAGGCCGCGGGCGCGGCGGCCGCCGTCCTTGAAGTACTCGTCGCGTAGGGCCTCGGCGAGGATCGCTTCCTGCTGGGCCTGGGTGGCTCCGGCGTCGCGGGCCTCGTACAGCCGCCTGGCGACCGAGCCGGGCATCTTCTGGGTGATCATCCGGGGGCGGGGGTCGTCGGTGGAGCCGCCGGCCGCGCTGTAGCCGAAGGTCGCCTGGATGTGGAGCATGAAGCCGCGCTGCTCGGCGTCGCGGCGCACCCGCTTCCTCACCCGCGGCTGCCAGGCCGCCCGTACCGCTCGTTCGACCTTGGCCGCGTTGGCCTTGGTCATGGGGATGTCGCCGGTCAGCTCGCCTTCGGCGAGGGCGGTCAGGGCGTGGGCCCAGCGCTGGGCAGTGCGCACCGAGACGCCGGCAGCCTGGGCGAGGCGCTTGGTGTCGTTTTTGGCGACCTTCTCCCACAGGAACTTGACCCGGGTGTTCAGGTGCACCGGGATGGGGCGGGTGCGCTCGGCACGCTCCAGGCCCTCGTCGATCTCCCGGCTCATGAGGCATCAGATCCTTCCCTCGCCCCGACCGGGGCGAACTCGAGTAAGGGGGCGGCCCGCCGACCGGGTGTCGGCGGGCCGCACGGGGCGCGGTTACTCGTCGGCGGAGACGACTCCGCCGGCCTCCATGTGCCGGGCCGCCGGACGCGACGACCCGGTACGACGCGGCGCAGCAGCCGGGCCGGTCGCGGGGGCCGCCTGACGGGGCGCAGCGACCGAAGCGACCGAAGCAGCCGACTCGGCCGGAGCCTGCGGGGCGGGACGCTCCACGACCGGGACGGCGGCCGTCGGCTGTCCGGCCGGGGCGGGCGCGCACCAGCCGCCCATGTGCACCGGGCGCCGGCCCGAGCGGTACGTGGGAGGCGGATCTTCTCCATCGCTTTGGGTGGGGCGGCCTGGTATGCGGGGATCAGGATGAGCGGGTACGCCTTCGCGGGCGGCGCGGGCCACTGCGATTTGAATCTCCAGTGCAGCGCGTTCTTTGCATTCAGACGCTAGTGCTCTGACCTGCGAAAATAGCGCTGAGGCCCGCCGAGGCGGGCCTGTCAGCGGGCCGGGCGGAAGCCTCGGCGCCAATTGGTGTCCTCAGACGGCCACCAGGTTCGGCCGGCCAGAAGCTCGTGGCGGCTGCTTTCGGTAGAGCGGCGCGGCGATGTCCGGCAGCCTGCCTTCTCGGATCTCAACGGCGGCGGCGCGCAGCGCTGTCTCCATCTCGGTCTCGGAGGTGTACTTCGCGATGAAGGGGTGCAGGCGGTAGCTGTGTCCACGGCCGTCGCCGCTGCGGATGACGAGGTTGCGGTTGACGAGGCACTTCATGCCGCGGCTGACGGCAGACTCGAGCAGGCCGAGGCGCTCGGCCATCTCGACCTGGCTGTAGTTGACCTCGCCGCCGGGCGACTGCAGCTCGGACATGATGCCGAGGACGGCGATTGCGGTCGGCGTCAGCTTGAGCCGGGGGATCATGCCGAGCACGCCGGAAGGGGTGATCTCCATGGGATTCTCCTCAGCTCTCGTGGGCGAAGTCGTCGGGCCCGATGGTATCTGGGAACTCACTGGCCAACTTTTCGGCCCGGACCAGCGCGAGCACGCCGTTCTGCTCGTCTCCGTTGCCGCGGAAACAGAGCCTCGGGTTCACATCGTAGAGGCCGCGCTTCTTGTGGCGGCGGATGTAGTTGAGCTCACACAGCCGGCCGATCGCACTGTTCACGCTGCTGCGCGCGACACCCAGCTCGGCGGCCATCTCCACCTGCGTCTGCTGGAGTTGTCCTCGGTTTTGAGAGCCCATCATGTGTAGAAGCACGGCTACCTCGACCGGGCTGAGCCGGTGCGCGACGATGCACCTCGCCAGCACCTTGGCCAAGAACCAGTTGCTGGTCAGGGAATAGCCCATGGAGCCAGCCATGTCGTGCGCCGCCCGCCGGGGCCGGAACTTGACGGTGACCTCTTCGACGGACGGCGCCACCGGCTGGGAGGCGATGTCCATGGCCAGTTGCTCACCGAACCGGTCGAGCATGCTGACGAGTTCGGGTTCGGATGCGGGGCGGACGGGCCGGTTCTTGGGTGTTGCCCCGGTGAGATCGGTCCGTCGTTCTGCGCGCACGCGTGCCTCCATGGACGGGTTGGTCGGCACGACAGTACAGGAACTTGCGGTTGTCTCGAACTTTTCATGCGGCGAGTCGCAAGTTCTGTTCGCGGGATGCGACATCAGCTGTCGACGATCGAGATGGCGACGGGGCGAGCGGCATTTCCAGGCACCCGATTCTTGCGGTTACTTCGAAGTTTCGGGGACTCGACTCCGCCTGCCTTCCCGTACTCCAGCCCGGACATGAAAGTTGAGGGCTACCGCAAGGAACCTTCGAGGCATCCGCAAGAATCTGTCCCCGATCGGGGACAGTAGGGCCCGGAGTGTCCCGGACTGGGAACACTTCGAGTCGACTAGCCCTCGCAAGGATCAGCGGGGACCCTGTGGAAAACTTCGAGCCATTCGCAACTTCTCCCTGCTAATGTCTGCGCCCATATGCCACATCAGCCACCGCAGTGTCCGGTAGGACCAGACACTGACATTCACAAAACAGCAGGTCAGGGCCCACTTTTGACCGGGTGTCTCTTATAAAAGAACGCTCGCGTGCCCGCTGACGTTGCACCTGTCACTGCCTGGCCGTCGCGTATGTGTCGCCGCCTGGACGGGACTCGGTTTGGCTCTGGCCGACGTGAACGCTGCTGCTAGTGCCTCGGCATCAGTGGTCACTCGTCCTGGCGCCTTGCCCAGGTCATCAAGGTGGACAGCACGGTGTTCGTCCAATGGAGGGTGACCTCTGCACTCGCTCAGTGATGGGCAACCCCCTGCGCTTAGTGCACGATGGTTCGGCTGGTGGCCAGCCCAGCACGGGCATCGGCCACCTTCTCCGGGGGCAACTGCCCAGTGCCGGACCGTCCACGGTCCGGCCGGTGCGGTGACGGGCCGACGGCGGGGCCGGCCACGGCCCTGACGGCGGACCGGCGGCGCAGGGCAGGCGGCAGGGGCTGGTCCAGCGCAGCCCTTGGCGCTGGCCACGGGTGCGGGGGCGGAGCGCGCCGCGCCCAGCCAGGCCCGGTCCGGTGGTCCGCGATGGTGGCCTGGTTGCCGCCCGTACCCGGTGGTCCGGCAAGGCAGGTGGCGCGCCGGGCCTGGCTTGGGAAGAGCGAAGGGGAGAGCGGCTACCGGGGAAGCACGGGGACGGCCAATGTTGGCCATGCCGGCTGCGAGGGCCTGGGCGTCAGGGGGAGCCCGATATCCACGGGTCAGCTGTGCTTCTTGGCGTAGTGGCGGGCGTGGGCGCGCAGGGGCACCGCGGGGCTGTTCGCGGCGGCTCGTGCTTGGAGGTCCTGGACCAGGGTGCGGGCGAAGTCGCGGACGGCGTCTTCCTCGAGCCCGTGGGCGACGTAGAAGTCGACGAGGTACTGGAGCGCCCGGAGCTCGCCGCCGGTGACGGTGATCCGGGCGGGGGTGTCGTCTGTGAGGATGGCGCCGGTGGCGTGGTTCCAGGTGGCCAGGAACCGCAACCGGTCGATGCGATGCAGGCCTTGGCGGCGCTCGATCCCGGCGACGTCGCGGAGGCGGGCGAGGAGGCCAGGGAGGTCGGTGCCGGGGTTGCGGTAGAGGCGGTGTTCGCCGTGACCGGCCGAAGCGAGGTCGGTGACCGCCTCGTTGAAGAACGCGGCCACGGCCTTGGGGTCGGGGGTCAGGCCCGAACCCATCCACCGGTTCACCACGGTGGTCCGGTCAAGGCCCGCCGAGATCTGCCAGCCGGTCAGATAGGACCACCACAGGCCGAGGTCGCTGACGCGCTGCCCGTTGAAGTTGAACCGGCGGGCGACGTCGTCGGGGAAGTGCATCACGCCTTCGGGCAGGTAGTTGTCGATGTTCTTGGGAAGGGGCTCGGTCCAGGCCGCCTCCTTCATGCCGAGCAGCACGTTGCCGATGGGGTAGCCGGCCGTCAGGAGCAGCTCGGCGACGTCGGCGAGGTAGTCACCGGCGGCGTCCTCCAGCTGGCGCAGCATCTTCGGGTCGACGGTCTCCTGGGCAGCGGTCATCGGCACTCTCCTGGGTACGCGGTGGTGGATGTGCAGCCGGTCGGCAGCCTAGGGGCGCGGGTGGGGCGGCATGGGGTGTTCACGGAGAATCGGCCCGAAGCCGACCTGCGCTGTTCTCCCCGTACGCTGATGGCCGGGCCCCTCACGTCGACGAGCGGACGCTGTTGGTTAATTTCGGGGTCCTGATCACTTCGCCCCGCCGAGCTGGGGGGAAACGCCGATGATGGCGATCGGCGCGATGGTGGAGGGGTGCGGGCCCGGTCGAAGGCCTGATAGGAGCCCTCGGCGGCGCGGCTGGTCATGCGGTGGATCAGGGGGACCGCGAGCAGGATCGCGCCGCGGATCCACATGAAGGCGGACGTCTCGTGGTGGGTCACGGCCATCACGGCAACCGTCGCGAGGACGATGGCGCTGACGGCGCCGAAGAGCGTGACGTACCGCTGGGTGCCTTTCTCGCTGCCGACTACTCGAGACAGCAGGTGACCTGGAACAGTCAGGCGATGGCAGTCAGTTCGCCCTGCCGATGGAGACAGCAGTTGATCGGTCGGGCTCGGTGGTGTGCGTACGGGCGGGGACGCCCCCGCCGCCCCACGGCCGCGGTCCTGCGGCTGAGCTGCGCTGCCGAACGCGCCCGGTCAGGCCAGTCCGTGGGACATTCCCCGGGTCGTCCCCGCCCTCGTCCCACTGCTGTGGGACCCCTTCGGGCGGCGGCAGAGTGGCGGCTGTCCGGGGCGCTCGTTCCCGGGACACCCGACGACCACACGCCGTCAGGGGCGTGCGGCGAACCAGGAGGGAAGCGTCATGCGCAAGAACCGCATCGTGCTCGGTCTCGCGGGAGCCGGCCTCGTGCTGGCCACGGCCATCGGGACGGCCGGCAGCGCCGCCGCCACCACCGCCTCGCCCGACCAGGCCAGCAGCGTGTGCAACTACACCAACTCCGAGCCGTTCCTGAGCCGGGGCGACACCGGTACCGCGGTGAAGCAGCTGCAGTGTGAGCTGAACTACTCGCTCAACCCCAGCCTCTTCACCCCGCTGGTCGTGGACGGCATCTTCGGCCAGGCCACGTCGGACGCCGTCTACAACTTCCAGGGCTGCGTGGGCATCGCGCAGGACCGCCTCGTCGGGTCGCAGACCTGGTCGAAGCTGGACTACTGGACGGTGAACCCGAGCTACGCGTGCTGACGCCGACGCGCAGCTGAGCAACTCCCGGGCGGGGCGTCAGGATCAACGGGGCCGCCCCGCCTGGGCTCAGTGTTCCGGGCCCGCCGTGCTGGCGGTGGCGCCGGGGCCCGAGGGCGGCGCGGTGAGCAGCTCCGGCGCCACCGGCGCGGTCGCCGGATCGGTGATCACCTGGGTGCATCCCCGGCCCGCCGACTGCTCGCCGCACACCTGCAGGCCGGCATCGGAGGCAGAGGCGTCGACCATCGGCGAGTACGCGTCATACCCCCAGTGCACCAGGGCCGTCTGGTGGCCGCCCCGCGCGGTGGTGATCGAGGCGGAGTCGCCGGGAGTGGCGCTGGTGAGCTTGGCCCAGGCGGCCCGGCAGTGCGCGCTGTAGCGCACATGGATGGTCATCCGCTGGACGTTCGCGGTGATCAGCGTGACAGCGTCGTCACCGCAGCCGGTGGCCTTCGGATCGAGCCCGGTGCAGGAAACCCCCAGGCAGCCACCGGCGGCGGCCGAGGCCGCAGTGGCCGGCGGCGTGGTCGTAGCTGTGGGGACCGCCGTCGAACCGGCCTGCGCCGCCTCCGACGAGCGGCCGGACCACAGTGCGAACCCCAGGACGGCCGCGGCCGCGACGATCACCATCATCAGTGCCAGATAGCGGAGTTGGCGCCATTTGCCAGTTCTACCGAGCGACCCGCCCGCCAGTCCGCCAGGGCCCTCCCCGTCGTCCGCGTCAGCTGCTTCGTCCGTAGCAGCTACTTCGTCCGCATCGCCCGTATCACCCGCTCCCTGGGACATCGCGGCGGCGAACACCGGCAGCACCGGCTCCAGGTCCGTGCCCGACACCTCCGCCAGCCGACGAAACGCCTCCTCGGTCACCAGACGTTCGCCGTTGAGCCACCGCTGCCACGAGGACTTGCTGTGAAGCGTCCTCGTTGCCAGCTCGACCAGACTCAGCCCGCTGCGGTCCTTCATCCCCCGGAGCACCTCGACGAGCTCCCGCTCCTCCGCGGACAGCCCCTCAGGTAATCGCCTCCAGCGACCGGCCATGCGCTTCCCCCCCATCAGCAGCATCTGACCTGTCCACAAGGGCAGTTGGGCACCCATTCGCCAGCAGATTACCTGTCCCGAACAACCCGGGCCCGGTTTTCCCGACAGCAAATGGCCAGTTGGCCTGTACGTCGGGTTCTGTCTCTCGTCGAACCCTCCCGCCGGCGGTCCTTTGCTCCCCGGGCGCTGTTGGCGAATGTAAGTGATCGGCTGTGGTGAGTGACGTCGGTCTCCGGGACTTGTCTCGGAGACCGACGTTGGTCGTTGTGGGGTGTGTGGTGTCGATGCGTGCGGGTGGGCCGGGCGAGGTTCCGACGGGGACGGTCAGGGTGGCGCGGGCGGCGTTCCCGAACGGAAGTCCGGCGATTCGGATTCGGGATGAGCTGGGGGTTCTGTTTCGCAGATCCCGCTACCAAGGCCTCGCGAAGACCAGCCTCCAGCACCATCTCACCGCCGCCGCGATCAACCTCGCCCGCATCGACGCCTACCTCACCGAAACCCCTGAGCCGGCACCCGCACCAGCCACTTTGCAGCACTTCGCCCCGCCGGGCTGGTGCCCCCGGCTCGGCGGGGCGAAATGATCAGGACCCCGAAATTAACCAACAGCGTCCGTCGACGAGCGTGAGGGGCCCGGCCATCTCCGGGGTGCTGATGCGGGGTCAAGGTCCGGCGATCACCCAGGTCACGAAGATCGCGGACATGCCGGGATGGAATCTGTACACGACGCTGATGCGGTCGCCGGAGTCGGAGGCCGGGTCGGTGCGGGCGGTGTAGTCGTCGACCTCGGGGTCGGTGCCGCCGGGCACCGGGATACCGAGACGGGGGAACACCGTGAGGCGCTCGACGAGCTTCTCGACCGCGTCCAGCTCGCCGGGGCGCAGCGCGGCGAGGGCGTGCTCTGCAGCGTCGGAGAGGAAGACGTGCAGCGGGGCCGGCTGCTGTTCGGGCTGATCGGTCACCGGTCGCCGCCGGCGGCGCGAAGCCGGGCGAAGACATCGGCGGCCGGGGTCCACTGCTGGCCGCCGATCGGCGCGGCGAGGGAGGCCATGGCGTTCTCGTCGGTGCGCAGGGTCAGGCGGTGGCGGTAGGTGGCGATGACCTCGGCGACGGCGGCCAGGTCGCCGATCGGGGAGGAGTCGAGGGCAGCGGCCAGGGCCTGCTCGAAGGCCTCGCGGTCGCCGGGCAGGCCGTACCGGGAGAGCGCGGTGCGCAGCTCGTGCAGGGTGGCCGGCCTGGGAACGGCCGCGTCCTGGTGGTCGGGCTGGGTGGTCACCTGGTCCTCCTCGGTGCGGGCGGCCGCCATGGTGGCGGGCCGCAGGTTCGACGGTAGCGGTCGGCGGGCGGGCAGTGGAGCGGTCCTGGTCACGCGGCACCGCTGAGGGTCATCGGCGGGCGTGCCGGGCGCAGCGGGACGGAGCCGGCGCGGGAGCGTCATCGGGGTGGTTCTACAGCTCGACGTCCATCCACGCGATGTCGTTCAGCTCGACGTCGAGACCCCGGGCACGGTGCCCGCGGTCCTGGAAGTAGTGCTCGCGCAGCGCCTCGGCGAGGATCCGCTCCTGCTGGGCCTGGGTGGCTCCAGCGTCCCGGGCCTCGTACAGGCGGCGGGCGACGTCGCCGGGCATTTTCTGGGTGATGACGCGCGGGCGGGGGTCGTCGGTGGAGCCGCCGGCGGCGGTGTAGCCGAACGTGCCGCTGATGTGCAGCATGAAGCCGTTCGTCTCGGCCGCCTTGCGTACGCGCTGCTTCACCCGGGGCTGCCAGGTGGCGCGGACCTTGGTCTCGATGGCCTTGGCGGCGGTCGGCTTTGGGGTGCCCTGGTCCTTGAGCCAGCGCTGCACGGTGCGCTGGGAGACGCCGAGATCTGCGGCGAGCCGTTTGGTGGAGCCCTTGGCGCCCTTGAGCAGGAAGCGCATCCGGGCCTGGACGGACTGCGGGATCGGGCGGGTGCGCTCGGCACGCTCCAGGCCCTCGTCGAGCTCGCGGCTCACACTGCTCTCCTTCCCGGCCGCCGAGGTCGGCGGTCACTGCTGGTGGTCGTGGTGGGCGGCCCAGTCGCTGCGCGCCAAGCACCTGGGTCAGCCCGCCGCGGTGACCGCGGCCTATGCCGACTCGGTGCGCGCTCTGGTCGCGCTGCTGGTCACCTTGAACGAGCAGGTCGACTTCCTGCACGGGCAGGTCGAGGACTACTTGGGCCGGCACCCCAACGCTGAGATCATCCGGTCCCAGCCCGGACTGGGAGCAATGCTCAGCGCCCGGGTGCTCGCAGAATTTGGCGACGACCCTCACCGCTACGCCAGCGCCAAGGCCCGCAAGAACTACGCCGGCACCAGCCCGATTACCCGGGCCTCCGGCAGGAAGAAGGTCGTGACCGCCCGGCACGTCCGCAACGGCCGGCTCATCGACGCCCTGATCGCCCAAGCCTTCTCCGCACTGCGGGTCTCCGCTGGCGCCAGGGCCTACTACGAGAAGCAACGCGCCCGCGGCATCGAATTCAACGCCGCCCTGCGCCAACTCGCCAACCGACTCGTCGGCATCCTGCACGGCTGCCTGAAAGCCGGTACACCGTACGACGAGGCGACCGCCTGGCCCCACCAAGCCCACGCCCTCGCCGCTTGACACTCCAGCTCACGGGTGGGGCCGTTCCTCCTGTCGCGCACGAGTTGAGGCAGCCTCGGCACAGTCAACGGTGGTGTACCCGGATCGTCGTTACCTGGTCCAGGGCATCTCCGTCGACCCGGTGGGTCGGTACCAGGTGATGCCCCACTCTGCGCCCCAGTCCTTGCCGGTCCAGTCGTAGGCAGGTGTCCAGAGTGGTCGGGCCGGTTGAGGTCCCCACTCTTCCGGGTCCGGGCGCACCAGCAACTCATCCTCATGGGCGTAGCCGCCGGTGAGTACGGTGGCCACGAACTCCGCGAAGCCGCCGTCGAAACGGTCGAGCGCGCCGTCGTTGAAATCGCAGAAGACGGCCACCGGCCACTGCTCCGGGTCCGGGCCGGTGGTCAGCCAGCAGCAGTAGTTGTGGTTGCTGTTCATGCCCCAGGGCAGCAGCCCGCCCGGGTCCGGGAACACGGGGGTGTGCTCCTGGTCCCAGAACTCGTCCTCACCCTCGACCTGCTCCCGGAACTCGGTGTCGGTCTCGAAGCGCCACCCCGCCAGGCCGCCCGGAGAGCCGGCTACGTGAGAGTGCTTCGTCGGTGACCGCACGCCCCACTCGCCGTTCAGGTTCACCGCACCGTACAAGTCGACGAACGCCCGATAGTCCGACGGCAGCTGGACCCCGAGCTCCGCCGGTGCCAGCTCCCACGGCACCCGCGCCGGGGTGTACACCGGCTCGCCCATGATCGCCCGCAGCCGGTCCCACGCCTCGGCCATCGCCCGACCCCTCTCCGGCCGTCAGTCTGTCAGAGGCTGCACTTTAGGCCACGGCTCCGACAAGCCACTGACCCGACCGGAAGACCGCCGGCTGGCGAGCCCCGCTCGATCTACACGAGAACGACCGCCGGGTCGAGTACAGGCAGTCGTGGGACGAGGTAACCGCCTGGTCCCGCCCGGCCCATGCACTTGCTGTTTGACACGCCAGCTCATGGGATGTCTGTCAAGTTGCTGTGTGCAGGTTCTGGACGTGTTGGTGGGGCCAGAAGAGGCCTGATGGTCGGTACGATTTTCGACGGGATAACCGTGGTCGTTGGTGAGTGAAACCAGTTGGGTGCAGATCCAATCGGGGTGTTGTTGATCAAGCCGCGAGGTTGAGCCCATCGCGGTAGCGGGCTTGGTGGTTGCGGGTGAACTCCTGCTGT
>NZ_JBEXKB010000125.1:0-13554 GCF_040609455.1 Kitasatospora sp. NPDC004669
TCCGTCCATCCGGGCCATCGGTATGGCACGGGAGTCTCGGCGAGGCGGCATGAGGATTTGATGAGGACCACGCGCGCCCCGGTGAGCGCTCAGCCAGACCGGATGAGCACCGGATCGCTGTCGGCGGCGCCGGCCTTCGCACGGTGCGGCAAGGGCGATCCTGTGCGGGCTCGTGACCAGTGCACGGCACGTAATCCTTGGCCGCCGTGCGCGTACTGGCAATAGAGGACAGACCCGGACGCCGCGCAGCCGTGGCGGGCACGGCCTACGTGCTCGGCCTTTGCTCAGAGCCGCCGTCCGCACGCACGCGCCGCCGCCCGAGGCGTCGGTCCGCACGCTGGGAGCCGGACTGGCGCGGGTGCCGGCCGTCGTCCACGAGGCGGGGCTCGTCCACCGCGACCTCGAGCCCTCCAACGTGCTGCTGGTCGCCGACGGGGAGCGGGTGTACTACGCCTGTCAGCAGAGCGGGTTGTAGGCCATCCGGCTCGCCGTCGGCAAGCAGCTCTGGTCCGTCGCGCCGCAGTCGGATGGGCAGAGCGGCTACAGCCCGCCGACCGTCGCCGACGGCATGGTGCACGCGACCGAGGCCGACAGCAATGTGCGCGCCTTCCGGGCGACCAGCGGGGAGGGGCTGTGGAGTTGCCAACTGTCGTAGGGCGCGGCGGCGTTGGTGCCCGCCTAGGTGGTCGACCGGACGCTGGTGGTGCCGACCGGCGGCGCCACCGGGCTGTACGCGATCGACACCGGCACCGGGCGGATTCGCCGGAGTTTCCGCAACGGCTCGAACTCGTTGGACGACTGGCTGCTTGCCGGCGATGGAGAGCGCATCATCGCCCAGCGCGGTGCCTCGGCGCTCGCGCTGCCGCCAGCCGGAGGGGTTGCGGAGCGGCGGTTTCCTGGGAGTCCGCTGGAAATTGGCACGCGCAGCCGGCATATGCCGGTCCGCCGAGCTGGGCAGTCCGGGACGGTTGCGAGGTGGGGCAATTAAATAAGTAGCGCGGGAAGTTGACCTAGCCTCAGCGGGGTTGGTTTTCTTCAGCTCGGCGGAGGAACACCCCGCCATCCCCCACCTCGCACCGCCGCACGCGCTCGGGATCTCCCCAAGGCGTTGGTTGTCATGCCTGCGACATGAGCAGGCCTGCTCAGCCCGGCGTCGGTGCAGCTACTGGCGGCCCCATACCGCCGGAAACGGAGAGAGTCGTGACGCGATTCACCCTGCCCAAGATCCTCGGCGCGACCGCCACGGCGGCAGCCCTCGCCCTGGCCGCCCCGGTGGCCAGCGCGCACGCGGCGGCCGGCCCGGACATCGTGGGCGGCGGCAGCGCCTCCCAGACGTACTCGTTCATGGTGTCGCTGCAGGACAGCAACGGGCACGAGTGCGGCGCCTCGCTGATCTCGCCGACCTGGGCGGTCACCGCGGCGCACTGCGTGGACGGCTCCAGCGCCGCCGACTTCACGGTCCGCGTCGGGTCCACGGACCGCACCAACGGCGGCGAGGTCAGCGCGGTCAGCCAGTTCATCCCGCACCCCAGCTACAACAGCGCCAGCGGCAACAACTACGACATCGCGCTGATCCAGCTCGCAACTCCCGTGCAGGCCACCCCGATCGGGATCGCCGACAGCTCGCCGGCCGTCGGCACCGCCATCCGGCTGCTCGGCTGGGGCCAGGAGCAGCCGCAGCGCGGCGCCGACAATGGCCCGGACCAGCTCAAGGAACTGGACACCTCGGTGGTCGGCTCGGGCTGCGCCGAGGGCTTCGACGCGCACAGCGAGCTGTGCGTCAACAACCCGCAGGGTCCGGACGGCAGCAACCAGGGGGCCTGCTACGGCGACTCGGGCGGTCCGGCGGTCGCCCAGGTGGCCGGTGCGTGGCGGCTGGTCGGCGCCACCAGCCGGGCCGGCAGCGCCGACTCCACCTGCGCCGTCGCGCCGTCGATCTACACGGACGTGACCGCGTACCGGGACTTCATCCGTAGCAACGCCGGGATCTGAGTCCGAGTCGATCGGGGCGGGGCCTGCCGAGCGGTGGGCCCCGCCCTTCGCCATCACCACCCACAAGCACACCCCCACACGAAAGGCCAGTCCATGCCCAGGAAGCGCCGCGCGGCTTATGCCGTGGCCGCGGCCGCCGTGCTCGCCGTCACCGTCCCGTCCGCCGTCGCGCCGGCCGCCGCCGGTGCCCCCCACCCCCGGCCGGCGTCCGCGGCCCACTACGTGTACCGGATCACCACCCACAGCTCCACGGACGCCGAGACGCTGCTCAGCGCCGGCTTCGACGTGCTCGAACGCCGCGCAGGCGACAACCTGTTCGTGCTCGGCGACGCGGCCGCGCAGCAGCGGCTGCAGGAGTTCGGCTTCGCGCCCGCCGTCACCCAGACGCTGCCCGCCGCCCCGGCGCTGCGGCCGAACGCGGCCTCGGCCGCCGACGGCACCTACGACGGCGGTTACCACACCGTGGACGCCCACTACGCGCACCTGGACCAGGCCGCCGCGCAGCACCCCGACCTGGCCACCGTGGTCACGTACGGCCAGTCCTGGCGCAAGCAGGCCGGTCAGGGTGGGCGCGACCTCAAGGCGATCTGCATCACCAAGCGCCAGCAGGGCGACTGCGCGCGCAACCCCCAGTCGGCCAAGCCCCGGTTCTTCCTGATGAGCCAGATCCATGCCCGCGAGCTGTCCACCGGGGAGCTGTCCTGGCGTTGGATCGACTACCTGACCAACGGCTACGGCAGCGACCCGGACGTCACCGCGCTGCTGGACTCCACCGAGCTGTGGGTGGTGCCGATCGCCAACCCGGACGGCGTGGACATCGTCGCGCAGGGCGGCGACAACCCGAACCTTCAGCGCAAGAACGCCAACGACGGCAACGGCAGCGGCTGCGGCACCAGCGGGCAGATCGGCGTGGACCTCAACCGCAACGCCAACAGCCACTGGGGGACGTCCGGTTCCTCCACCCAGCCGTGCGACGAGACCTACCTCGGGCCGAATCCCGACTCGGAGGCCGAGAACACGGCGCTGGAGGGCCTGTTCCGCGACCTGTACCCGGCGGTGCGCGGCTCGGGCGACACCGACCCGGCGCCGCTGGACACCCGCGGCATCATGATCACCATGCACAGCGACGCCAACATGGTGATCTTCCCGTGGGCCCACGACCACGCCGTGCACACCGGGAACGACAGTCAACTGCGGGCGATGGCCGGGCAGTTGGGCTCGATCACCGGCTACCAGTACGGGCAGGCCGGGGAGATCCTCTACGACGCCTCCGGCGGGACCGACGACTGGATCTACGACAAGCTCGGCACCGCTGCCTTCACCATCGAGGTCGGCGACAGCGACGGCCGCGGCTGCGACGGCTTCACGCCGCCCTACAGCTGCCAGGACAGCTACTTCTGGCCGAAGTTGAAGCCGGCCCTGCTGTACGCCGCGCAGCACGCGGCGGCACCGTACCGGGGCTGAGCGCAGCCGGATGCTAAGGGGCGGGCTCGCCGGGGCCAGCGGCCAGGACCTCGGCGAGCCCGTGGCGGTTCGGCGCGCCGAGCTTGCGCAGGACGCGGGCCACGTGCTGCTCGACGGTGCGCGGGGAGAGGCAGAGCAGCTCCGCGATCGCGCGGTTGCTGCAGCCGGCGGCGACCAGTTCGGCGACCTGACGCTCGCGCGGGGAGAGCTGGATACCGTAGGACGGGCGCCCGGGGCGGCCCTGGGGGCACGGCAGGGCGACGGCGTCCGGGCGTGGTTGCGGCTGGGAGGGCGGGCTCATGAGCCCGTATGGTGCACCCGGACGGAGCGGCGTCGACACCCGCAGAACGGCGGGGGCGGCCCCCGCCGACCTGCGGCCGGGAAGCGTTCCCGCCCTCGGCCCCCACTTGATTCGGTATTGAACGTGGGGCTGGGCCGTCCAGTTGTGAAGCGTTCGCGCCGCACCGTGCCCTCAAGGCCGCCTTCGGCATCGCTTCGCGACGAGCTGGGCTCACTCACCCTTCACCGCACGCCCCGGCCGTGGTGCCGGCGGGCTACCGGGCGGACCGCGCAGGGCCTTGCCGACGATCTCCTCCGACGCCCCGGCCGAGTATATGTCGGCGGTGTCGACGAAGTTGACACCGGCGTCCAGTGCGGTGTGGATGACGCGGACGAACTCGTCATGGTCGGGATTGCCCACGACGCCGAACATCATGGTGCCCAGGCAGTGGACGCTGACCTCCATGCCGGTGCAGCCGAGAAAGCGGTAACGCATGGTGATGCTCCCAGGAAGGACGGGGAAACGGGCTCTTGCTCGTCCACCGCACCCCAGGAGCTAGACCTGACTCCAGCTCAAGTCCCATTCTGAGCCCGTGGATGATTTGCAGCAGAACCGGACCGGCGGCGAAGTCGCCGCGCGTACCGGACTGAGCATGGACAACCTGCGCTTCTACGAGCGCGAGGGCATCCTGGCCAATCCGGTACGGCGCGGCGCCGGGGGGGCTACGCCGAGGAGTACGTCGACTGGCTGACCCTCTGCATCGTGCTGCGCTCGTCCGGCATGCCCATCCCCGCGATCCGTCGCTACACCGAACTGGCCTGCGGGGGCGACACCACCGCAGCCGACCGGCTGGCGCTGCTGCGCGAACACCGGGCCCTGGCGCTCGTGCGGATCGCCGCACTCCACCGCTGCCTCGACCTGGTCAACCACAAGGTCGCCGTCTACGAGGACTACCTGGGGGACCCGGCTGCCGGACCGGCCTGAAACGGGACGACGGAAGAGGGGTACAGCGCCCGTTCGAGCGCTGTACCCCTCGTTCGCCGGGGTGTGTCAGGAGACGGTGACGACGTCGTAGTAGGTGTGGGTCGGGTCACCCGGGTTGGCGTCGTCGTGGTTGGCGAGGGTCAGTGTGTAGCTGTGGCCGGGGGTGACGGAGGCGGTGGCGTTCTGCCAGCCGGCGCCCAGGGCGCAGGTGTCGGCCAGGACCGTCGTGGTGGTGCCGGTGGTGTTGTCGGTCAGGGTGGCCGAGGCCCAGTCGTACTGGACGGTGTCGTTGCAGGTCACGTTGTACCAGAAGGAGGGCGTGCTGCTGCCGGCCGGAGCCGTGAAGGTCTGGGTGACGGACGAGTCGGAGCTCGGGTCGGTCGAGCCGACCTGGACGCCGTAGCTGCCGGTGTGGGCCGCCGCGGTGGTGACCTGGGTGCTGCCGGCGGAGGTCCAGCCGGTCAGGTTACCGGTCTCGAAGTCGCCGTTGGGTGAGGGAACCACCGCCGTCGGAACCGCCGTTGGTGACGATCGGGTGCGAGATCTCACAGCCGCCCGCACCGTTGTTGAAGTCGTTCGACCAGGTGGACTGGACGGCGAAGGTACCGGTGGTCAGGGTGATGTTCTGCGTGGCGCCCTGGCCGGTCTTGATCCAGGCGCACTTGTCGCCGTTCTCCTCGCCGCTCGCGTCGAGCCAGCCACCGCTCTGCGGGACGGGGTCGCTGCCGTTGGGCGAGTAGGGGTGCTGGTCGGTGATGGTCTCGGCGTACTCGTGGCCCTCGACGATGGTGACGCCGTCGAGGGTGCCCGCGCTGCCGGCGTTGACGGAGTTGGCGCCGCAGTTGGAGCCCTGGTCCGGTATGTAGGGCAGGTTGGTGAAGGTCACCGGACCGTAGGGGGAGTTCACCGGGCCGCCGCTCAGCGCGTTGTCGCCGGTGAAGTCGTGCCAGGCGCAGAAGCCGCTGCTGCCGTAGCCGTCGGGGTGCGTGCCGCGGGGCGAGACCACGACGTACTGGACGTTGCGATTGGACGCGGTGTCGGTGTTGCCGAAGTGTGCGGCCGCGCTGACGGCCTCCTGGCCGATCTGGTTGCCGTTGGCCTGGTCGGGGGCGGCGGAGGAGCCGTCGACCCAGACGCCGGCCAGCGCGCCGTCGGTCGGGTAGCCGATATGGGTGTCGGTGGGCGCGCAGGTGGTGGCGCCCTTGGCGATGCCCTCGCAGTACTGGGTCATCACGCCCGACCAGGTCTCGCCGCCGGTGCCGAGGCCCTTGAAGAACTCCTGCAGCACGGGCGCCATCCCGGAGCGGTCGCCCGCCAGCGTGGTGTCACCGTTGGCATCGGTGCCGCTCGCGCCCCACTGGGAGCCCCAGAAGACCAGGTGGACCTTTGGGGCGCCGGAGGTCACGCCGACGCCGTCGGTGCCGCCGTAGTACTGGAGGTTGCTGGACGCGGCCGCCGCGGTGCCACTCGAGTGCTTGGCATGGCCGACGCCGCGCGTCGGGACCGTGCCGTGCCGGTAGGGGTGGCCCTGGGCGGGGTCGGGCAGGGACGCGGTGCCGGCCTGCGCCGGGGAGGCGGCCGCTGCGATGGTGCCGGCAGCGAGCGCCAGCGAAGCGAAGCCGGTCACGGCTGTCAGTCGTGCGGAGCGGGCGGTGGGGGACTTACCCATGGTGAAGGTGCCTCTCGTTGAATCCGCGGAATGGGTCGGACCGGCAGCTATTTGAATGCGAAGGAAAAATGTGAGACATCCCGTGGCAGGAGCTGATTGAGCGTCACGGGGTGGGGGTGCCTTGCCGGTCGGTCACGGCGTGAAGCAAACCAGACGTGACGAACTGCGGTCGACAGGAAGTGATCAGGAAAATTTAAGGAAGCTGTCAGGTTGATTACTCGCTGAATGGAATTCTGAACCGAATAGCGGACGCTGGTTCAGTCCACAAGGTGCTCGAGCAGGTTGAGCAGGGTGCTGCGCTCTGTTTCGGAAATGTGCGACTAGCAGGTCGCCAGCACCTTGTCGGCGACCTTGTGTCCGGCAACGAGGACCTGTTCGCCCGAGGGGGTGAGGTGGTGCTCGATCCGGCGCCGTGGCCGGACAGGCGCTCGATCAGGCCCTGGGCGACAAGGCGACCGTCGAGCGTGCCGAAGGCCTGATCGGTCTGGAAGGTCGCGGCGGCCAGTGCGCGGGCCGAGGCGTCGGGTGAGCGGCTGATCGCACGGAGGGCGTCCCACTGGGCGAGCGTCGTGCCGATGGCCGAGAGGGCGCTGTCGAGTGCCCGGTGCTGCCGGTACTGGGCCTGCTTGACGGCCCTTCACAGCGACTGTGCTGCGGTCTGTGATCACGACCGGCTCGCTGCCCCGACACGACGATGGACAGGGTTCTGGGGGTAGGCCCGCTCGGGTGCTCCACGGTGGCGGGGGGCCTGCCACCGTCGCCGGACTCGGCGGGCACCTCGCCCGGACCATGCGCACCCTCACAACCATCCTCGCCCTCGCCGACGAACCCGACACCGACGTCGGCACCGAGGAGGGCACGCCGGCCCCGTCCTGCCGGACCAACAGGACCCGGTAGAGCGCGTCGAGCGGACGGGTGCGCCCTGCGTAGCCCCGGTTGCTCCGCCCCCGCACTCCCCGGCCAGCTGCCTGTGACCACGCAGGTCTTGGTCCCCGTCATGGGGTGGCCGGTGGGCGTGGTGAGGGTTTTCCGGGGCACCGGCGGTCTGCGCTAGCTGCTCTGCCCGAGCACCTTTTCCAGGGACGCGAGGGCCGAGTCCAGTTCCTCGCGCGTGATCGTCAGGGGCGGGGCGAGGCGGATCGTGGCACCGTGGGTGTCCTTGACCAGGACGCCCTCGTCCATGAGCCGTTCGCTGATCTCACGGCCCGTCGCGATGGCCGGATCGATGTCCACGCCCGCCCAGAGCCCACGCGCCCGGAAGCCCGTGATCCCCCGCCCGGCCAGAGCGGCCAGGCCGGTGCGTAGTACCTCGCCCAGCTCGGCCGCACGGCGCTGGAACTCCCCGGTGGCCAGCAGGTCGACGACGGCCGAACCGACCGCCGCAGCCAGGGGGTTGCCACCGAAGGTGGAGCCGTGCTCGCCCGGGCGCAGCACGCCGAGGACCTCGCGGCGGGCGAGGACTGCGGAGACCGGGACGATGCCGCCGCCAAGGGCCTTGCCGAGGAGCAGGACGTCCGGTACGACGGATTCGTGGTCGACGGCCAGGGTGCGGCCGGTGCGGCCCAGGCCGGACTGGATCTCGTCGGCGATGAACAGACAGCCCGCACGCCGGGTCAGGTTGCGGACGCCGGTGAGGTATCCGTCGTCCGGGATGACCACGCCAGCCTCGCCCTGGATGGGTTCGATCAGCACGGCCGCCGTCGTCTCGTCGATGGCTGCTTCGAGCGCGGCGAGGTCGTTGAAGGGGACGACGCGGAAGCCCGGGGTGAAGGGGCCGAATCCGGCCCGGGCCGTGTCGTCGCTGGAGAATCCCACGATCGTGGTCGTGCGGCCGTGGAAGTTCTCGGCGGCCACGACGATCGTCGCCTGGTCCCTGGCCACGCCCTTGACCTCGTACGCCCATTTGCGAGCGACCTTGATGGCGCTCTCCACCGCCTCGGCGCCGGTGTTCATCGGTAGCACCATGTCGAGGCCGGTCAGTTGGGCCAGCCCCTCGGCAAAGCCGGCGAGGCGGTCGTGGTGGAAGGCCCGCGAGGTGAGGGTGAGCCGGTCGAGTTGGTGGTGCGCGGCCGCAGTCAGCGCCGGATGGCGGTGGCCGAAGTTGAGGGCCGAGTAGCCGGCCAACAGGTCGAGGTAGCGGCGGCCTTCGACGTCCTCGACCCAGGCGCCCTCGGCCCGGGCGATGACCACGGGCAGGGGGTGGTAGTTGTGCGCGAGGACCGGCGCTTCCGCCCTGATCAGCTCGGCCGACGAGTGCGGTGCGGGGGTGGTCCGGCGGGTTCTCGTGGGGGTGGTCATGCGCGGATCTCCTGGGTGCAGCACTTGATGCCTCCGCCGGCCTTGTGGAACTCCGACAGATCGACGGGGACGGGAACGTATCCGTGGTCGGCGAGCCGACCGATGAGGCCTTCGGCCTGTGGGGCGACGAAGACGTGGCGTCCGTCCGAGACGGAGTTGAGGCCGAACGCCAGGGCGTCGTCCAGGGTGGCGATCACCGCGTCCGGGTAGAGGCGCTCCAGTGTCGCGCGGCCTTCGCGGGAGAACGCGTCCGGGAAGTAGGCGATGTTCTGGTCGTCCAGGACGAACAGCGCGGTGTCCAGGTGGTAGAAGCGGGGGTCCACCAGGTGCAGGCTGATCGTCGGCAGGCCGAAGAACTGCTGCACCTCGTGATGGGCCGCCGTGGTCGTCCGGAAACCCGTGCCCGCCAGGATGAAGGGGCCTGCCGGTGCGAGGTCGCCCTCGCCCTCGCACACCGCTTCCGCCTCGGTGACGTCAAAGCCCGCTGCCTTGAACCAGCTCCCGTACGCGACGGACTCGGGCTGGCGCTGGGGAGCGTGGAACCGGGAGCCGAAGACCCGGCCGCCCAGGACCAGGGCCGCGTTGGCCGCGAACACCATGTCGGGCAGTCCCTCTACCGGGTCAACTGTCTCCACGGTGTGACCGTGCTCGCGGTAGGCGCGGATCAGCGCTTCCCACTGGGCGCGGGCGAGGGCGCTGTCGACCTGGGTGTCTTCACGCATCCACGGATTGATGGCGTACCGCACGTCGAAGTGGGTGGGTTCGCAGGCCAGGTAGCGCCGGGGGCGCACGCGGTTCGTGAACGCAGCGCGGCTCGTGGGCACAGAGGGGTCCTCCGCTTCCAATGAGTGACGATCAGGGGATGCCTCAACGGTAGGAACCCACTGCGCCGCACGACAAGGCGCAATGGCTGCTCGAATGCGCTGGAACGCTGCGTGATGTCGGCGATCAACGCACGTTCGTTGCGTCCCGAGGTGCTGTCTGGCCGATCCCGGCTTCCGGGCTCTCCGGCAGCAGGTGGGTCAGCACCAGGCAGCTGATCGTCTTGCGGACGAACGGCGCGCTCCTGATCCGTTCCAGCACCTCCTCGAAGTGCTCGACGTCGGTGGCCCGGACGTGCAGGAGTGCGTCGGCGGCGCCAGTCACGGTCATGGCAGCCGTGATCTCAGGGTGGTCGCGCACGACTTCCGCGAGGCGCCTGGGCGGCGCGGCGCTGTCGCAGTACACCTCCACGTAGGCCTCCGTGCGCCAGCCGAGGGCAGCGGGTCTGACTGTGGCGCTGAAGCCGGTGATCACGCCGTCCTTCCGCATCCTGTCGACCCGGCGCTTGACCGCGCTGGCCGACAGGCCGACCGCCGCGCCGATTTCGGCGAAGCTGGCCCTGGCGTTGTCGATCAGGGCGGTGACGATCTTGCGGTCCAGGTCGTCGAACGGTGCTGCTTGGCTGGTCATCGCGGGTTATTCCCTCTCTTCGGCGGGCGTTCGGCCCCGAAGATAGCCGGAACAAGATGACGGCGTGGCTGCCCGGCGACCGGAGGTCCGGCGTCTCCTTGGTGCCGCCGGGAACTGACGTAACGTCAGATCGGCGTCTTCGCACTACCGTCCTCACCAAAATCTCATGGAACGCACGCCAGCATGCCGCCATGACGAACGCAAAGCACAGTGTGAAAGCTGTTTCCGGAGCGATAGTCGCCCTGGCCCTCACCCTCGGGCTCGCTCCCCAGGCGGTGGCGGCGGAGTCGGCTCCAGTAGCCGACGGCACTATCCGGATCGATGGGCCGGAATTCGCCCGGCCGAGCGGCCCGGTCACCGCCGGCCGGCGCCAGGGCCGCGCGAGCACCCCGATCGACGACCTCGACGCGGAGCGTCAGAAGCGCCCGGAGATCTACGGGTTCACCCCACTGCCCACCGATGTGGCCGTCGTCCCGGGCGAGTTCGAGCCGGTGGGCCAGACCCTCATCGCCTGGACGATCAACGACGACACCGACTCGACGACGCGGACGTACTTCATCGACCTGATCCGGGCGGTGAGCAGCAACTCGCGGACGCTCGTGGTCGGCGGCTACGCGGGCGCGGCGCAGCACGCCCGCACAACGCTGACCCAGGCGGGCGTCGACACCTCGAAGATCGAGTTCATGGAGCGCAACCTGGACTCCTGGTGGATGCGTGACTACGGCCCGATTGCGGCCCGGCGCACCGACGGCAGCAAGCGCTTCATCCACACCCGCTACTACCAAGACCGGCTGAACGACGACGCGCTCGCCACCGGCCTGGCGAACCAGTGGAATATACCGATCTCGCGGCCCAAGTTGGAGTCCGAGGGCGGCAACTTCCAGTCCGACGGCGCGGGCGGCTGCATCGTCACCAACGACGTCCTCAACCGCCCGCTGAACCTCACCAACCAGCTGACTGCGGCCGACCTACGCGACATGTTCGGCAAGCTCTACGGCTGCCGAACGACGACCATCCTCGACCCGATCAAGGGTGAGGGCACTGGCCACGTGGACATGTTCGCGACCTTCACCGGCAAGCGGGACGTGCTGGTCGGCGCGTACGACCCGAAGGACGACCCTGAGAACGCCAAGGTGCTGGACGGCAACGCCGACCGGCTCACCGCCGCCGGTTACCAGGTCCACCGGATCCCGATGCCCGGCCACGGCGACGACACGTACCGCTCCTACACCAACTCCCTGGCCGTGAACGACGCCGTTCTGGTGCCCGTCTACACCGACGACACCGCTCACGAGCGGGAGGCAATGGACGCGTACCGGGCCGCTTACCCCAACCGGAAGATCGTGCCGATCGACGCCACCTCGATCATCAAGTCCGCCGGCGCGATCCACTGCACCACCATGACGATCTCGAAGCTTTGAGTGGGCGTTTAGGGACGGGTTGCGACGAGTGTTTTGATCACTTTTGCCGTATTTGTCGCCAAGGTACATACCGCGAAATGTCCGGAAGCTCCGCATTGGCTGGAACATTTCCCTCTATTGCTAAACCAGGCGGAATCCAGCGTCGAGAAGCGGATCAAACGGTCACGCAGGTTGGCATCTGGAAGGCGACGAAAGTGAACGTAAGGTGCGAATCATGCCGATGATGTTGGCCATCGAGGCAACTTAGCATCGCAAACCATCCCTAAACGTCCTTTCAGACCCTGTCCGCGTCACACGCTGCTGTACGTCTGCCTGATCGAGGGCGGCCGAGCGAGCCTTGACGGCCTCGTCGGCGGAGTCCTTGAGCAGGTGGCCGTAGAGGTTGATGGTGATGGCGAGGGTGGCGTGGCGCAGGGTCTTGGAGGCGATGGCGATGGGGATGCCTTCGGCGATCATGATGCTGGCGGCGGTGTGGCGCAGGTCGTGCAGGCCGATGCGGGGGAGGCCGAGTTCGGCGGTGCGCTTGCGGAGCTGGTCCAGGACCCACTGCGGGCGCAGGGGTGTGCCGTCGGGGCGGGCGAAGACGAGGCCTTCGAGGCGGCCTTCCGGGTGCGCGGCCATCTGGAAGGCGGCCTGGCGGTGGAGGGCGGCCATGACTCTGGGGGAGAGGCTGATCCAGGCCCTACTGGCTTCGGTCTTGGGCCCCCCGAGGTGGATCTTCCCGTTGTCGATGGCGGCGAGGGTCCAGCGGACGTAGAGCTTGCGGTCCATAAGGTGGACGTCGGACCAGTGGAGGGCGAGGATCTCGCCGCGGCGCATGCCAGTGCCGAGCATGACCTCGAACAGGTCGGTGAGCTGGTCGGCGTACTGCTCGGCGCCGTGGCGCAGGAAGGCCGCGGCCTCGCCGGGGGTCCAGCAGGCGCTCGGCGGCGCAGGGACGGGGCGGGACGGAGTGCTTGGCCGGGTTGTAGCGCAGCCCCCAGGTGCGGACGGCGGCGTTCAGCGCGTTGCGCAGGGTGGAGACGATCCGGTGAACGGTGACCTTGCCGCGCTTGGCCCCGCGCTGGGCGGCGATCCAGCGCGCGATGTGCTTGGGACGCAGGTCGGGGAGCCGGTAGCGGCCGAAGGCGGGGATCAGATCCCGTTCGACGCACGCCTCGTAGCCGGCGCAGGTGTTCGGCGCGAGCTCCTCCTTCTTCACCGCAAGCCACTGCCGCAGGAAACCCGCCACCGTGACCCGGCGGTCCTCGTACACCCCGCGCAGCTCGCCGTCCAGCACCGCCCTCATCTCCCGGGCCGCCTCCGCGCGGCTGGCGAACCCGCCCCGCCGACGGGTCTTCCGCTTCCCGTCCTCCGGGGCCAGGTCGACGCAGTACGTCCACGACCCGTGACCCGCCTCCTCCAACAACCGCACACACCACGGACCCAACTGCCTCCCATGCCCGTCCGAACAACCACACCGCCGGTACACCCGACCGCGCTGCGCACGCTGTCCCATGAGCTTCCCCTTCTCTTGGACTGGTGGTGCCTCTGGGGCAAGAGTGGCTGCCGTGCCGGGTGTGGCGGCAGAGCGTGCGGGGCGGTGCGCGAAGCACTCAGAACCAGACGGCGAAGACACGCTCAAGACGACACACCGCCCGGAAGATCACGATCCGTAGCCAGTGGGTAAGCGACCGTGATCCGTCCGCAGGCGTCGGAGCCGCGTGCCGGCCAGCGCCCTCGACACAGCGGCTGTTGGGATCGCACGGTGGAGCTTGCTGAAGGGTCGACAGTTCTCGGTCGCCGGCAGTAGCTGCGGCGGGGTGGCCAGCCTGGGGACCATTCTGGGACCACGCGGGATGAGCGCTCATGGACGCTGATGGGCGAAAACGGGCTCTTGTGCTGGATCTGTGGGTCGGGTCATGTGAGTTGGCGTCGGGGCAGGGTGGGGCGGTTGCCGCCGAGGCAGAGCATGACGAGGGCGATGACGGCCTCGGCGGAGCGAAAGCCGAAGC
>NZ_JBEXKB010000126.1:0-13527 GCF_040609455.1 Kitasatospora sp. NPDC004669
CCCGCGGAGCGGGTCCCTACGGGCCTTCGGCCCTCCGTTTGCGCCTGACCTTCGGTCAGGCGTCGGACCCGCTCCGCGTGTCCGCACCCGGGCTTCGCCCGGGTGGGCCCGGCGCTTCGCGCTCGGGCCGGCACCACTCCGCTTCGCTCCATGATGCCGGTGGGCTGATGCCCATTCAAGTCATTGAGCTGGAATTTTGGCTGAACTCAAGACAGGCTGACTGGGGGAAAGGGTGGCGTGTCGGGGGCGCATGCGAGCTGGCTTCACTCCCGCCAGATTGGTCTAGTCCATGGTCCAGACCACTGTTTCGGCCCCATGAAGGGGTGGGGTGCGCTACCCTGGCAGGGTGAGCAACGGTCCCCGGTGTATCAGTCTTGGAGTGTCAGGCGATCCCGCCGGAAGCAGGGTTCGGGCCCACGCTTTTCGGGTATTCGCCGGATTCCTTGGCCGTGGACTGATATCCTGCCGGATAGCCGCTTCAGTCAGGCTTGTATTCCAGTCGGATGGATTTCTTGGCCGGTCCGTTGGATGTATCAGTAGGGCACTGTCAGCATTTCCCGTGTGGTCCCGTGTGCGGGCTCGGGAATGGGTGAGGGGAGACTCGTCTTCGTGAACGTCGTGAAGCCCGGCCTGATGGCCGCTCAGGCAGCCGCCGGCATCTCGCTGCGCGGACACCAGGAGGAAGCCCTGGAGGCCATCGTGCGGGGCCTGACGTCCCGTCCGGGACACTCCGCCCCCAACGGGTTGCGGGTGACCGTCCAGATGGCCACCGGCTCCGGCAAGAGCTACGTCGGGGCGGCGGCCGGCCAGAAGCTGGTGCCCCGCGGCGTGGTCCTGGTCGTCGTGCCGACTCTGGACCTGCTGGTGCAGATGATCGGCTCGTGGCGGGCGGCCGGGCGCTCCGGGGACATGCACGCCATCTGCTCGCTGGTCGACTCGGAGCTGCCGTTCGGCGTGATGGCGACCACCAGCCCGCTGATGATCGGCATGTGGCTGTCCAACGCCGCGAAGCACCGCCGGCCGACCACCCTCTTCGCCACCTACACCTCCGTCGGTGCGGTCGCCGACGCCTACGAGTATTGGGCGGAGCGCCAGGGCGAGCTGCTGCCCCCGCTCGGGCTGATGGTCTGCGACGAGGCGCACCGCTCCTCCGGCAGCGTGGAGAAGACCTGGACGGTGGTGCACGACCAGGCCGCCATCCCTGCGGACCGCCGGCTCTACATGACGGCGACTCCGAGGATCTGGGCGCCGCCCAAGCGCCCGGTGAAGGGCCGTGAGGGGGCCTACCAGCCGCTGCCGGAGGAACTGGCGGTGTCCATGGACGACCAGCGGATCTACGGGCCGCACGTCTACGCCCTGGGCCTGGCGGAGGCCATCGACAGGAAGCTGCTCGCCCCATTCGAGATCGTGGTCCTGGAACTGCGCGACCCGCTCGGCGACCGGGCCGCGGCCGAGCAGCAGGGCGTGCCGTGGGGTCCGGGGGTCGGCGAGGCCCAGGACGGGAGCGAGGACGAGGTGCCGGCCGCGCGCATCGCGGCCATCCAGGCCGGGCTGGCCAAGACCGTGGTCGAGCGAGGGCTGGAGCGGTGCATCACGTTCCACAACCGCACGATCGAGGCCCGCTATTTCTCCGAGACGCTGAACCAGACCGTCGAGAAGCTGCACTTCGAAAACCCGCAGAAATACCCGCCGGAATTCTGGGCGCAGTGGCTCTCCGGCGAGCACGAGATCGACTACCGGAAGGAGCTCATCGAGGACTTCGGGCGTGGCGAGGAGGACGACGGACTTAAGCACCGGATCTTCAGCAACTGCAAGGTCCTGGGCGAGGGTGTCGATATGCCAAATTCAGATTCGGTGCTTCTCCAGGGCCGGGGCAGCATGGTGGATATCGTCCAGGCCATCGGCCGGGCCCTGCGCATGCAGCCCGGGGAAGGAAAGACTGCCAGCCTGATCGTGCCGGTTTTCCTCAAGCCGGGAGAGGAGCCCGGGGACATTCTGGAGTCCGATTCCTACGGTCCCCTGGTCAAGATCCTTACCGCGCTGCGCAGCCACGACGCCAAGGTGGTCGAGGCCCTCGCGGTGCCGCAGAAGTCCGGCAAGCGGACCAAGGGGCGCAGCGCCGAGGCTGCTTCCGGCCCTGGTGAGAGCATGGTTGTTGCGGGCGGGTCGGGGGCGTTCACGCTGCCGGTGCGGTTCCAGACGCCGGTGGACGAGAACGTGCTCGCCTTGTTCATCGCGTCCCGGGTCCTGGTCGGCGAGACGCAGCTGTGGCGTGAGGGGATCGGGCATGCGCGGCGCTGGTTCGAGGAAACCGGCGGGCTCGACGTCCCTTATTCCGCGCTTGTCGGAGAAAATGGGAATTATCCTCTCGGAAAGTGGCTGTCGGACCGGCGCAGCGAGAATGCGAATGGTGAACTGGCGTCATACCGGGTGGAGATGCTGGACGCGCTCGGGATGATCTGGTCCGTCAGCGACGCCAGGTTCGAGGCCGGTCTCGACTGGGCGCGGGTCTGGGCGAAGGAGCACGGTTCGTCTCTGGCTGCGCCGGCCCGGGCGTGGGTCGGTTCCTACCCGATCGGCACCTGGCTCTCCGAACTGCGCGCCGCCGCCCAGGTGCCGGCCGGGGAGCAGGGCGCGCTGTCGCCCGAGCGGCGGCGGGCGCTGGAGGAGATCGACCCCTGGTGGTGCCCCACTTGGCCGATCACCTGGCAGCGCGCCTACGCCACCGCCCGGCTGTGGTGGCTGGAGTCCGACGGCCTGGTGGACTGGACCGCCCTGCCGCTGGACACGGTGTACGAGGGCGAGCAGCTCGGCCGCTGGGTGCGGGCGCAGCGGGCTGGCTGGCCGGACCTGGCCGAGGACCAGCAGGACCTGCTCGCCGCGATCGGCATCGAGGCCGACGCCGAGCTGGTGGCCGCCAAGGCCGTGGCCGAGGCGAAGCCGAAGGTGTCCCGCACCGACCGGTTCCAGCAGGGTCTGGCGGCGCTGGCGGCCTTCGTCGAGCGTGAGGGCCATGCCCGGGTGCCGCGGTCCTATCGGTCTGCGGAAGGGCTGGCGCTGGGCACCTGGTGGAACAACACCAAGGCCAGGCGGGACAAGCTCACCGAGGAGCAGCGCGGGCAGCTGGAAGCCCTGGGAGTGGCTTGGTAGGGCTGCGCTGCTACGCCCCGGCATGCGGAGGGGGCGAAGCCGTAGGCGGCGGGCGCAACAGCGGGAGGGGCGGGCCAGTGGCCTGCCCCTCCCGATCGCTGTTCAGCCTTCCCGGGCGACCGGCGGCCACCCCCGGCAAGGCCGCGATCGGCCTGTGTCCGGCACCGTACCCCACTGGTCTGTCTCCGCGTTGAGGTTCAGCGCCGTTGGGGGGTGCTGGGCTTCGCCGGGAGCAGTAGCGATTCATCGGTGGTCGCGGGGTCGGCCAGGACGGCTTGGTCCAGGGCGGTGCCGATGGCCGGGTAGAGGTACAAACCGGCCCTGGTGCGGCCGCTGGCAGCCACACCACGGGCGCCTGGTCGTGAGTGTCCTACTCGGTGGCGTGGTGGAGGTCCTCCGGCGGGTGGGCGGTGAAGACGACAGATAGCTGGTGTCGATCCCGGGTGCTCGGTATCGGTGGGTGAGTGCGATCCGGCAGGGGCTGTTGGCACTCGTTGGAGTGAAGCGGACTGGCTTGGGCTTCTGTGGATTTCGCAGTGCGCTTGGCTGGGGCTGGGAGGGTGGCGAGTCCTGTCCGGGGTGGGCATCGGGTCTCGTCTGGGTGCGATGGCGGATTTTGCGGTACCGCAGTCGGCTGGGGTCGGCTGGGACGGGGTGGAGTCGACGGATGCGCGGTTCCTTGACCCGGTGGGGCGGGTGCGGCAGTTGCCGTGGGGTGAGGCGGCGCGGGAGGTGGTCCTGGAGGGCTGTTCTCCTCTGGCGGCGTTTCCGGTGCGGCCGGGGAGGCGCGTGGCACCGGGCTGGTGGTGGTCGGCGACGTGTGGGCGGTTGGTGGCCTACGGCTCGGGGCTGATGCGTACGCAGGTCATGCTGATGGACCGGGATCCGGGGGTCGTCGCGTTGGCGTGCCAGCCGGTGGAGCTGGTCTGGAGCGAGCGCGGCACGGTGGTGGGGCATGCGCCGCAGGTCATGACTCGGCTGGCTGACGGGAGCGGGCTGCTGGTCGACTGCGTGGGCCGTGAGGGGCCTTCCGCGAGGCTCGCCGCGCGGGCGGCCGTGGTGGCTGCGGCGGTGAGGGCGGTGGGGTGGCGCTATCGGCTGGCCGGACCTGCGGACCCGGTGGTGGTGGCCAATGTGCGGTGGCTGGCGGGCTACCGGCATCCCCGCTATGGCGCTGGTGGGTGTTTGTCAGATGTCTTGGGGGCCTTCGATCGGCCGCGGTCTGCGGTGGAGGGCGTGCGGTCTGTCGGGGATCCGATCGCGGTGTGGCCGGTGCTGTTCCACGCCCTATGGCACGGTCTGCTGCAGGCGCGGCTGGATGTGCCGTTGCACGAGCGGGTCCTCGTCTCGGCGTCGCTGGGTGAGGGGTGCGTGGGATGACGCATCCTGTTGTCGCTGTGGGCGCGAGCGTGCGCTTCGATGGGCGTGAGTGGACCGTGGCGGTCCTGGAAGGTGCCCGGGTCACCCTGGTCGGCGATGGTGGCACGACGGCTGCGGTCCTGTTGCCTTACCTGCTTGCTGCTGAGGGGTTTGAGGTCATCGGCGGCGACCCGGTGCCCGGGATCCCGCCGTTCACCCTGCTGGACGGGCTGCCTGCCGAGGTCCGCGAGCGTGCCTTGGACTGGCAGCGGCACGTGCTGGAGGTGGAGACCGGTTTCCCCGACCGCGCCCGGAGCGGGCTGCCGCGGCCCGAGTACGACCCTGCGGCGCACAGCATGGCGCAGCGGGAGGTGGCGAAGGCGGCGGAGCTGTCGGCGGCGGGGTGGGCGGCGGGTGTGGGGACGGTGCGGCGGATGCGGGCGCGGTACCGGGTGCGGGGGCTGTGGGGGTTGGTGGATGGGCGGGTGGTGAAGGGCGGTTCGCGGTTGGGGCGGGCGGACGAGCGGGTGGCTGCGGTGATCCTGCGGGTGTTGAAGGAGCAGCGTGGCCGGTCGTCGGGGACGTTGTCGCGGCTGCGTCGGCAGGTTGGGTGGGCGTTGGAGGAGGAGTTCGGGGAGGGGGCGGTTGTTCTTCCGCCGACGTCGACGTTCAACCGGCTGGTACATGCTCTGGCCGATGGGCAGGGGCTGCTGGGGTCGGCGGTGCAACGTCGGCGGCGCTCGTCGCGGCCCACTCCCCCGTTCACGCCGACGGTGGCGCTGCGGCCGGGCGAGTTGGTGATGCTGGACAGCACACCGCTGGATGTGATGGCGGTCCTGGACGACGGGGTGGTCGCCCGGCTGGATCTGGTGATCGCGCTGGATGTGGCGACGCGGAGCATCTGCGCGGTGGTGCTGCGGCCGGCCGGGGCGAAGGCGGTGGATGCCGCTTTGCTGTTGGCCCAGATGGTGACGCCTATGGCCATGCGGGTGGGCTGGGACGAGGCGCTGTCGATGCGCCGGTCGGCGGTGCCTTTCGAGCGGCTGGTCGCTTTGGATGCGCGGCTTGCGGGTGCTGCGGCGCGGCCGGTGATCATGCCGGAGATGGTCGTGGTGGACCAGGAATCGGTGTTCGTGTCGCAGACGTTCGTGGGGGCGTGCGAGAGCCTGGGGGTATCGGTGCAGCCGGTTCCGCCGGCCAACGGCCCGGCGAAGGGGAACGTGGAGCGCACCTTCCGGTCGATCGGGACCGGGTTCAACCAGTACGTGGCCGGCCACACGGGGTCCGATGTCTCCCAGCGGGGCGAGGGTGTGGAGGAAGAGGCGGTCTGGAACATCGCGCAGCTGCGGGACCTGCTGGACGAATGGGTCGTGGCGGGCTGGCAGGAGCGCCGGCATGGGGCACTGCGGCACCCGCTGTTGCCCAAGGTCAGCGTGTCGCCGAACGAGATGTGGGCCGCGCTGGTGGGGCTGTGCGGGCATGTCCCGCTGCCGCTGTCGGGCACCGACTTCGTCGAGCTGCTCGAGGTGAAGTGGTTGGCCGTCAACGACTACGGGATCCGCTTCGACTACCGCACCTACGACCTCGACCACCCGTGGCTGAACGACTGCCGCGGACGGCGCTCCGCCCGGCAGGACAAGAAGGGCCGGTGGGAGGTCCGCTGCAATCCGCACGACCCGGGCCAGGTGTGGGTGCGGACGCCGCAGGGCTGGCTGGAGGTGCCGTGGGTGCACCGCACGCTGGTGACGCTCCCGTTTACCGCCAACACCTGGGACTACGTCCGGGGGACGGTTGAGCGCCGGGAGGGCCGGGCGGAGCACGAGGCGCAGCTGGCGCGGGTGCTGGACGATCTGCTGCGCCGGGCCGACAGGGGGCTGGGCAGCAAACGCGAGCGCGCTGTCGCGGCGAAGGCCCGCGCAGGTGCCCTCGCTGCCGGCACCGATCTGGGGCGGGTGGCCGGCGGTGGGGCTTCGGGGCTCGCGGCGGCCTTCGGCTACCAGGATGTCGTGGGCGTTCCCGGTGGCCGGGGGTGGCACGACGGGGATGACGCGGACGGCGCGGACGGCGTGGACGAGGAGGTTGTCGGCGGCGAGGAGTGGTGGGCGGACGACCCGGGTGAGGACGGTCAGGACGATGCGGGCGGTGATGCGCCGCACACACGGTCTGAGGGCGCGGGCACGCCTGTCTGTGGGCAGGGCACGGCGGCCAGCCCGGAGCGCGGGTCGGCACAGTCGGGCGCCGCGCCGCGGCCGGCGCGGGCACCGGCCTGTGCGGGGGCGTCGGATCGGCAGAGGCCAGGTGCGCCCGGACCGGGCACACGGCACGGCGGCGGCACGTACGACGCCTATGAGGAGGCTCAGCGTTGGACGGCACGATGACCCCCGCTGGGGGCCCGGCGGTGCGGGAGCTCGCGTCGCAGGAGCTGACCACCTGGGACGGGTGGCAGCGCTTCGTGGACGCTCCTGATGCGCAGCCGGGCGATGTCCTGGACGAGGAGTGGGGTCTGGAGGAGCGGGAGCGGTACCACTCGCGGTTCGTGGTGCTGCGGACCCCGGCGATGGACAGGATCTCGCTGTCGGTGCGGCGGCTGCTGGCGCTCAACCGGGGGCAGCAGGGCGGCGCCAGGCGCGGGCTGATCATCTCCGGGCCGTCGACGACCGGGAAGACCACCGCGATGCAGCAGCTCGGGCGGACGGTGGAGATGGCGGACCGGCTGCGGCACCCGGGGGTTCGGGATCGGCTGCCGGTGCTGTTCGTCACCGTGCCGCCGTCCTCCACCCCGAAGATGCTGATCAGCGAGTTCGCCCGGTTTCTCGGTCTCCCGCTGGCCGAGCGGATGAACCAGGTCCAGATCACCAACGCGGTGTGCGAGTTGCTGTGCGATCTGGGCACCCAACTGGTGCTGGTCGACGACGTGCACCTGATGGAAACGCGCAGCCGGGTCGGCGCGGAGACGTCCGACCAGCTCAAGTACCTGGGCGAGCGGATTCCCGCGACGTTTGTCTACTCCGGCGTCAATGTCGAGACCTCTCCCCTGCTGACCGGGGTTCGCGGGGCGCAGCTCGCCGGACGGTTCAAGATCCTTCGAAACCCGCCGCTGGCCTACGCGACCGCTGAGGAGCAGGCCGTGTGGCACGACCTGCTGGATGACATGGACCGGGCGCTGCGGCTGCGTCGGCATGTGGCGGGCACGCTGCCGCGGCATGCGGCCTATATCCATGCCCGGACCGGTGGCAGGATCGGCAGCCTTTCCCACCTGGTGCGTGAGGCCGCGATCGCGGCGCTCTACGACGGCGGCGAGCGGATCACGAAGAAGCTTCTGGCGGGGATCGAACTCGATACCGCTGCCGAGCAGCAGGCTCGTCCGCGGAGGCGCGGGCTTGTCTGACCGGAACGGGAGTACCTGTCAGGCTTCATCCGGCGCCGACGTCGGCCGGACGGTGGAGTCGCTGGCGACACAGCGGCTGTCTCCCGTCCCGCTGAGTCGGCGGCCGGGTCCGGTGAGGGTGGCTCCGTTACCTGGCGAGACGACGCTGTCGTTCTTGCAGCGTCTGGCCGGCCGGTGCCGCCTGGATGTGAAGGTCCTCGTGTCGGCTCTCGTCACCCACGACGGGGTGCAGCGGATGTTCAAGGACTACAAGGCCGACGGCGAGGTGTACCTGAACGCGGCGGCGCGGGAACGGGTGGCCGCGTTCTGCGGCGTGCCGCAGGAGCATCTGCGTCGCGCGTTGCCCATGTGGGAGCAGGAGGAGCCTCCGGGAACAGCGTTGTGGGGACCGGCAGGCCAGTTCCGTGTGCGGAAGGCCGTCGCCAGGGCTGCGGGGGTGGCATGCCGGTCGTGTACGGCGGCACGCACTGGGCATGCGGCCCCCGCCCGGGTGTACCTGCTGGAGCACGGTCGTGTCTGCCGTCGCCACCGGGTGTGGCTGGTGGGGAGCCATCGGGTCGGCGGGAACCTGCTTGACCTCACGCAGATCGACATTGCCGGGGCGTGGGAGATCGCGGCGGCGCAGCGACGGCATGTGCGGCTCCTGCGCAACCGCCCGCATGCCGAGCGGGCGTTCGTCATCGCACGAGCCGCCGTCACGTCGTGGTGGACACAGGACTGGCCGCGCGAGAAGACGTGGCCGCGGCGCGGGGAGGCACTCACACCGGCAGAGGCAGTCCCGGGGTGGTGGCGCATCGCCACCCGTGACGCTGTCGCCTACCCGGAAGCGGTGGCGGTGGCGTCGGTCCTCACCGACCCGTACGTGCAACGGCGGGCTCTGCAGGATGTCGGAGGACACCTACCGCATGTCCTGGCGGACGCCCCGTATCTGGTCGCGGAGCTGGCCCGGGTCCTGGGGCGGCCGTGGCTGGGCGAGGAGATCGCCTCCGAGGCCGCCGGGCCCCTGTTCACGTGGCTGCGCGGCTGCGTGAAGAGCCGGGGCGACACGGACGGCAGCGAGCTGATGTGGAACAGCCATTCAGCCCACCAGCCGCTGTCACTCGGGCAAGCGCTGAAGGCCTATCAGGACGCTACGACGGGCCCGGATGCCCATGAAATGTCCGGGCTCGTACCCGGACAAGGTCCGGCGGACCGTGCCTTCGCCGCAGGGATGGAACAGGCCCGCTCCTACGCGGCCCGGCATGGCCACCTCGCCGTACCCAAGGCGGGCCGCACCCCCGACGGCTACCCCCTGGGCACTTTCCTGAGCAACCAGCGCAACCGCACCACCCTGCCGCTGGCACACGCCCAGCAGCTCGAAGCGCTCGACCCCTGGTGGAACGCGCCGTGGCCCGTCAGCTGGCAACGCACCTACTACCGGGCCCGCGACATCGCGCGAAGCCGAGGGCTACGCCCCGAAGCCGGGTTCCCGAACACCCCCATCAGCCTCGGGGAATGGCTGCACGCCCAGTGCCGGCATTTCGACCGGCTCCACCCGCAGCAGCAGCGTCTGCTGGCCGACATCGGCCTCACCCTCGACGGCGCTCGCGCGGCCAGACCCCGCCGCCGCAACCTCCAGGCCGACTTCGAGACCGGCCTGGAACGCGCCCGCGCCTACGCCGCCGAACACGGCCACCTGTTCGTGCACAAGAACACTCGGCACGGCGACTTCCCGCTGGGCGTCTGGCTGACAGGACACAGGCAGAGGGACCGCCGCACCACCGAACCCTCACCTCAGGCACAAGCCCTTTCCGCCATCGACTCGTGGTGGAACCCGCCGTGGGGCATCCCCTGGCAACGCCGCTACCACGAGGTCCGCACGCAGGCATCGGCGGCCGGCCTTGTCCTGGACGCCCGTGCCGGCTTCCCCGGGACCACCGACCAGAGCGCCATGTGGCTGTACACCCAGTGCGCGGAGTACCGGGAACTCCACCCACAGCAGCGCGAGTTGCTCGCCGCTATCGGCATCACCGCCGATGACGCGGCCGCGGCGCAGCAGCGCTACGACGGGACGGCGACCGACTTCCCCACGGGCCTGCCCTACGCCCGCTCCTACGCCGCGGAGCACGGGCATCTGGCGCTGCTGTACGGCCATACCCATCAGGGGTTCCCACTCGGACGATGGCTCAGCCAGCACCGGGCCGCGGCGACCGCCCAGATGCGGCTGACCGGGCGCCCCGCGCGCAGCACGGCGGTGCTGTCCGAGCTCGACCCGTGGTGGAACCCGCCCTGGTCGATCACCTGGCAACACCACTGGCAGCAGGCCCGCATCCGTCTCGCCGCCGGCCGGCTACGCGCGGATGATGACTTCACCGAGATCAACGAGCCGCTGCGGACGTGGCTGGAACAGCAATGCGCCGACTACGACAGCCTGCTGCCCGAACAACGCGGGCTGCTGGCGGACATCGGGATCTCCGAAGAACAGGCCCGCACCCGGACGAAGGCCCCCACCACCCGGCCGCACCATCCTGTGACCGACACGGCGCTCAGCCACGCCCGCGCCTACGCCGCCGCCCACGGCCACCTCGCCCTCCACAGCGACGAGCAGCACGACGGCTTCCCGCTCGGCGCATGGCTCAACGACCAACGTGCCCGAGCCGGCCGCAGGACCCACATCACCGAGCTCCACCAGGAACTCGCCGACCTCGACCGGTGGTGGAACCCGCCCAGGCCGTTCCGTTGGCAGCGCACCTACCAGCAGGCCCGCACCGCCCACACCCGGGGCCGGCCGCTCCCCCGGCTCGTCGAGGCCTGGGCCCTGGACCAGCAGCGCGCCTGGGCCGGCCTGCACCCCCAGCAACAACAACTCCTGGCCGCCATCGGCGTCACGTTGGCTATCCCGGGCACCCGGCCGGTACGGGCGATCAAACTCAGCCCCGGCCTGGAACACGCCCGCGCCTACGCCACCACCCACGGCCACCTCGTCCCTGACAAGACCACCGAACACGACGGCTTCCCCCTCGGCCGCTGGCTCGGACAACAACGCGTCCACGCCCGCCAAGGCCGCCTCTCACCCCAAGCCCAGCAGACCCTGGACGCGATCGACCCCTGGTGGAGTCCACCCTGGCCCATCCGCTGGCAACGCATCTGGCACCACACCCGCCTCGCCGGGACCCGCGCCGACCGGCCCGATCAACTCCAGCACTGGGCGACACGACAGATCGCGAACTGGCACCACCTCCACCCCCAACAACAACACCTCCTCACCAGCACCGGCATCGCTCCCGAAGACGGCGTAGACGGTGAGCCGACCACCAGCACGCGGCGCTCCACGGCAGCTCCTCAACGAACGGGACGGTCAAAGTGATTGAGGAGATAGGCGACCAGGAGGCGCAGCCAACCCTCAATTGCGGTGCCAGCGAAGCATGGCCGGGAGAGCTGCACGTCGCCACACGTCCTGACGCAGGCCGATCCGGAGGAACTGGAAGCGTCCAGGCGGTCCGGCAGCAAGGCCCTGATCTGCAAGAGGCAGGAGACGATCTGCCGCCCCGAGTGCTTGACCTACAGCGCGCTGTGGATCCGGATGCATATCTGACCCGCCAGGAGCTCCAGCGCCTGGCCGGAGCTGGCGCCGGATCAGCGGAACCAGCTGCCGGCGATTGGAAGAGTGCTGGCGCTGGCGTCCGGGGCTCTTGAGTGCCGGAGGCCGCCCTAGGGTTTCGGCTGCTGTGCGGGTCGTCCGGACGCGGGGCCGGTCGGACCACCGGCTTCCAGGCGAGTGCCGCCTTTCAACCAGCGGCTCACCACGCCGATGGCGGCGCCTACCTCGTTCGCGAGTTCAGTGATTGTGGGCTGTGGGCCCGCCGGGCGCCAGTACCTCCATCGGAGGTTTTCGATCATTTTGTCCGGGTAGCGCCGGCCCATGTGGTGGTCCTCGCCCATGAGCATCGTGCCGTGAAGCTTCTTGTCCGCGGCGTTCTCGGCCGGGGTGCCGAGGGAAAGGTGTGCCGGGTTGTTGCAGTTGTTGCGGAAGGTTTCCTCCAGGCACTTGTGGAGGATGTGCTGGCCTTTGATGTCCCCAAGGGTCAGGCTGTGGGCTATCACGTAGGCAATCCGGTGGGCCGGAGGCGTGTTCTGGCCGTCGAACCGCATGAAGCCGTAGCCGAACGGATTGCGCGGCTTGCCGATCCACGGCCAGCACGCCTCCGGTCCGCCGGAGCTGTCGACTTGGGCGTGGAACTCCGAGATCCGTGCCACTCGCTCCAGCGCGGACAGGTCAATGTCCCCGGGGACACGCCAGCCGCCGGCCCGGGGAACTTCGGGGTTGTCCACGACGCGGGGCAGCGTGGGCCCCTTCATGCGGCCTTCGCGGCGGGCTCGCGCGGTATCACGGTTGTTCTCGGCCTGGGTGCCCGGCCGTAGGTGCGCGGGGTTGCAGCAGGGGCGGTTGTCGCACAGGTGCCGTAGAAGGAGATTCGCCGGTGCTACAGCAAGGCCCCAGGCAAGCGTGTATGCCACCACGTGGGCTGACATGGTGCCGACCATGTTCGCGCCTGAGGGAATGTTCCCGTAGCCGTGCCGGGTGGTTCCGGTCCACAACCAGCAGGCGTTCGGTCCGGCGGTTCGATCGATCTGAGTCCAGAAGAGGGCCTCTCGGTAGCGCCGCCGCTCGGGGGTCTCGACAAGGCCGTAGAGCACGCCGCCGTCGGTGACCCGCTGCCCAGCGGTGCCGTGCAGGTGCTTGTACGTCTTGCCGTTGACCAACTGGTTGATCCGCGACAACGTGGCGCCGAGCACTTGCGCGATCTGTGTCTGCGTCATCTTGCCGGACTGGTACTGCCTTAACGCCCAGCGGGCCTGCTCGTCCGACAGCGACCTGTTCCCCATGGCCGGAGGCTACGGCCACCCACTGACAACAGCTGGCCATCTCCATCACCGGCGGCCTTACCGGCGCGATGACAGTGCCGGTCGTATCCAGTTCCCGCCGCCCGATGCGGTAGGACATCTGCCCACCGTGCCGTCCTGAAAACGGTACGGCGGCACCGCCTTCGACGGCGCCGGCGCGCCTGCCGGGTATCCGTCCCCACGGCCTGGGGCCATTCCGGTTGCGTGCCAACTCCGGTCTGCGGCTGGTAGATTGGTGCCGAATTTGCTCTGCCCGGGTCAGCCCGGCCGGTGGTTCGCGACCGCCCAGAGTGCGACGCAGTGTGCCGACCTACTTAATGTCGGTGAGGACCTCACGGGGGTCTTCTTTGTCGCACCCTGCGTCGGAAGGCCCGCCCCGTCAGTGTGGGAACAGCAACCCTGGCGGAGATCTTCGTGAGTTTCCTGTTCACTGCGGCTCAGCATGGCGGCCCGGTCCTCACCACCCTGATCTCCCTGGTCGTCGTGCTGAGCACTATCCTCGGCGCTGTCGTCCTGACGTCCATCTGGTCCTCCGACACGGCCAGGCGCCGCGATGCCCAAAAGACTCTCAAGCTCCTCCTACGACGCCGAGTCCGATGACAGACACTCGGCAACAAACGCCTCCTGCCTAGGGACGCGATCGAGGTGAACAGTGAGCTGCCCCGACTTTGGTGGAGTCCGCGATCGTGTGATCAAGCGGCTTGCGGGGCTCGCTCCAGTTGCGCCCAGTAATCCTGCTCGTATTC
>NZ_JBEXKB010000127.1:0-13243 GCF_040609455.1 Kitasatospora sp. NPDC004669
GCCCGGCGGGTGTCCCGCCGGGCCGGCCGTCCTCGTCGCGCCGCGGGCGCCCGACGCCGCCGCTACGCGTCCCGGGAGCGGAACGCCGCGTACGCCGCACCCAGCACCGCACCGGTCGCGGCGCCCATCACGCCGAGCCCGGCGGCCGGGCCGAGCAGGCCGTCCTGCTGGTGGACGGCCATCACCTGGGAACCGGCCCGCGGTGGCCAGTAGGTGGCCACAAACTCCGGCAGCCGACCCGGCAGCGCCGGGGCGAAGGCGGGCACGATGAGCATCCCGCCGAACAGCGCGCTCGCGGTGCCCGACGTGTTGCGCATCAGCCCGCCCAGGCCGAGGCCGAGCAGCCCGGCGGTGGCCAGGTAGGCGCCGCCGCCGACCACCGCCCGCAGCGCCTCCGGGTCGCCCAGGCCGGTGTGCGGGGCGCCGTGTCGGGCCAACACGGCCTGGCCGCCGAGGAAGCCGCTGACGGTGGTCGCCAGCCCGACGCCGAGGGCGGTGGTGCCGAGCACTGCCGCCTTCGCGGTGGCCAGCCGACCCCGGTCGGGGACAGCGGTGAGGGTGGGGACGAGGGTGCCGGTGGTGTACTCGGCGGTGATCGCGAGCGCGCCCAGCAGCCCGATGGTGACCTGGGCGACCAGGTGTCCGCGCAGGCTGACCTCGGTGGGGTCGAAGGCCAGTCGCTCGGCCTCCGACATCGCGGCGTACCCGGTGCCGGCCGCGTTGCTGGTGAGCATGGCGAGCCCGGCCCCGGCGACCACCGTGCCGAGCGCGAGGTAACGGCTGGAGCGGGTGGTGCGCAGCTTGGCCCACTCGGCCCTGGCCGCGTCCCTGAAGGTCGGCCGGCGCTCGGCGTACGGCCGGGCGGCCCGGCGGCCGAGCAGTCCGCGTTCGGCGGGCCGGGCCGGCACCGGCTCAGCCGCGCGCCTGTCCGAGACCGGCCCGTCCGACTCCGGCCTGCCGACGGACGCGGCCTCGCCGCCCGTCAGGGTCATGAACGCCTCCTCCAACGAGCGCCGCCGGGTGGCGAGCTCGTGGAGTTCCACCCCGGAGGCCGCGGCCAGCGCGCCGATCCGGGCGCTGTCCATGCCGGTCACCGCGAGCGCGCCGTCCGGCAGGCGGCGCACGGCTGCGCCGGCGTCCGAGAGCTCGCGGCCGAAGGACTCGGCGGCGGGCGTGCGGACCAGCGCCTCGGCGTGGCTGTTCGCGTCGACGAACTCCTCCACGCTGGTGTCCGCGAGCAGTCGGCCGCCGCCGATGACCAGCAGGTGATCGGCGGTGAGGGCCATTTCGGCCATCAGGTGGCTGGAGACCAGGACGGTGCGCCCCTCCCCGGCGAGCTTGCGCATCAGGTCGCGGAACCAGACGATGCCCTCCGGGTCCAGGCCGTTCAACGGCTCGTCCAGGATGAGCACCGGCGGGTCGCCGAGCAGTGCCGCGGCCAGGCCGAGGCGCTGCAGCATGCCGAGGGAGAACGCGCCGGCGGGCCGGTGAGCGGCGTGGCGCAGGCCCACCAGTTCCAGGACCCGCGGTACCCGCGCCGGGTCGAGGCCGTTGCTGTGGGCGAGCACCAGCAGGTGCTGGGACGCGGTGCGGCTCGGGTGCACCGCACGCGCGTCCAGGAGGGCACCGACCTGCCGCAGCGGGGTCGGCAGGTCGGCGAACGGCCGGCCGTCGAAGGTGACGGTGCCGCTGGTGGGCGTGTCGAGGCCGAGCACCATGCGCAGGGTGGTGGTCTTGCCGGCCCCGTTGCGGCCGAGGAAGCCGGTGACCTCACCCGGCCGGACGGTGAAGGTGAGGTCGTCGACGGCGGTGACCTCCCCGAACCGCTTGCTGAGCCCGCGTACCTCAATCATGGGACCTCCGTCGAGAAGGTGATCAACTTGAGAGTGACCAGAATTGAACTTGGGTCAAGCATAGTCCCACGCCTGGCGTATTGACTGGCTTTCAAATCTGGTCATACATTGAAGGAGGAGGGGTCACCCGACCTCGCGCCGCCCGACCAGTTCGCCCGGTCCGCGGTAGGCGACCACGATCTGCCCTAACAGCTCCCCCGGCCCGGGCTCCGACGGGGGGACCTGAAGGTCGGTGGGCAGGTCCGAGCGCCGACTCACCTTCAACTTGCGGTACACCCGGGTGAGATGTTGTTCGACGGTACTGACGGTGATGTAGAGGCGGCCGGCGATCTCCCGGTTGGTGCAGCCGAGCGAGGCCAGCGCGGCCACCCGCAGCTCGGCCTCGCTGAGCAGGCCGACCCCGCTGTGGCCGACCGGACGCCGGGGCGACTCCGCGGCCGGCAGCACGTGCCGCAGCAGCGGCGCGCGGCGCGGCTCAGGCACCCGCTCGCCGGCCAGCCGCAAGGGCTGCTGGGCGCCCTGCTCCCGGAGGGGCTCCGGCTCGCCGACCAGCGGCCGGACCTCGCCCGGGTCGCCCAGGTCCGCCAAGTCGGACAGGGCGTAGGAGAGTTCGAGCCGGTCGTCGGCCGCCTTGAGGTTGGCGACGGCCTCCCGGAGCAGCTCCGAACGGCTCTCCGGCGCGGCGACCCCGGCCAGCGTGCGCAGGGTGATGCCCCGGGCGCGGGAGCGGCCGGAGCCGAGCCGGGCCAGCTGCTCCTCAGCCAGCCGGGCGGCCTGCTCGCGCTCGCCCAGGCGCAGCAGCGCGTCGGCCGCGGCCGAGCGCCACGGGATCACGTCGGGCTGGTCGATGCCCCAGGCGCGCATCTGGTCGCCGCAGGCGAGGAAGTCGGCCAGGGCTTCGTCGCAGCGGTCGGTGGCGAGGTAGTGACGGCCACGCGCGTAGCGGTAGTGCAGGCCGTAGCGGGTCTCGAACATCGCGGCGGGCACCGGCTGGTTGAGCAGCTCGGCGGCCTCCTCGTGCTTGCCCAGCGCCGTCCTGGCGAGCAGCAGGACGGACAGCGGACTGCCGACCGTGGTGCCCCAGTTGCGCGGGGCCAGCAGGCGCATCGCGGTCTCGGCGTGCTGTTCGGCGGCCCGCGCGTCGCCCTCGCGGACCGCGATCGCGGCGCGGATGCTGGCCAGTCTGGCCGCCCAGCTCGGGATGTCCCTGGCCAGCGCCTCGTCGAGCAGTGGATCGCACCAGCGGGCCGCCCGGTCGGGCTGGCCGCCGTAGTGGAGGCTGAGCAGCGCCGCCTCGATCGGCGCGATGTCGGCGGCCTCCAGGACGGTGGCCTGGAGGACCCGTTCGGCCCGGTCGACCGTGCGCTCGTCGGGGCCGGCGGTCAGGACGGTGGAGAACAGCGTCGCGGCACGGGACCCGAGGCTGGCCAGGCCGCTCCAGGGCAGGGCGGCGACCGGCCGCAGGCCCGCACTGACGAGCGCGTCCGGGTGGGTGCCGCGCATCCAGTGCACCAGCGCCGTCAGGTCGTCGGCGACCTGGGTGTCCTGTTCGGCCTGACGGCGCAGGTGGACCAGGGCCGCCACGACCTGCTCGGTCCGTCCGTGCCAGAGCATGAACCGGACCAGGGCGGTGCCCTGATGACCGGTCAGGCAACCGGCGGCCAGGGCCTCGCCGAGCAGGTCGAGGTGGCGCACCGCCAGCGCCGGATTGACCCGCCACTGGGCGCCGACCAGCAGCATCACGGTCGGAATGCACTCGGGTCCGCCGCCCAGCAGGCGCTCGGCCCGTTCCAGGTAGCCGATGGCGTGTTCGGCCGTGCCCTCGCGCAAGGCCTGCTCGGCCGCGGACTTGAGGATCCCCGGCACCCACGGCTCGTCGATGTCACCGGCGCCGAGCACGTGCGGGGCGACGTCGGACGCCGGGGCACCCATCGCGTGGAGCAGCTGGGCAGCGGCGTAGTGCAGCTCGGACCGGCGCTCGGCGGACAGCTCGCCCAGCACCGCGGCGCGAGCCTGCGGATGGCGGAAGCCCCCGTCGCTGACGAAACCGGCGGCCGTCAGGTCCTCGATGGCCTGGACAGTGCTGCGCCGGTCCAGGACGAGCAGCCGCTCCACCGTCTCCGGCAAGCTGGGCTCGTCCAGGACGGCCAACGCCCGGGCGACCGCCAGCATGGTCGGGTTGCCCCGGTGCAGGCAGGCGAGCAGGGCCTGGGAGAAGGAGTCGCCCACCTCGATCGCCCCGTGGGGCCGGCTCTCCACGCCGACGGTCGGCGCCAGCTGGGAGTCGTCCAGCAGGGCCCGGACCAGCAGCGGGTTGCCGCCGCTGACCTCGTGGTAGCGGACCGCACTGGCGCGCGGGACGGTCGTGCCGAGGTTGGCGGCGAGCATCCGCTCCACACCGCCGACCGAGAGCGGGCCGAGCCGGATCCGCCGGAAGCCGGGCTGGCGCAGCAGTTCCACCCGGAAGCGCGGATTGTGCCCCTGGAGGTGTTCTGACTCGTTGAAGACGAAGAGGACCCGGGCGTACCGCAGCCGCCGGATCAGGTGGAGCAGGTAGTCGAGCGAGGCCTGATCGGCGTCCTGGACGTCGTCGACCGCGATCACCACGGACTGGACACGGGCCAGCCGGGCGAGGGCCGCGGCGAGCGCGTCCAGCAGCGCGAAGTCGACCGGACCGCTCCCCCCGGCCCCGGCCGACGCTGCGGCGGCCTCGGCCACCAGGCTCCTGGTCGCGGCATCCGCCGGGCCCGGCCCGTACGCGGCGGCCGGCGCGGAGCAGACCAGCTGGTGGAGCGCGCCCAGCGGCGCGTTCCTGGCGTCGCAGGCCAGTGCCGTGAGCACCACGGCGCCCTGCTCGGTGGCACGCTCCGCAAAGGCGTGCAGGAGTTCGGTCTTGCCGCTACCGGCCGCCCCGCTGACCAGGGCGAGCGCGCACCGGCCACGTCTGCCGGCTTCCAACTGGGCGTCTAATGCCGCGAGTTCTTTCCCTCGATCGATGAGAACGGTCGTCACCATAGCCCCCTGAGGCATGAAGCGACACGCACCGGTCCGCCGCACCGGGTCGCATCGCAGGAAGAGGCCCCGTTTCACCGCGGGCGACGACGCGCCCAGGTCCCAGTGCCTCTGATGAAGAAGAAACTCCGTGAAGGACCGCCCGTTCGGTCACCGGGCAGCACCGCGTCGACGCCACGGGTCGATGCGCCCCTGGACCGGTTGTGCTGGTCTTCGGTGATGGTGACCGAGTCACGATCCGTGGCCGCCGACCGGCCTCGGATCCGCGCCGCCGACCGGCGCGGGGACGGGTACTCCTGCTCCTGGTGGCCGAGCCCGGACAGCTTCGCGCTGGTCGAGACACTCGGCTCCACTCCTCCCCAGGCAACTGGGATGCCGGGCGCCCCGGACGGTCCCTCTCGCTTTGAGATCGGGATGAATGTATGACCATTCGCGAAGAACAGTCAACCTCCGTCAGTTGTCCAGTCGGCGAAGTCGCAGCTTGGACCGACTTTAGACGTTCTGTTCAACGTTGGTGACCGTGTCGCAGGGTTCATCCCGGTACACCGCCCACTGCTCCGCCGTGCACCGGCCCGCCTGGACACCGAGGGATCACCTCCGTGGTCGCGACCGGCCACACCACGCGCGTTAAGTGAGGGTTCGATGTCAGAGATCAACACGAGCGTCGCCGTTGCCGACCTCCCGCTGACCCGCAGCGACGTCCTGGACGCCAGACTGCGGCTGGCCGGGCGGGTCCGCCGGACTCCGGTGGTGCGCAGCGACGACCTGGACCGCAGGGCCGGCGCCCGGTTCTGGCTGAAGGCCGAGAACCTGCAGCGCGGCGGCTCGTTCAAACTGCGCGGCGCCCTGCTCGCGGTCGAGCGCATGGTCGCCGCCGGCAGCGTGGGCGTGGTGGCGCAGAGCACCGGCAACCACGCCATCGCCGTCGCCCTGGCCGCCCGCGAACTCGGCGTCACCGCCACCCTGGTGCTGCCCGAGGACGCCGCCCCGACCAAGATCGGCCGGATCCGGGACAGCGGCGCCGAGGTGATCCTGGCCGGCACCGTGCTGGCCGACCGGATCGCCGTCGTCGAGAGCGTGCGGGAACTGCGCGGCTACGACGTGGTGGACCCGTACCAGGACCCGGACGTCGTCGCGGGCCAGGGCACCGCCACCGCCGAACTGCTGGAGCAGGTCCGCTCGGAGGGCCAGCGGCTGGACGCCGTGGTACTGCCGGTCGGCGGCGGCAGCGCGGTGGCCGGCGCCTGCCTGGCGGCCGCCGGCGAGCACGTCGCGGTGGTCGCGGCCGAGCCCGCCGCGGTGCCGGCGCTCACCGAGGCACTGCGCCACGGGCAGCCCTGCAACGTGGCGGTCCGGCCGACCCTCGCGGACGGTCTGCGCCCGGACCGGATCGGCGCCCTGCCGTTCGACACCTGCCGCAGTTCGCTGAGCGAGGTGCTGACGGTGGAGGAGGCGGAGATCGCCGAGTCGATGTACGTCACGCTCACCCACACCCGTCTGCTCGTCGAGCCGGCCGCCGCGACCGCCCTGGCGGCGGCGATGCGGCTCGCGACGGCGCCCCGCTGGCAGGGGCGCAACATCGGCGTGCTGCTGTCCGGCGGCAACGTCGAGGAGAGCCTGGTGGCCTCGCTGCTCGCCGAGTACACCGCCCAGTAGGTCCCGTGCAGTCCCGTCCCTATCACCAACCGTGGAGGTTCCCTGTGGCCAGCTACAAAGCCGTCCTGGTCGGCGGACCGGCCGGCATCACCGACGAGGATCGGATCCGGCACGCCAAATCCCTGGACGACACCATCAAGTGCCCGAGGTACGGCGGCTACGAGCACTTCCGGCACACCGGCGAATTCGTCTCGCTCGACGGCGAACCGACCGCGATATTCGAGTGGACCGCCCGGACAAAGGTCGCCGAATGACCCCCGAATGACCGCCCGACAAAATGAAGGGCCCGGCCCCGCAGCCGGGCCCTTCAGCCGTTTCCGAGCGTCGGCCCGGAATTCGACGAGAAAACCTGTGAGAAGCACCGGGCCCCGGCCGAATCACTCGGCCGGGGCCCTGGTCCGTAAATCCCGCGCGCGGGAGAGCGGTGCGGGATCACCCGCGGTGCGATCCCTCCAGGATCTCGGCGACGGCGTCCGCGAGCCCCTTGTGGGACAGCATCGCGCCGTGCTCGACGTCGATCTCCAGCTCCCGTGCCACCGCCAGCCGCTCGCCCGCGACCCCGGAGGCCCGCATCGCCCGCAGCCCGCTCAACGGGCTCGCCGAGCTGAACGCCACCGCGTCGCGCCAGCGGTCCAGCGGGTCGATCTCCGAGGCCGCGGCCAGGTAGCAGAGGAAGGACTCGAAGACCGAGAACAGCTCCTCGCGCCGCACCTCGTCCAGGCCGACCTTGCTGAACGCCGGCTCGCCGATCTCCCGGATCAGCGCGACCAGCCCGTCCTTGAGCGCGCCGATCGCCGGCGTCCGGTCGTGCACCTCCTGGCCCGCCGCCCGGGCGGTGGCGACGTCCTCGGCCGAGATCACCGAGGACATGAAGCCGACCACCTTGTGGTACTGCCACATCAGGGTCTGCGCGACGGAGATCTCCGGGTCGAAGATCAGCAGCAGCGGCTCACTGTCCTGCCAGGCCGAGATCCGGTCGGCCAGCGCGGAGGCGTAGACCGAGCCGGCACAGAACCCGAGCAGCGCCCGGACCTGCGGACGCTCCGCCTCCAGCCGCGCGGACCAGTGGTCCAGGAAGCCGGCGCCACTGCGCGTGGCCGGCGTCCCCGCCTCGGGCGGGACGGTCTCCCAGACCGTCAGGCCGCCCGGAAGATTGGCCACCAGGTCGGAGAAACGCGCCTCCGGCCGCCCGGTGGTATCGAAATCGACGGCGAGGACGATTCCCTCGGAACCCCCGCCGTCCACCAGCGTCCGCCATGAATCGGACCCCGCCATCACCACTCCTTGGTCATGCGTCGACAATCCTGACCGGAATCCTAGAAATTCGGGCACCGGCCGGGCATCCCCCTAACACCCCTAATCACCCCCTAGCCGCGCCTTCGGAAGCGCCGAATGACGCCGCGCCACCGGCTAGGGGTATCGGGCGGGGACGGCGCCAGAGTAGCGTCGCACCGTAATTTCGTACATTCGGAAAGCACATTCGGGAAAGACCGAACGCCCGTTCATCCAGGGGAGGCTCAGATGGGACCCGCAGCGATATCCGGTGCCGCACCCGGCGGGAGGTCCACCCGGGACCTAACGCCGGCGACGCGCAAAGAGGAGGCCATGTGGCTGCTCGAACGCCTGGTCCCCGACGCGGCCGCCAACAACCTGTCACTGGCGTTCCAGGTGGAGGGCACGCTCGACCCGGCCGTGCTCCAGGCCGCCCTCGACGTCATGCTCCGCCGCCACGAGGTGCTCCGCACGGTCTACTTCACCTCCGGCGCCGAGCTGATGAAGTCGGTCGTGCCGGCCGAGCACTTCGTCGTCCGGATCGAGGAGATCGCGGAGTTCGCGCCGCCCGCCGAGGAGATCGAGCTCGCACTGCGTCCCTGGATGACCCGTCGGTTCGCGTTCGACGGGCGGCCGCTGGTGCGTGCCGGCCTGTTCCACCACCCAGACGGCCAGGTCGTCTGCCTGGCCTTCCACCACCTCGTCTACGACATCATCTCCGGCACCACCCTGCTCAAGGAGCTGGTCGCCGCGTACGACGGGATCGCCGCGGGCGCTGGCGCCCCGGCCGAACTGCTCACCCCGGTCGCCACGTTCCACGAGCCCGAGCCCAGCCCGGAGAGCCTCGCCTACTGGCGCGAGCGGCTGGAGGACTTCGACCCCGAGGTGCTCGACCTCGCCTGCGGCGCCTCCGACGGCGCCGACCCCACCCTGCGCGGCGACCAGCTCGCCTACCAGCTGTCCGGCCAGGCCAGGGCGGCCGTCGCCGCACTCGGGCGCGCGGCGCGCGCCCCCGAGGCGGTCGTCCTGCTCGCCGCCTACTACGTGCTGCTCGCCGCGCACGGCGCCGGCCCGGACATCACCGTCGGCTCCCCGGTCAGCGTCCGCCCCAAGGAGGACCCGGGCGCGGTCGGCCACCACACCAACGTGCTGCCGCTGCGGGTAAGCGTGGACGCGGCCGAGGGCTTCCGCGGCCTGGTCCGCCGTGCCCGGGACGCCTACTTCGGCGCGCTGGAGCACGCCGACGTCCCGGTGGACAGCATCTCCGACCTGGTCCCGCGGGCCGGCTCCTCCTGGCGCAACCGGCTCTGCCGCCACCTGTTCAACTACTTCCCGCAGCTGGGTCTCACCGACGAGCTGCGACTGAACGGCAACCGGGCCCGCGCGCTGGTGCTGGAGAACGGCTACAGCAAGTTCGACCTGGAGTTCTTCCTCGCCTCCTCCGAGTCCGGCATCCGGATCATCGCCCGGTACGGCACCGACAAGCTCGATCGGGGCGACGTCGAGGCGCTGCTGCTGCGCTACGACGCGCTGCTGGTCGCCGCCGCCGCGGACCCGGACCTACCGGTCGGCCGGATCCAGGTCTGGAGCGAGCAGGACCACGCGGTGATCGAGGCCGCCAACGACACCGTCGAGCGCTACACCCCCACCGACATCCCCTCGGCCGTCCGCGCCCACGCCCTCGCCACCCCGCACGCCGTCGCCATGGAGCAGGGCGACCGTACGGTCGGCTACCACGAACTGTGGGAGGCCGCGCTGGACAACCGGGACGCGCTCACCTCCGCCGGCGTCAGCGCCGGCGACATCGTGGCCCTCGCCTCGGCCCGCTCGCCCGAACTGACCGCCGCCGTGCTCGGCATCTGGCTGTCCGGCGCCGCGTACCTGCCGGTCGACCCGGACCACCCGGCCCAGCGGGTCGCCTACCTGCTGGAGGACTCCGGCGCGCGGGTCATCCTCACCGACCGCGAACTGCCGCTGCCCGCCGACCGCGAGACGGCCCGGCTGCCGCTGGCCCGGGTCGGCGGCAGCCCGAGGCGCTGGAACGGCGAGGACGAGCCGCCGCTGATCGACCCGGCCTCCGCCGCGTACCTGATCTACACCTCCGGCTCCAGCGGCCGCCCCAAGGGCGCCCTGCTGCCGCACCGCGCGGTGGCCAACGTCGCCGCCGACTACACCGTCCGGCTCCGGGCCACCCCGGAGGACGCGACGTTGTGGACCACCACCTTCGCCTTCGACATGGCCAACCTGGAGCACTACGTCCCGCTCTACTCGGGCGGACGGATCGTCATCGCGCCGGACGAGGCCCGGGTCGACGGCCGGGTGCTGCTCGAACTGCTCAAGCGCTACCAGCCCGGCATCGTCCAGGCCACCCCGACCACCTGGCGGCTGGTCCTGGAGCACGTCGGTGACCAGCTCGCCGGGCGCCGCGTGGTGATCGGCGCCGAGCCACTGCCCGTCCCGCTGGCCGAGCAACTGCTCGCCACCGGATGCGAGTTGCACCATGCGTACGGGCCGACCGAAACCACCACCTGGTGCACCTGGGGCATCCTGGACAACGACCTCGGCGAGCGCCCGCACATCGGCAAGCCGATCCAGAACATCCAGGTCATGGTGGTCGCCCCGGACGGCCGCGAGCTGCCGGTGGGCGTGCGCGGCGAGCTGTGGATCACCGGCGACGGCGTCTCGCTCGGCTACCACGAGCGCCCTGAACTCAACGCCGACAGGTTCGGCGACCACCCGCGCCACGGGCGGTACTACCGCAGTGGGGACATCGGCCGTTGGCGGGCCGACGGCAACCTGGAGGTGTTCGGCCGCTCCGACCGGCAGGTCAAGCTGCGCGGCAACCGGATCGAGCTCGGCGAGGTCGAGTCCGCGGTGCTCAGCCACCCGCAGGTGCGCGCGGCCGCTGCCGTGGTGGTCGGCGACCGCAGTGCCGACGGCCGTCTGGTGGTCTTCGTCGAGTCCGCCGACGGCCCGGAGATCGTGGACGGCCTCTGGGAACACGCCCGTACCGAACTGCCCAACTCCGCACTCCCGCAGGACTTCCTGGTGATCGACGCACTGCCGACCAACGCCAACGAGAAGGTGGACTACCTCGCCCTGGAGAAGCTGGCCGCCGACGGCCGGCCGGCACCCGGCGCGAGCGAGGGCAGCGCGCCCGAGCCGACCGACGAGCTCACCCGGACGGTCGTGGACCTGTTCCGCGAGTTGTTGGGCCGCGAGGACGTGAACGCCCACACCAACTTCTTCACCCACGGCGGCCATTCGCTGCTCGGCGCGCAGCTGATCCAGAAGCTGGAGGAGGGCTCCGGCGTCACGGTCAAGCTGGCGGACCTCTTCTCCGCCCCGACCCCCGCGGCGCTGGCGGCGCACGTGCGCGGCGCATAGCACCGCACCCGCACCATCCGCATCGACGGCCCGAACGCCCCGCACGGGGGCGCTCGGGCCGTCGGCGTGCCCGGGCCGCGGAGGATCCGCCCACCCCTACCCCACCCCGTCACCGGGGCCCCTACCGGGGGCGATCCTCAAATCCCGCTCAAATCCGCCTAGGGGCACGATCGGGGTACCGGGCGGTCCGGCGGCCTATCTAGACTCGCATCGTTCCCACGGCGCACCGGAGTTCCCCCGGACATCCGGCCGGTGCGGCCGCACGGAGCCGTTTATCCCCTCATTCCCCGGCCTCATCCCGACAGGTACACGGTGCAGTGGGCCGGCGCGCTCGATCGCCCCATTGCGTGGAAGGAGCACCAGATGACGTCCGTTCACAAGGTCACCGGCGAGTGGGTGCGCCGGTTCCACCCCAGCCCCGAGGCCGGACTGCGCCTCGTGCTCTTCCCGCACGCCGGCGGCTCCGCCAGCTACTACTTCCCGCTCTCGGAGGCACTGGCTCCGGACATAGAAGTCCTCGCACTGCAGTACCCGGGCCGCCAGGACCGGCGCGCCGAACCGTGCGTCACCAGCGTCGCGGAGCTCGCCGACCTGATCTTCTCGGAACTCCAGCCGTGGACCACCGGGCCGTTCGCGTTCTTCGGCCACAGCATGGGCTCGATCCTCGCCTTCGAGGTCGCCCAGCGGTACCGCAACCGGCTCGGCCGGCGGCCGCTGTGGCTGTTCGCCTCCGGCTACCCGGCCCCTTCCAAGCTGCCCTCCGGCACCGTGCACCTGCGCGACGACGCCGGCGTGGTAAGAGAGTTGAAGGAGGTCGGCGGCACAGACCCGCAGTGGCTGGACAACCAGGACCTGCTGGCCACCATCCTGCCGACCGTCCGCGGCGACTACCAGGCCATCGAGACCCACACCTGGGTGCCCGAGCCTCCGCTGGACTGCCCGATCACCCACATGGTGGGCAGCGACGACCCGCACACCTCCACCACCCAGTCGCTGGCCTGGGACGACCACACCGGCGCCGAGTTCGCCCGGCACGTGTTCCCCGGCGGCCACTTCTACCTGGAGGAGCACCGGGACGCGGTGGTCGACATCGTCGCCACCACCCTCGCCAAGGCCCGCAGCGCCGCCGCCGCGGAAGGGAGCGCCTCGTGAGGTACGAACTCCTCGGCTCGCTGCGGGTCGTCGACCGGAACTCCACCACCTTCCTCAGCGCCCAGAAGATCGAGACGCTGCTCGCCACCCTGCTGGTCCGCGCCGACCACGTGGTGACCACCGACCAGCTGATGAACGAGCTCTGGGGCGAGAAGATGCCCCGCCGGGCCTCCGCCGGGCTACACGTCTACATCTCCGACCTGCGCAAGTTCCTGCACCGGCCGGGCGACCAGGAGGGCCGGATCGTCACCCGCTCCTCCGGGTACATGCTGCGGCTGCACGGCAGCCGGATCGACCACCAGGACTTCCTGGAACTCACCGACCTCGGCCGCCGACACCTGCGGGACCACCGGTACGAGGAGGCCGCCGACTGCTTCGAGCGCGGGCTCGCGCTCTGGCGCGGCCCGGTCCTCGGCGACATCGGCGAAGGCCCGATCCTGCGCAGCTTCGGCATCTGGCTCACCGAGGCCCGGCTCGACTGCTCGGAGATGCAGATCCAGGCGCAGCTCCAACTCGGCCGCCACCGTGAGCTGGTGGGACGGCTCTTCGCGCTGATCGCGGAGAGCCCGCTGCGCGAGACCTTCTACCGGCAGCTGATGGTCGCGCTCTACCGCTCTGACCGGCGAGCCGAAGCCCTGAAGGTGTACCAGTCCGCACGTCGGATGCTGATCGACGAGCTGGGCCTGGAACCGTGCTCCGCGCTCCAGCAGTTGCACGAGGCCGTGCTGGCCGCCAACGACCGGCTGCTGCTGGCCGACGACCGCGTCCTGGTGGGCAGCAGCCCCGCCGCCTGACACCCGCTCACCCCCTGCCGCACCCCGGCACCCCCGTCACACCGCAGGAGACTCACTCAGACCCGGAGGACCCGGCTTAGCGGGGTCGACCGACGGTCCCGGGGACGCGCGAGCGTG
>NZ_JBEXKB010000128.1:0-13218 GCF_040609455.1 Kitasatospora sp. NPDC004669
TACTTCCCGAAGGGCACCGACCTGTCCCGATGGGCTGCGGAGGATATCGAAGCGGTTGCCGCCACGCTCAACAGCAGACCCCGCAAGAGCCTCGGCTGGAAGACACCCGCCGAAGCCCTCAACGAGCACCTACTATCACTACAGAAAGCCGGTGTTGCGTCCACAGGTTGAATCCTGTCAGTACACATCCATCAAGCTCACGACACGCCTGGTGCGGGCTGGAGTTGAGGCGTCGATGGGGTCCGTGGGGGATTCGTATGACAACGCCCTGGCGGAGAACCTGTGGACGCTGATCAAGTCCGAGTGCGTGCGGGGCCGGACGTTCGCCACCCGGGCCGAGGCGAACCAGGCGCTGTTCGAGTACATCGACGGGTTCTACAACACCACCCGCATCCAGAAGCGTCTCGGCTGGCTCAGCCCGATCGAGTACGAGGAGAAGCACTACGCCGAACAGGCATCGACCGAACGAACGAACCTGAACACCTATCAACCCATCGTAACCTGCTGATCAGTACCTCCCACCCACCGGGGGAGGCTCATCTCCTCGAGGAATCCGAGGCTGACCAGGCGTTTGAGTCTCGCGCGGGTGCCTTCGACGTGCTTGGGCATCACGGGCAGGTCCAGCGCGAGGCAGAGGTCGCGGGCGCGCAGCGGTCGGCGTTCGTGCTCGAACACGTCCATGATCTGCTGGTAGGCCACGCCGTCCGGCAGCACCGGGGCCGGCAGCTGCGCGAGGTCGAGGTCGGCGACCATCGCGCGGACGGTCCTGGCCGTGGTCGCCAGCGCATTGCGTTCAGCCTGCGCCTCGCGCAGCCGCGCGGCGAGTTCGCCGACCTGCTCGTCCAGTTGGCGTTCGCGCTGCTCGATTCCATCAGGAGTTGCTGGATGACGGCGTGGGTCATTATGCGTCCCGCCATCGGGCGGGCGCACCGGCTAGGCTGCGCAGTATCCGCCCTGCCGAGGCCCAGGCCGGCGGGAGGGAGCAGGTTCTCCAATGACCCCGGCGCTCGAGGGCGGGAATCTGTCGGCGGCCTCGACCAGTTTCGTGACCTCCTCCACTCGGACTCGCAGCCAGGCGTATCCGTTTGCCTGGGCGAGCACGGCAAGGGGTGTGCAAGCGGTCATCGCACAGTGCCGCATCAGTTCCGGATACTCGTCCAGTCCGTTCAGCGCCGCGAGAGCAGGCGCGAACAACGCCCAGAACGGGACGCGTCCGTCGGCGAGGAAGGGACCGCGTATCCTGACCAGCCGCTCCTCGCCGGGCAGCGGCAGTGATTCGGATCTGGCGAACGGCTCACTCGCTCCCAACGGCAGGCCGGGGAGAGGGTTGCGTCCGCCCACTCCACACCGCTGTGCCGGCCAGCGTGGCCCAGCGCGGCGCAGGGCTCTGTGACCAGGCGGGTCGGGCGAAGTCCGCGCACCCCGGGCACGGCACGGAGAGGGTGATCGACATGTCGGCATGATGGCGGTCCCGGCACAGGAGGTCCAGTCAGAGAGCTGCCGCCGGCTCCCCGAGGACGACGGCGAAGCGTTCGGCCGCGGCGCGCAGTTCGCTGGTTCGGAAGTCCGAGTGGCCGCGGTGGGTGTGCACTGCCTGGTGAGCCTTGGCAAGGTCGCAGCCGAGCAGCTCGCGGGTGGTGACCAGGATGTTCTCCATGGTCATGCCCCGGCCCGCGAGGAGTAGTTGCACCCGCTGCATCCCGTTCTCCGCCAGCACCGGCCGCATCGACTCGACGAGCGGGCCGAGCCACGCGGCCCGCCGGGTGTAGTCGTCGTGGCCGCCGAACGTACCCTCCAGCAGATCCCCAAGCGCGCTGTGGAAGTCGTCGCCGCAGGGCACAAGATCCGGGTAGTCCTTGTGGAACTCCTCCCAGTCGACGTCTAGTTCGGCGATGTGTCCGGGCATGAGAGGACAGCCGGCCCAGCCTTTGTACGTCCGGACGAACACCTCTCGCAGCAGCTCGTACGGCACCTGTACGGTGCGGGCGAGCAGGACGGCGTCGTACAGGTCGTGCCCCTGCGGGCGGGCGTCCGTGACCAGCCAGAGGATCTTCCACGCCAACGAGAGTGCCGGGGTCGCGGTGGCCAACGGCCCGGTGACGTCGGGCAGCGGGCCGCACTGAGGCCCGCCGACCAACCGGGCTGCGACGAACCGGTCGTCGTCGAGCGTGCGGTTGTCGAGGAGCCGCTCGCCGAAGGCGAAGTCGAGTCGGACCGTACCGCCCGGGACGCCCGGCGCCGTCCACGGCAGCACCAAGCGGCGGCCGGGCAGCCGGGTGTTGTCCATCCAGAGGTCGTCGGTGACCGCCCCCTCGGCCAGTATCCGTACGGGTCCGGACAGCCGCTCCGCTGCCGCGGCGAGGTCGTCGAGCATGCGCACGGTGCAGGCGTCGTTCGTCCAACGGGTGGCAGGCCGCACGACGAACTCGAGTTCGTGGGGCTCCCGCGCATCCTCCCCGTGCCAGGCCCGCAGCGGGACCACGCCGCGCAGGACCAGATGCTGCGCCCAGTCGGACTGCGCGACCGCGTTCAGCACGGTGTCGAGCGCCTCACGGCGCGCGGCCCGCCAGCACTCGGCCGTCTCCGGGTCCGCGAAGGACGGCTCGCTGGGGCGCATCGCGGGCGAGTAGTGTGCCAACGCCGGATCGAAGACCGGCTGTTGGGCGACCCCGCGGTCCTCGATCAGGTGCATGCTGAGGGGCAGCCAGGCCCGCTCCGGGCTGTCCTCCTCCGGCAGCCGGTTCGGCAACCGGACGCCGCTCCACTCGCGCGGGATACGGTCCCACTCGGTGACGGTCCAGTCGATCGGACGGCCGGTCATCGTGAACTCTCCTCGTCGTGTGGCTGCGTGGTGTCGGCCTACCGCTCGATGCCGCGGGCGGCAGGCTCTCATCCGACGTCATCGCTGGCGCCGCGGAGCCGCTCGGTGGGGGAGGGCGCGAGGACACCTACACGACATACAGAAGATCGTTCCGCCGGTCACAGGTCCGCCAGGAACTGCGCGAGCGACGGCGCGACCTTCCGGCCACCCCGGTGGCCGATCTCCTGGAGCAGGATGCTGCCGGTGGCATTGTCGAGCACGAAGAACAGGTCGCCATGGGTGGCGGCGACCGGGAAGGTGATGTCGCCGCCGAACTCCGCCGCCTGGCGGCGCGCATGTTCGGCCAGACCGTGCAGGGTTCGCTGGAGCTCGTCCTCGTTCCATACGGTGCAGAGCGACACCGTCTCCCCGGAGTGCTCCAACCCGTCCAACGGGCCGCACCAGAAGCTGCCGTAGAGGGCCGGCACATCCGGATGCAGCGTCGCGCCGATCCCGGTGAGTGCGCTCTCGAGCTCGGTGAAGTCCGGGGCCGGCTCCATCGGGACGGGCTCCCACCGGATCATGCCCTCGGGGGTGGGCTCTCCCAGCTGGCACGGAGACTTCCAGTCCGGGTCGTATTCCACAACGTTCAAGCCGGCTTCATCCAGGCCGGGCCAGAGGTCGTCGAAAAGCAGGACCCCGAGCCTGGTCCGCGTGTCGTTCTCAGTCAAGTGAACCCCTGTCAACGTGCTGTTCCTACGCTGCCCGTGAACGCTACCCGGCAGGTGCGACAGCGACTTCGTGGCCCAGCGGGGGCTGCTGAAGCCAACTTCAGCGCCTGGACAGGCCCGCAGCCGCGCTGAGGACGCGCCATCCTCCGACTGCGCAACCGTCTGCCTGCGGCGACTGCACAGCCGCTCGCTTCGTCAGGAGTTCTCAGCCGACCAGCCGCTTGCGCCAGTCCACTGGCGTCACTTCGATCGCGCGTCCCGCATTGCCGTTCCACTCGACCGGCAGCCCGACCTGCTCCAAGGCGGCGACGACCCGCTGTCCCACGGATGCCGTGGTCTGCTCCGAGTCGTCGAAGCCGCCGTAGTACAGCGTCAGTCCTTGCCCGGCCGCGGCCCTGTCCGTGCCCTGGTGGTGGAAGTAGACGAACCCGCGGGTGTCGGGGGAGGCTTCGGCGCCGATCTCGGCGTGGCCGCACGAGCTGCAGCACATGAAGTCCTCCCGCGCCACGATCTCTTCCGCCTCCAGCGCGGAAAGCGCCCTGGTGAGCCGCTCCGGGTCGGTCTCCCCCCGCCACGTCTCCTGCTCCTGGACGCGCTCGCGCCACATCCGGTCCACCAGCGCCTCCGCCTGCTCACGCGCGGCCGGCCTGCGGTACTCGAGCGCCAGATGGTCCCGGGCGATCTCGACCAGCCGGGCGCGCGTCGCGTAGCCGCGTACGATCGCCGACCGGACCTGCGCTAGCAGGTCTTCGCGCTCCTGCCCGGAGAGCCTGGACAGTTCGGGCTCGACCGGCGGGTCCAGCAGATCGTCGTGATTGGGGAGGGTGGCGATCACGTCGACTCCTAGGTAGACGCGGCGGCCCGTTGGGAAGGGGATGTCGAGGCCCGCCTCCCTGAAGACGTCGAAGAGCTTCTGCTCGCTGTAGAGCCTTGCCAGCTCCTCGCCGTCCTCCACGCCGACCAATGCGTGCAGCCGGGGATCGGCATCAACGGGCAGACTCCGCAGCGCCTGCCGGATCGCATGCCCCCGCGCGATGGTGAAGCGCCGAGGCGTACAGAGCGCGTCCGTCGTCAGGCCAGGCAGCCCCGCGGTCTCGATGATCTGGACAGTCTCGAAGAGGGGACGCACCACGCGTTCTGCGGCCTCCAGCTCCAGGGCGCACAAGTCGGCGAGGCGGACGGCCGCAGCTTCCACCGCCCGGCTGAAGCCCACCGACACCAGGATGCCGGCGAGGTCGGGCGGTCCGTCGGTGAAAGCGCTGCCCGCCTCCACCCGGGTGCCGGGCGGAACACACAACACCCTTCCGTGATGGCGATCGAAGAGCCACCCCTCGTGTTCCCCGCGCTCGCAGTAGGCGGCACCGCCGGGTATCAGCCGCCATTTCCTGTCCGTCGGCCGGAAATTCGCCGGGCCCGGCTCCTGAGTGAGCTCGATGCCGGAGTCGGTGTGACGGACGTACCCCGATTCGAGGGCGATCAAGCCCGGTCGTCCGGACGGCCTGGCGAGCAGGATGTCGGCCACTGCCTCGGTGTTCTCTGCTTCGGCCAGGGCTTGCACGAGCCGCTGGGCGTCCGGCGCTGACACGCCGGCGTCGGTCAGGACGCGCTCGAGGTCGGGCAGGGGGTCATAGTCGTGGGCAGCCATGGCGGCATCGTAGGGAGGCACTCTGACATTCCCTTCAGCACTCCACCAGTGCCGTCACTCGCGCCCGGCGGCGAGTCCACTGACCGCACCAGCGCCCCCGGCGCAAGCACCTACGGCGGGGGCGCTGCCCGTTCTACAGCCGCCGGGCGGCACGGTCGTCTGCGTCGTGCCGCGCCAGAGCCCGCGCCGCCGGCGCAAGCGCCTCGCGGCACGGCTGCGCGTACTCGCCCAGGCCGCCCACGGCGGCATGCAGGTCCGCCAGCGCATCAGCGACGATCTCCTCCGCCACGGCGTCCAACGGAACGCCGGGGCCGAGCTTGCTCACCGCGCCGGCCGCTCGTGCGGGGGCGAGCAGCGCGACCGCTTCCGCCAACAGCCACGCGGGCAGCCCGGCCGCACCGTCCGGCGGTGGCGCATACGGCCGGGAACCGTCGTACCGGGAGTCCTCCGCGAAGCGGTCGATCTTCGCTTTGGCCTGCGGGCGCGCCTCGCCGCGCCACTCATCCGCGACCGCGACCACGATCCCCTCCGCGCGGTTGTCGGGAATCGGCGGCAGGCCCAGCAGCGCCGGAACCAGCGTGCTGCCGCCCGGGGCCACGGCCTGGACGCGGTGCAGCGGCCCGACGGCGAGCAACGGAACGCACAGCAGCCCGGCGCGCGCGGCGGCGTCGCGCATCGGCTCCTGGCCGATCCAGACCCGACCTCCGGCAGCGTCCACCGCCGTGTCGAACATCAGCAACTCCAGCCGAGGCGAGTACCAGACGCCGGTCTGCACGGGCTCATAGCCGGGCAGCGCGGGCACGTCAGGGTGCGGGTAATGGCCACCGGCCAGCTCCCCGAACACCGTCACCTCGGCGTCGGGGCCGTAGTGCTCACGCAGCAGCGCAGCGTACCGCCGGACCCCGACACTGAGCTGTGGCCAGATCCGGGAGAGGCCGAAGAAGCCGTCCAACTCGGCGCTGCCCAATCGACGCTTGCGGTTGGCGGCCAGCACATTCCCGTCAGGGCGGCAGCTCACGGCGACGTGAGCGCCGTGCGCCTTCTCGGTGACCGCCCAGGCTTGGGCGCGATAAGAAGAGAGGCCCTGACGCTCAGGGATCTTCGGGTACGGGCGGTACGGGTCCATCCCCGCATCGTGCCCGAACCCGCGACGGCGCGGTACCGGATAACCGCTGACGCGCCGCCAGACCCCCGCTTGCGCCGACCGAACCCAAGTCCCTTGTCGAGTCGTGGTCCTGCGCATCGAGCGGTGCCCCGGTACCCCAGCGGGGGACCTGGCGGGCCGGGACCGCACCCGCCGCGGCCGGCCCGCCGCGTCAGTAGAAGTGCTGTGACCGCATAGGTTCGCCGGGTTGGTGGTGGCGGTGCCTGAACCGGTTAGAAGCCGTTTTCGTACCGATCGCGGGACTTGCTGATCGATCAGGAGTCCTTTTCGGGTCATCGGCGAACGGTCGCCGGGCCACCGGCGACGACGTGAGGTGCTTGGCCCGCGGGCGCTCGACGCGGGTGAAGGTGTCAGCGGTGATACGTCAGCGCGGCGACATACGGACCAACGCCGGCCAGCAGCCGGCCGCCTGGCGCCATCGCCAGGGCTCCCACCGCCAGGGGGAAGACCAGATCCCGGCCGATCTGCTCCCGGGTGGCCACGTCCCATACCCGGACCAGGTTCGCCCCACCGGCGGTGGCGACCACGGTCCGGCCGTCGACCGACCCGACCGCCATCTCCAATACCTGGTCGTGCTGGACGGCCAGCGGCTCGCCCAGCTGCGTGCGGGCCGTCAGGTCCCAGACTCGGACCGTGTCGTCGTCGCTGCCGGTGACGGCGACGGGCCGGCCGTCCAACAGCGTCGTCGCCACGGTGTTCACCGCGCCGTCGTGACCGAGGAGGGGCTCGCAGACGTGTTCGCGGGCGGCCAGGTCCCAGAGCGCCACCCTAGCCCCGTCGCCGCCGGTCACGGCGAGGGTACGGCCCTCCAGCACGACCGTCGCCACCGCCAACGCCTCTGCGTCGTAATGTCGGAGGGACGCACCGAGCTGCCGGGGCACGGCCGGCTCCCACAGCTGCAGCGGCTCCCCGTCGCCGGCGGTCACGGCGATCGTGTGCCCGTCCAGCACCCCGATCGCCACTGCGTTGATGCAGCCGTGCCGGCTGACGAGGGGCTCGGCCAGCGGCTCACGAGTGGTCAGGTCCCAGACCCGTACCTGCCCGTCGCCACCGCCCGTGACAGCCAGGGAGCGGCCGTCCACCACCGCCACCGCCAGCGCCCACACCCCGCTGTGGTGACCCGCGAGCGGCTGGCTCACGAGCTCCCCGGTGGCAAGATCCCGCACCCGCACCAGCTCGTCGGCACCGGCCGTGAGGGCCAGGGAGCGGCCGTCCACCACCGCCACTGCTATCGCCGTCACCCCGCAGACAGGGACACCGGGGGGAGGCGGAGGGCGGTGGTCGCCCAAGGACCCGCTGTCCCACTCGACCTGCCACTGCCCGGTCGCTCTCTCCCCCACCGGCTGAACCTCCTCGCCGATCGACCTACCGAGAGCTCACTATCGCACACGAGTACGGGGCTGAAGGGGGCATCTGGGGAGCGTAGTTGTGTGACGCATCGGCGGCGACCACCTGCCGCCCCGACCGGCGCGAGACCCGGTCGGAGAGGGCCGAGGCCGGGGCGGCGATCGAACGGGAGTCTCGATCGGGTGAGTGCGGCGGCCGCCGCGCATGAAAGCAGGGCCTCTTGGTAGCTCAAAGGGTGTCTACGCCAACGAGCATTCCAGGAGGCCCTGTTGACGCAGTTCTACGGCATCAGGTGGACGCGGTCCACTTCTGCCACCCTTGCGTGCGACTGTCTGGCTCACCGGTTCGGGAACGCCGGCGACCACGGGATGCGCGAGCGCCGCTACCCGACCGACATGTCGGACGCGGAGTGTGGGCGGTGATGCGGCCGCTGCCAGTGCCGAGCTGGCTGCGGGGCCGGGGCGGGCAGCCGGAGGCGTACACGCTGTGGGGCGTCAACCGGCGCCGCAAGGGCACCGCGAGAACCCTGGCCGCGCTCAGGTCGATCCGGGCCGCCCGCCCGGACGGCGCCGCGGTCTACGTGATCCTGGACAACCTCTCCACCCACAACGGCAAGAAGATCCGCCGCTGGGCGAAGAGCAACAACGTCCACCTCTGCTTCACCCCGACCAACGCGTCCTGGGCGAACCCGATCGAAGCGCACTTCGGACCGCTGCGGCAGTTCACGCTCGCGAACTCCAACCACCCGAACCACACCGTCCAGACCCGCGCACTGCATTCCTGCCTACGCTGGCGCAACGCCAACGCCCGCCACCCCGATGTCCTGGCCGCTCAACGCCGCGAGCGCGCCCGCATCCGCAGCGAGAAGGGCCTGCGCTGGGGCGGCCGATGCAATTCGCCTGCCCGTCCGACCTGGTCGGATGGGCTTGCTTGTCAGCCAGCGCCGAGGGGTTAGTTCTGGTTCACCGGCCAGACGGCAGCCGGGTCGCAGTGGGCCGGGCAGGCCAGCAGGTAGACCTCGTTGCCGAGGAAGAGTCCGTAGCTGCCGCGGAAGCTGTGAGGCTGCTCGGGTTGGCCGGGGTAGACGGCGAATTCCGTGTTCTCCGGGATCTGGCAGATGTACACCAGGTCTGCACCACAGGCGCACTGGTACTGCTCGGGCTCCTGGCACCAGAAGGGTGCACCGCCCACCTTGAACGTCAGGGCGCCGTGCCCCTCCTCGTCGGGGGTATCGGTGAACGGACGCAGTGTCAGCGGCAGGGCGCGCACGGAGGGTTCGGCCTCCGCAGGCTGTGTCGCGCGGCGCTGGAGGAGGATGCGCCAGAACGGGCGCGGGTAGGTCGGTTGCGGAGCGTCCCAGTACTGGGGAACGAGTTGGTCGCCGGACACCGGGGGGTCGGATGCTTCGTTGTGGGCACGGCAGTGGAAGACCAGGAGGTGATCCCCGCCGAAAGGCCCCACATCCGCGGGGATGTCGAGCTGGAAGTACAGGGCCAGACGCTCGCCGCAGAAGCACTCAGGCCATGGTTGGTCGTCGTCGAGGAAAGGCCAGCCGCCCACCGAGTTCCGCGCCGGCTGGTCCAGCGGCTCGGTCCCGACCTCGATCTCGTAGGTAGGTATCACTGTCTGTATCTGTTCCACGGCGCGTTCGATCATCCTTCACTCTAGGGCTGTCCAATGAGGATTGTTCATCCTGAAAACTGCAGGTCGCGGGGGCTGGTGTGGGCTGGCGGTGGGGTTGCCCGGGCTGGTCGGGGGTGTGATCGCTAGCAGGAGATCGTTTGCCGTGCGGTCACTTCGTCCGAATCCAGGCGCCGGGTCGGTGTGGCCTCCTACTCTCCCCAGGAGGGCCGGACAGGAGGAGCCGCAGGTGGTGGACGTGTTGACGTGGGTGATGCAGCGGCGGCTGGTGTTGGCCGACCGCGCCGAGCGGCTGCGCAAGGAACTCGCCGAACTCGACGTCGAAGTCGCACGGCTGGAGGCGGCAGAGGTGGTGTTCGGGCAGTTCGCCGACGCCCAGCGGGTCGGCCAGGCGGATGATGCCGCTATGGCCGAGGAGCTGGAGCGGGTCACGACGGCTCCCGGAGCGGGCGGGATGCTGCTGGTCCCGCACCACGAAGAAGGCATGGACACCGGCGTGCTGCCTGCCGACTACCAGGAGATCCTCAAGGTCGTCGCGGGAGCGCAGGACGCGGTCAAGGCGGGGGACGTGGCAGTGGCGCTCGGCAAGGGAGTGCAGCCGGCACAGGTCGAACCGCTGCGCGGCCAGCTGCGGCGCCTGGCGGATCGGGGCTGGCTGCGACGGACCCCGGCAGGGCGCTACACGGCCCGGTGAACGGTTAGCGCCAGCGTCTCACCGGTCGCGCCGCGTGGCCTGATCATCCCGTAACTCGGTGACCCCAGGCAGGTGTTGGGGATTCCATGCGAAAGAACACCAGCCCTGCCGCGGGCCCTGAAGAGCTTGTCTACCAGTGCCGTCTGCCGCTGTCGAGCGCCACCGTGAACATGGTTGCCGACCTGATCCGCAGCCACCTGAAGAAGATCCGCTCGCGCTGGCGCAAGCTGGGTCCCGGGAGGATCGCCGTCATCGTGCTCGCCGTGCTGCGGCACGACCAGCGGCTCTGCGATATGGCCGGCGGCAACGACGTGTCCGCCTCCACCGTGCGCCGCTGGCTGCTGGAAGTGATCGATCTCCTCGCCGCCCGCGCCCCCAGACTGGACCGTGCCCTGAAAAGGATCACCCGAAAGGGTGGCGTCGTGGTGCTGCTGGACGGCACGCTGGTACGCACCCGCAGACGGACCGGGGACGAGAACCGGCTCAACTACAGTGGGAAGCACAAGGTCCACGGCCTGCTGTTCCTCGCCCTGACCGACGAGAAGGGCAACCTCATCTGGATCTCGGCGGCGAAGCCGGGGCGCTCCAGCGAGATCACTACCGCACGCCACAACAAGATCTGCGCCAAGCTTCGCGAAGCTGGCCTCGGCGCACTGGCCGACCTGGGCTTCGTCGGCCTGGACGATGATCCTGACGACCCCGTGATCGTCACTGGCCGCAGGGCCAGCCGGGGCCGTCCGCTGACCGATGCCCAGAAGGAGGCGAACCGGCTGGTCAGCCGCGAGCGCGCGGCCAACGAGCACGGCTTCGCCGACCTGAAGAACTGGCGGATCCTCACCAAGGTCCGCATGAACGCGAAGCATGCCACCGCAGTGCTGCGCGCGCTGCTCGTCTTGACGAACGCCGAGGTCACCCGCTGACGGATGATCATTAATTTGGACGATACTTAATGAAGTCCTGGCATTGAAGTTAACCAAGGCGTGGCAAAGGCTTCGTGTGGCGGATTTCGATATTTCCAGAGATTGAGTGGGATCTCGCTGCGGTCGCGTGCAAGTAGACCTTACCCCCTCTTGTAAGCCCATTTGGGTCTCGCTGCCCGTCACTTCCCCTTGCCCACTTCTTAATGGGCCATTGCTTCGAGTTGTCGATCTCCTTGCGTGGGAGTTGCTCAACTACCCTCCAGGCAGCACGCTGCGCACGCTGCGATTTATAGACTTGAGGCGGGTCAACCGGGTCGGCCTCCCCAAACAGATCCCTTTCCTTACCATTCAGTCGAACTCCTCCATCGACGTTCACGGCTTCGCTCAGCATCCATCGCAAGGCGATTCTCGTAGTGATATCCACGCTGCCGCCACCACCACCTACGTCGGTGTGACATTCGGAAAACCACACCTCATCGATGTCTTGCTCCTTGTAGAGCGGGCGGTCGTCCTTGAGTCGAGTCATTGCACCTTGACTGTCCAGGTCGAGCCAACCCCATGTGGTCGGCTTGAACCATGCTCGGCACTCATTCAGTGCAAGCGCATGGCGAACGTTTCTCACGATGGGATTGTGGCGAAGGTGCGGCAGCGCGATCGGGTCTAGCCCCAATGCCACTGACTTAACGGCGATCGCGAGCCGCTGACCTGTGGCGATGCTTCGGGCGGAGGGCCGTGGCAGAACGCAAAGTCACCGGCATTGGGTCTAGCCCGCCATACGATTTCACCGTATCCCAAATCCCGAGGAAATGAATCGAACATGGGCGCTGCATGCCACGGAACTCCTTTGTCGCCGCCTTATCCTCATCCTCGCCGATCGGCGTGTATAGCCTCCAGGCGCACTCGAAGCGCGCATCGAAATCAGTACACGACAGGCGCGGTAGACCACATCGGTATAGCAATCCAGCCAGGGCGCGGACGGCGAAGGATCCGCGACTGAAGCCGAACAAGAAGACGCGGTCGTCGGGACCTTCATACAGACTCCATAATTCTCTATACATCTCCCGAACGGCCTCCTTGAGGCCATAGCCAAATAGGAGCCCGCGTCCGCGGTCGATCACCGCCCTGGGTGGAAAGTTTGAATCGTGCGGTACGGGGAGGATCCTCAGGGCTTCTTGATCGGGCAGTGTTTTCCGATATTCATCGATGTCGCACCTGCGGCCCGAAGTCGCACCCAGCCCCTGACCGTACACCGCCACTTGCGACTCATGGTCATCGAGGGCAAGATACTGGATCGTGCGAGTCACGTTTGTCGCATGATAGTCAAATGTATTTCCGGTACCATCGGAGCAGATGATGATTTTCCGGCCCAAATCACATCCTCCATTCAATGCTGCAGTCGAACACAGATCACTGCCGAGCGAATCGAAAGCTTTAACTTGCCGATTTTATCGCAATTTCCCGCACCTGCTCGAATGTGCGCGAGAGCGTGTCACGCATTGGGCTGACCCGATGCCGCCGTCCAGGCGGGCAGGGACGTTGCAAAGTCCGGTGATCGTGTCGGTGTGCAGGGTCAGACACCCCGTGCCGTTTGGTCAAGCGGCACGGGGGTGGCGTGGTGCGACCAGGCGATCGCTTCGCCGTAGAGGGTGCGGGTTTTGAGGCATCCGTGGAGGATTCCGACGAGGTTGTAGCCAATCTCGCGGGCGCGCTGCCTGTCGTAGTAGCTGCGGGCGCCGAGCGAGGCCCGCAGGGCGGAGAACGCCTGGGTCAGCAACGCGTCGGCGAGCCGGTTGCTGGGACGAAGCGGGCTTGGACGGTGCGGCTCTTGCCGAGAATCCTCACCAAGGACCGCGTAAACACCAAGCACGCCACCGCCCTGCTGCGGGTACTCCTGGTGCTGACGAAAGCCGAGATCCCCCGCTGACGGATGATCACCTGCTAGCGATCACGCCCCCGACCGGCCCGAGCACCCCACTCCCGACCCATGCCAGCCCCCGTGACCTGCAACTTCAGGTTGAAAAACGCTCACTGGTGAGCACGTCGGTCCGCCGATCCTGTGGCGGGTCCTGGCTCCTTCGAGTTGAACGTCTCGCAACATCCAACCGGCAGGCGACCCACCAACGCCAACCCGGTGAACGGTCGCGGTCAGAGCACTAGCGTCGCTGGTGCTTGGAGGGCCTGGATGCTCCTATAGACGTCAAGCCGCAGGAGCGAGGTCGGTTTGAGTGATCTGTGCGGTTGGTGTGCTGGTCAGGGCGCGGTAGACCTCGCGGGC
>NZ_JBEXKB010000129.1:0-13207 GCF_040609455.1 Kitasatospora sp. NPDC004669
TGGACACACGCCCCCGCCGGCACCTCACGCCCGTTCCCGCAGGTCACAACCACAATCCGTCATGATCGTGTGCCCGCCGACTGTCGAACTCGGGGGTGTGCGCCGCCTGCAGATCGGCAACGCGCCGACCCCGCAGATCATCGATCTGCATGTGCTGGGAGACGAGCGCAGCTGCCTGCAGGACGAGCGCGGCAATCAGTGATCCGCGGAGCACGAGATGGCGCCGCGGCCTTCGCGGTGTTTCATTCACGATACCCACATGATCCCTCACGTTGTGCGACGGTGACAGTGTAAGAAGCCGTTGTCGTACCGATCGGTTCGCCTGGCGGTCGAACGGGGGTTCCCGGTCGGGTGATCTTTCGGCGGTCCATATGACCGACGCGGAGGAGACGGTTGCCCGGGCAATCGTCAGTGGCCGGTGCTAGGTTCTGGCCCTCGTGACGACGGAGGGGATTCTCGATGCAGGAGATATGGGCGCGGATCGAGACCGTGCTCGGGCGGATCGCCCCGAGGGTGCTGGCCGCGATGCCGCCCGGTGCCACCGAGGAGGAGATCGCGGCAGTGGAGGCCGTGATGGGGGTGGAGCTTCCGGAGGATGTCAGGGACTCCTACCGCTGCCACGACGGTCTGCCGGGGGTCCTGATCGGCTGGCACGCCGCGCTCTACTCGCTCGGCGAGATGGCGGACGACTGGCGTGAGCGGGCCGTTGACGCCGGAGACCCGCCTTGGGACGAGCGGGAGGAGGACGGCGTGATCCGCCGGGACATCTCCTGGTCCGCCGGGTGGATCCCCTTCATCGGGATCGGCAATGGTGACGTGATCTGCATCGATCTGGATCCGCCCACTCCCGAGCGTCGTGGTCAGGTCATCGACTGGTCGCACGAGGGCTGGCGGGCCCGGTACGAGACCGCCGGTCTGCGGGAGTTCCTGGAGGGCTTTGCCGCTGACCTGGAGGCCGACCGCTACCAGGTCGACGAGACGGGCGGCGCGTGGAGCGACAGTGGCCTGCCGTTGGTGATGCTGAAGGACTGAGGACGAGGCCCGCCCAGGAGGTAGGTATTCTGTCAATGGCCTTGAAGTTCTCCCCGTAGACGGCCATGAGTTCTCCCCGCTGGCGGCCACGGAGTCTTCCCCAACGGCGGCCAGTTATCTCCCCGCCGTGGATGGTGCTCGGGTCAGCTGAAGGGCTTCACCCCCTGGCCGGAGGTGGCCTGGGTGAGCCGGAAGCTGTCACCCTGAGTGACGACGTGTGGGCGTGGTGCATGAGCCGGTCGACGGTCGCGGTCGCCAGCGTCTTCGGCATGATCTCGTCGAAGCCCGACGGGTGCAGATTCGAACTCACGGCCAGCGCCCGTCGCTCGTAGGCTGCATCGACCAGCCGGTAGAAGCCCTCGGCGGCGTCCGGTGAGACGGGCAGCAGGCCGATGTCGTCCAGCTATGCCGATATCCGCATAGCTGGACGAGGTGGGCTACATCCCGTTCGACCAGGACGCGGCGAACCTGTTCTTCCAGCTCATAGCCTCGCGTTACGAGCAAGGCTCGGTGATGGTGACCTCGAACCTGCCCTTCGGGCGGTGGGGAGAGACCTTCTCCGATGACGTCGTCGCGGCCGCGATGATCGATCGCCTGGTCCACCACGCGGAGGTCCTCACCTTGACCGGCGACTCCTACCGCACTCGTCAGCGACGCGAACTGCTGAACAAGGACAACGGCGCCGGACGCCGGTGAGTCACAGCGCCCACCAGCAATACAGCCGCTGGTCGGAAGCCTGAGCACGCTGGGCCAGACCGGCCAGAGCTTCCAGGACATCGGCCGTGACCTCGACATTGACCCCGATCTGCCGGAGCTCGTCGGTCTTCGACCACGGCTCGGCGAAACGGACGAGGTCGTCCTGCGATGCCGAGGCAAGGGCAGCGGTCAAGGTATCCGTCAGGCTGACCACGAACGCCCCGTCGTCCTCCGGGTCGGACAGCAGTTGCCCGGACCGCGGACGTTCGCTCGCCTCCTCATAGCTGCAGCTCGTCATGATGGCTTCGAGCTGGGCGATCGCGACGACCGGGTCGATGTTCTTGAGGAAGACCACGTCGAGGCCCGCCTGACCCGGCCCTCCCGGCGTCTGGAGGACAGCGACAGCAGTGTGATCGTCGGCGGCGGAGAAGTAATCGCACAGCGGCATGCCGACGATTCTGGCACCCACGGCTGACAGCCCTGCCGACAACCAGGGCACTTGCTGACAACCACACCAGGGGGTCAGGTTTCCAAGAGCGTTGACGCCCCGGACAAGCCCAACACCATCCAGCCCCCGAGCACGTCCAGAACAGCCAGCGCCCAGCGGACAGCGGCACCGACGCGGCAGCCACCACCCGAGCAACCCGCGGCCCGGGGGACTGCCAGGCACCGGCGCCTGGCCCGGCGAGGCGGATCCTGACGTCGGCTCCCCGGCCGCACATCACCCCGAAGGTCAGGGGCAGAGCCGCCTGTAAGTCCCGTCCGGCTCGACCACGATGGCATGACACTTTGCATGCCCCGCCCCCGAGTACAGGTTCACAAGCACAGGCACGAGAGCGGCAACCAGTACGGCGAAGACCAGCAGCACGCCGAGCAGCCAAGGCTTCTTCATGCACCTATGACGGGAACAGCCCCAAGCACGTTCCCGATCGTAGCCCCGGTACGCCGCCGCACAGCGCGGCCGGACGCCGGCGGGCCAGCAGGTACCGCGGACGTGCCGCCCCCCACACCGTGCCGGGCCTGACGGCCACCCAGCAGCGTCACAGCGCGGGCGGGCCCGGGGGCGCAGCAAGGCCAGCAGAGGCAGCACACGGGCCCGGCCCGAGCAGGACGCGGACCCGGCCAGGCCGGAACGGCGGCGCAGCAGGCGCGCGCTGTAGGCGGGCCCCGATGAAGGTACTGGGCGGACCGTCCGATGTCTGGTCAACCGCCCGGGGCGATCGATACAGCACAGACGGCATTGGTCGGGCAGGGAAGGGGCGGGACCCGCTTGACAGGTGGTGTCTGAACGGCCGCCGGGCCCGCTGGCGGTGGATCATCGGCCGTGCCGCCGAGAAGGACGGTCACGGCGCAGCCCCCGACCACCAACACCACCCAAGCGGTCACCGCACCGCGTTGCCATCGCTTCACATCGTCCCCCCTCGTCTACATCGTGGCGGCGGCCACTGTATCCAGCGCGGCGCTGGCCAGGAGGCCACCTGGGTGGCCACACCGCCCGGGGCCTGCGATCAGGCGCAGCGGGCCGGCGCTGCCCGCCACGGGCGGTGTGGCGGTGGCGCAACGGGGCGGGCAGGGGCAGAACGCCGGCCAGGCCGCCCGAACGACGACACAGCAGACCCGGCCGGGACGGCGGCGCAGCAGACCCGGCCGGGACGCAGGCGCAGCAGCAACTCCGGCCCGGACAGCGGAGGCACCTCCCGAAAGCACGCCAGGCGGCGCCGGCCACCAAGGCAGCAGCCCGGGGCGCAGCGCGGCGATGGCGTCGGCGGCCTGTTCGGGGGGGGCCGCGGGGTGGGCTGTGAGGCGTCCGGGGTGGGCCGGAGGGTTTGGGAGGGATGGCGGTTGGGTTCGGGCGAGTCGTCTGTACCAGGAAGACCCGGGGATGACCTTGATGTGAGTCTCGCTTTGGTCGACGCAGCACCCGGCCGTGCGATCGCCCTCGAGGTTGCGCGGAGCTGTGGCACGCGGACCTTGCCCGCGTACCCGCACCACCAGGCCTGCCCTCAGGGGGCGGGCCCGGTTCCTTCTTGGTCAGCGCACCACCGCTCCGTTCGCGCCGTGTACTCCACGCCGAGCTCTACCGCCTGCCCGACCGTCAGCTGCGGCACCGGTGCATATCGGTACAGGAAATTCGGGTTGTACCTGCGGAATTCATCCGGATCCGCAGGCACTACTGGCCTGCTGCCTTCAATCGGGCCGAACTCGAAGAACCCCGGCCACCGCCGCGCCTCCGCGAACCGCGCCTCCAAGTGCCTCTTCGATGTCCCATCTCCGGGATGGGCGTCCGGAACAATGAGGGCCAGCCGGAACTACGGTCCCTGCAGCTGCCAGCCGAACGTGATGCCCTCCGGCCCTTCTACGAGTGGCTGGATCAACGCCGTACGGTTGCTCAGCCCCACATACGTCTCCACACCCCGAGCCCGCAACTGTGCCGCGACGTGGAAGAACCGCATCTTCTGGACCCCCGGATCGAGCCGCACTCGGTCCAGCACCGCCCGCAGCTCGCTGGGCAGCATGAGCGCCTCATCTGCGGCGGGGCGCCCCACCAACGCGGCCAATTCCCCCAGCACCCGGACCATGTCGAGCCACCGCTCCATGGTGTCGGCCACATAGGCGTCCTCGCCCCGCACCAAGCCCACCACCGGCCGGAGCCGTGACGCGAGCTCCTCGTAACCCATCCACCGCCAAACCTGCCCCGGCCCGGACTCCCAGACGCCCGCGTCCCACAGGGGCTCCGTCAGCGACAGCAGCTCGGGATCCTGAGGAGCGAACGAGTCCGCGATCTTCGCCAACTGCGTCTCGTCCGGCAGCGAGAAGACCTTGTTCTCCGCAACGAGCGGCCGACGACGCCCCTCGCCCTCGACCAGCAGATCGGTGTGCGACGCTTCCCGCGCCACCCGCACCGCACCCGGCGCGGCAGTGACCGCCTCTGCGACGACAGGGAACCGCTGCATCAACCACGCCAGCAGGTTCGAATGGAAAAGTTCCTTGCTGCCCAACGACATCACAAACAGCGGATCCTGCTCCAGCCGCGACACCAGCGCCTGGACCGCAGCCACATCCCCACCCCAAGGAGTCATGCGGAGCAGCTTCCCACTGTCCCGCCGGCGTAGAGCAACCCGAAGCGACGTGCACCGTGATCGGTACGACAGCACCTTCTGGACTGGCGTCCGCTGCGCTACCTCCGCCCACTCTCCTCGCCCGCACGGGCCGGGTCGTTGTCGCGGACCTTGACGCGGAACAGCTCGCGGTAGGCGGTGAACTTCGCGGCGACCCGGGGCGGGGGCCATGGTGGAGCGGTCGACCTCGACCATCAGGACCGGCACGCCGATCTCCGGGGCCTGCCACACGCCGTCCGGGCGCACCTTGCGCTTCCCGCCGGGCAGCACGAACTCGGTCTCGGTCGACCAGGACCGCATGGTGCCGAGACCGCCCGCGGCCCCGAGCGCGGTGCCGCCGAGGACGAAGGCGAGCACCGTCTCGTTCACCGCCATCGCGTGCTGCGCACCCGAGCGGCCGGCGCCCCGAGCCGTTCCACCCATCTCCGGGCGGACCATCCCGAGCACCGAAGCGGCCGCGTCCAGCCCGGCCGCACCCTCCAACCGCCACGTCTTGTGTCGTTCCTTGGTGTTGCCGTCCGAGGCAACCAGGCCGTGCAGCGCGAGGTCGCCGAGCGCCTGCCGGACCGCCTTGTTCGACACCGCCTTCGGGCGCAGCAGGCGCTGGAGCTGATGGGCGGTGGCGACCTTGAGGACGCCGAGGGCGGCGAGGACGTCGGCGCGCAGCGCGGTGGTCGAGCCGCCCGGGTTGTCGGTGCCGCGCCGGTACGTGGTGCGGCCCGGCCGGGCTGGCTAGGCGCGTGCTGCCGCGCTCACGCCTGGCCTGTGGCGGGCGGTGGACTCTCGGGCCACACTTCGAACGCCTGTGAAACCCCCGCCGGCGGTCCGGCACGGAAACGGTCGCGGATCAGCGCCGCGACCTTGGCTACGGCATCGGCTCGACCGCCGAGCTCCACTTTCACCGGGCCAGCGCCAGCATGTGCGAGGGCAACCGGCCATGTGGCGGGTTCGGTGATCGGTGCCGACGTGTCCACCTGCCAGCGGGTGCGGACCACCTGATCGGCGGGTGAGACATAGTCCCCGGCTGTGCCGGGACTCGGGACAGCGATCAGCCTGAACGACTGGCCTACCGCGTCGGCGACCACGTTCGCCACGGGTAGCGCACCGGCGATCGACATGTGCACCATCGCACTCGGTCCCCGTGAGGGGCCGGCACCGGTCATCGCTCTCCTCCGTGGTCGGTTCCTCTCCCAGGGTCTACCGGTGCCATGCCTGCCGCACCTGGGCAGCGGGGAGTCTCAGCCCCGCGCACAGCGGCTGGCGGCACGACGTCGGCCAAGGCGCGTGTGTGGGCGCAACGGCCACGCCGCTGCGACACTTTCCCGGCTCCCTGGCCGCGGGATCCCCTGCGGTGTAACGTTTTGATCAAGCAGTCGTGGTTCCGAAGTTCTCGCCCGCGGTTACATGTCGTGGGCGTTTTTGCTGTTCAGCGCCTCTCCGGACCAAGGCGATCACCTCCGGGCCCGCAATCGCGGGACCCGATCAGTTCCCCCGAGGGAGAAGCGCATGGCTACCGGCACTGTGAAGTGGTTCAACGCTGAAAAGGGCTTCGGTTTCATCGAGCAGGACGGCGGCGGTCCCGACGTCTTCGCCCACTACTCGAACATTGCGACCCAGGGCTTCCGCGAACTCCAGGAGGGCCAGAAGGTGACCTTCGACATCGTGCAAGGCCAGAAGGGCCCGCAGGCGGAGAACATCCGCCCCGCCTGACCCCCGAGCGCACAAGCGGGCGCCCCGCACGGATCCACGCGCGGGGCGCCGATTCCTTCTGACAGGAGCCGAGCGTTGCAGAGGAAACCGCACTCCTCGCCGTCCTCGCCGGTGTGGGCCTTGAACTCGCCGAACGCGGCCCGGCGGTCCTTGAGGCGATCGGTGCCGGGCGCGTGCCTACTCTGCTCCGTACGGGTCGATCTGGCCGGAAGGCGGCTGCAGTAACGGGCGGCTGCGCAGGCGACTCGGCAGGATGGCGGGATGGATCGTGCAAGTACCAGGATCTTCACGACGGCTGTCACCGTGTTCGTGGCGTTGGGCGTCCTGCTCGGCTGCTCGTCGATGAAGTCGACGCCCGAGCCGGGGCACAACACGGAAACAGGGACGGACACCGGAGCAGCGACTGCGGCAAGCAGCACCGGAAGTGGCGGGTCCACGGGGAGCACCGGCACTGGCGGCGGAGGAGCCGGCGGCGGATCCAAGGCCAGCAGCAGTGGCAGTGGTGGCGGCGGGTTTAACACTGCAGGTCGGCTCTCCGACAACTTCTCCGGCACCTGGCCCGATGACCTCCACCTGAACGTCGACAACTCCTCGGCCACTGCAGCCTTCGTCGGCACCGTCAGCGTGGCCGACTGCACCGACGACAAGCACACCCAGAAGGCCACCCCTCCGTCCCAGCCGGTCAACGTACCCCCGAAGGGCTCACAAGCGCTCGACTTCAACTTCAACCCGGACACCGAGAAGCAGCCAATCAGCACACACACCGTGTGTGTGAAGCTGAACGACCAACAGGGACACCTGATCGACCAACGGAAGACCCCGGTCACCGACACCAGCGCGCCGACGGGGCCGGCAGGGAACTCGCCTTCCCCCACCCCCTGAGGCCGCCAGGAGCACGGCGGTGAACGAGAGCACCACACCGAGCGCAGGATGGGTGGGCACCCTCGCCTCGGTCCTCGCCCCGACCACCTACATCGGGGCACTGCTGTACTTTTTCGGCTTCAGCTACACCGACGCAATGTACGAACAGTTCGGCATCGACGCCGCGACCCTGGGATTCTCGACCCAGGACTATCTGCTGCGCAGCGCGAGCGCGCTGTTCATCCCCGGGTTCGTCGCCCTGGCCGGCGGCCTGCTGCTGTTGTTCGGCTACTATCTGTCAGGTTCCGTAGGTCAGCCATCGCGCGTGGCTGAGACCGCCGGTGAAGGTCACGCCCTGCGCGATGCCGTCCGCTACGGGTCGTACACGCTGATCGCCGCCGGAGCCGTCCTTTTCGCGCGCGGCCTGCTCGGCGGATTCCAGATCTGGCCGGCCAGCGAGCTAGCGACGCCGATACTCCTCGGAGGGGGACTGCTGCTGGCCGCCTGCGGGCGAGTGTTCGCCGTTCGCAGCTCGGGCCGCACCTATCCAATCCATCAGGAACTGGTGGCACTGATCCTCGTCGGCGCGCTGGTACTTCTCGCCTCCTTCTGGGCCTCCCACGTGGCCGCCAAGATGCACGGTCGCAGCGACGCCGACTACCTCGCCCACCATCTGTCGCTCCGGCCAGCGCTGCGGGTCGACACCATCGAGCGCCTCTACTTCGATAGCCCGGGAGTTCGGGAGACGGAGCTGCCAGCGGACGGCCCCAAACAGCAGTTCCGATACCGCTACGAGGGCTTGCGGCTGCTGGCACAGTCCGGCAGCCGGATGTTCATCATCCCGGAGAACTGGACCGCAAAGAGTTACGTGCTGATGACCGCCGCGGACCCGAACATCCGCGTTTCCTTCCATCCCAACTGAGCTCCCTCGCTCGCGCCCGCCGCTGCGCTCTACGAGGCGCGCGTCACGGCCGGGCCCGGCGGGGTGATGGTCGGCGGCCGGCTGGGCGACCAACCCGAACAACCGCCGGGACGGCCCGGAGAACAGCCCCAAGAGGGCACCACACCTCCACGGGTGCACCAGCCTGCCAATTGACAGGCCCGGCCCTCATGGGTGCGGTGGGGAGTTTGACGGGGCGAAATTCACCGGCCTTGCGGGGCGGAACTCACCGGGTGCCGAGGAGAACTCACCGGCTGGACGTGACCTTGATGGGGGTGGTGAGGTTCACCGGTCATGACGAACGTGACCGTCCTGCCGGTGGTGGCGAGCCAGCGGCCGAGGACGAGGACCAGGAGCAGCGGGAACAGCAGCACGCGGTGAACGAGGTGCTCGCCGATGCGGGCGAGGCAGGCCGCGTGGCGGCCGGGTGGGTGCGCGAGCTCGCGGCCCGGCAGACGGAGGAGCGGCACCGTGCGGTGCTGGAGCGGGCCGCCGACGCCGTCGAGCAGGCCGCCGGCCGGGAGGTCGTCCCGGGCGGTGACGGGCAGCTGGCCGAGGAGCTGGCGTACGACCTGGCCGCCTACGTCGACGGCCCGTCCGCGTCGGCGGCGGTTGGCACGTTGGTCGTCCGGCTGGGCGATCGTTGCTTCGATACCGCGTTTGCGCAGGTAGGCGCGGTTGGCGCGACTGGAGTAGGCCTTGTCTCCGCGAGCCCGGTCGGGCCGGGTGCGGGGGCGCCCGGTTCCGGTGCGGGCCACGTTCAAGGCCTGCATGAGTGGAATGAACATCGGGCTGTCTCCGCGCCGGCCGGGCGAAGTCAGCCAGACCAGGGGTCGGCAGCGGTCGTCTGCCAGCAGGTGGACCTTGCTGGTCAGCCCGCCCCGAGAGCGTCCCAGGACCTCACGGCCCTCTGCGTCCACACGCGCGCCGCCCCCTTTTCGGGGTGGTCGGCCGGGGACCGGTGCCGGGCCCCGGCCGCGTGCGGGTGGGCACGGCATGTCGTGGAGTCGGCGTTGACCGCCCACAAGCCGTTCGAGTCCCGCGCGGTGGCATCGGCGCCGGCCTGCACGGCACGCAGGATCTTCGACCAGGTGCCGTCGGCCGACCAGCGGCAGTGGCGCTCGTACACGGTCTGCCAGGCTCAGGAAGTGGCCCGCCCGGGCACGCCCCAGCCTGAAGATCCATAAGGGTAGAGCCATCCACTCGGCAGCGTGTCGGTGTGGGGGCCTGGCCGTTGGTCATGAACGCTGTTGCACACCTATGAAGCACACACGAGAGTGCGGCAGCGGATCAGGTTGACCGAGGCAGTGGCGGCCCCGTAGTTCGACAGGTGGTGCGATGAACTGGAAGACGTGGCTGTCGCCGCGGCCCTGGGCGACGTCACCGGCTGTCTCTTCGCTCTTGGTCCTGCCCCCGGCGGCGGGGGGATACATGCTTTTCGAATCCAACTCCGGCTACTTCTCCAACCTCGCCGGCTCCAACTTCTCTGACGCATATCGCTCCTGGAGCGTCTGGGTGGGGATCGCCTTCGCGATCTGGGTCGCCATCGGGGTAAGCCTGTTGGGCACAGTGCGGCAGCTTCGTGGCCTGTTCACCCCGGACCCGCCCGCGATCCCCGTGCGGGGACTGTTCGTGATCTACCTGGCGTATGCTGCGCTGATCGCCAGCCCCCTCCAGGTGGCCGGAGTCCCTCGTCCGGCGCTGAGCACCGACTTCGAAGTGCGCGTCAAGGTAGTCCTCGCCGTTGGGCTCGCCGCCGGCGCGCCGGCCGTCATCACCATCTGGCTTGTGGCTGACCGACTGCGTCAACTACGAAGACTGCTCCGAAGGGCCGACACGCTTGGCTCGCCAGGTGACCGGATCGATGAGTTGCGTAGGCTCTGGCAATACTCGCTGGCCGCGTTGGCCGCACTCAGCGGCGCCCTGTCCGTAGGAGTGCTCACGATCGACGGAGTGCGTGCTCTGGCAGTAGTCGTCGAAGTGGACAAGGGAAGTGTCGCCGGTGCATTCCCGCTGTGGATGATGCTGCTCGTAGGCTTGTTCCTCACCATCGCCTTCGCCTTGGTATACGTGCCCATGCTCCTGTCCTGGCGCGGCTGCGCGCACCAGCTGGTTGACACCGTCTATCCAACACCGACAACAGGCATGCCGGATGACGACTGGACCCAGGGACGGGCGCGGTTGACGGAGCTCCTCGGGCTCGACGTCGGACTCATGAAGCGGCTGTCGAACACGTTTCTCGTTCTGGCCCCGCTTGCGGTCAGTATTTTCACCGTACTCGTCAAGCAAAAACACGGCTGAGGGGCTTGCGCGGCCAGCTGCCCACGCAGCGTCAGACCCGCCAGCCCGGCGCACAACCGGTCGAAGACCTGCTGGTAGCCCAGCCCGGTGAAGAGTGCTGAGGCCAGCAGGGGTCTGTACGGTCTTCGACACACCCCACGATCGCATCCTCCAGCCGCCACGATTCAAACGGTGGGGTCGGCGCCGCCGGCGGTCAGGGCCTGCGGTTGAGCAGCAGGGCGAGGATGGTGCGGGCTTCGCGGCGGGCGGGGTTCGGCGCGGTGATGGCGGTGAGCGTCAGTGCGGTGAGGGTGAGCAGGTAGCCGGTGGCCGAGGTGGCCAGGGCGATGGCGGCGGGGGCGAGCTGCCGACAGACGGCGAATCCCGGCCGCTGTGAGGTTCACGAGGTCCAACAGGCTCGAAGTCACGTTCGCCCGGGCGCGGTAGCATCCGCGCATGTCTGACAAGACCGTGATCGAGCTTGTGCTGGTGGACGCGGAGAACGGGAAGCCGTTCGCCCGCTCCGAGATGCCGGTGAACCAGTTGCCGGAGACGTTCGCGCACGCCACGCGGCTGGACCTCGGCGGACAGGGGTGGGAGGTGGTCGACGCCCAGCCCGCCGAGGTGCAGGAGTTCCGGGCCACCGGCCGACTCGTGCTGACGCTGCGTCGCGTGCACCAGGTGGACCCGCGCACGATCGGCTACACCCTGCCGAGCATCCTCGAGGAACTGCCTCCGCTCGCGCCGGCGGACCCGACCGCGGACGATCTCGTGATCCACGAGGACGACTGGCGGCAGACCGAGTTGGTCGAGCGGGGGTGTGCCGGCTCAGTCGCCGATGAACTGGAGCAGATCCGCCGGATCTACCGACACCACTCCCAGAGCCTCGGCGAGGGGGAGTCGGCGTTCCTGGGCTTCACCCGGCTGCACCCGCGCCGCGGCCCGGAACTGCCGCTGCCCTCCGGCACGCTGACCCAGCAGCGGCTCTTCGAACTACTGCCGGTGTCACGCCGGTACGACGGCGTTGCGTTGCGCGACGCCCAGGGGCGGATCGTCGGCTCCTTCGCGGCCCGGGTCGGCGAGATCACGGTCTACGGCTGCACCGACCCGAGCGGACGTGTGACCGCGCTGGGCCTGACCCCGGCTGTGCCAGGGCCGGACGCGGTCCCCGGCCTGACGGCCGTGCTGCGTGAGTTTGACCTGCTGCTGGTCGACTGGTGCGCCACCCGCTGCGAGGATGCGACCGGCCCGGCGCTGTAACCGGGCACGAGCAGCCCACCCGCGCGCAGGGTGAACGTGCGCCGCAAGGCCTGGTGGCGCGTACCGTTGGCGACCTGGGAAGGCCCACAACCAAGACTGTTCCACCGCTTCGCACGCCTCGCACACTCCCGACCACCAGGCCACTGACCAGGGCAAATGGAGAAGTCCTGCTGGAACATTAGTACTCCAGTGCGACTTCGTCATCTTGAGCCTGAAACTCGACAGGTGAAACCTGAGTGCCCCATCAATCGACATGTATCGAACGTGTGTTCTAGGCTCGCTGATCGTTCGCACAACGGACTGCGATCGACGTCGAGGGCGGGAGTGGCTCGGGCATGGCAGAGATCGTCTTGTTTCACCACGCGCAGGGGCTGACGCCTGGCGTTGTCGGCTTCGCCGACGAACTGCGTGCAGCCGGCCACACCGTCCACACCCCGGACCTGTTCAACGGGCAAACGTTCAACTCCATCGAGGAGGGCGTCGACTACGCACGGCAGGTCGGCTTCGGTGAGACCATCGAGCGCGGCGTCCGCGCGGCCGAGAACCTGCCGCAGGGGATCGTCTACGGGGGATTCTCCCTCGGGGTGCTCCCCGCCCAGAAGCTGGCGCAGACCCGACCGGGCGCCCAAGGCGCACTGCTGTTCTCCGCCTGCATCCCGGTCTCTGAGTTCAGCACGGCCTGGCCCGACGGCGTACCAGTACAGGTGCACGCGAAGGAAGCCGATCCGTTCTTCGCCGAGGATCTCGACGCCGCCCGCGCGCTCGTCTCCGGTTCCACCGACGCGAAGCTGTTCCTGTACTCCGGAGACCAGCACCTGTTCGCGGACAGTTCGCTGCCGTCACATGACCCAGATGCCTCCGCGCTTCTGACGCAGCGTGTGATCCAGTTCCTCGACGCACGGTGAGGAGTTCCACGATGGCGGCCCGGCCGATGACGATCAGCCGGGCACAGGCGCGCCGGCTGGCTGTCTCACGGCAGGCATCAGCCAGACCCTGCTGTTGTCGCGCTTGAGTCGCTTGATCGTGGCTTCGCCGGCGCTGGTCAGGCCGACGGCCTGGCCGATCTCACGCATGGACGGCGGGTAGCCGCGGCGCTGGACGGAGTCGCGGATGACCTCGATCACCCGGCGCTGGCGCTCGATGAGGCCTTCGGCGTCAGTGCGCACGCCCTTGGGCCGACCGCTGCGGGCGCGGGTTGTCACGGTGTCGGCCACGGTGCCCTCTCGATCGTGCGGGTGTTGACTGTATCCGGTGTCCTGCGGGTCCGTCACCGGGCTTTGGGGTTCGCTGACCTGCCCGGATGCCGGAT
>NZ_JBEXKB010000130.1:0-12800 GCF_040609455.1 Kitasatospora sp. NPDC004669
GCTCGCAGACACCACAGTCACACCGGCGTACCGGACGGCCCGCGCCCATTCTTCCCTGCCCCGTGGAGGGCGCGCAGCGCCCTGGGAGTTCTGGTATGGAGATGGCGCAGCGTCAGCCGTGACTAGCCCGGGCCGCCGTGGCCTCCGCCACCGCCTCCGCCGCCGATGTGGATGCTGTTGCCGCACAAGTTGATCGGCGCGTTCACGGGGATCTGCACCACGTTCCCCGACAGAACGCCCGGCGAGCCGACCGCGGCCCCGACCGACTCAGCGCTGCCGACGTTGACGCACCCACCATCGCCCGGGCCCGCCAACGCGCCGGCTTGGGCAGGCCCGGCACACACCGTCGCCAGCACGCCCCCTAGGCCTGCGGCCAGGAGCACGATTCTCTTCATGTCCAGGACTTTCGCAGCCGGCGCCTGGCGAGCTAATCCACGACACCTAAAGATCACCCGACAAGAGCAACGGCGGGTGGAGGGCGGCCATCAGGGCGCAGTCGGTGATGACGCCGATGGAGGGGGCGCAGTCGACGACGCAGACGTCGTAGTCGTCCTCCAGGTGCTCCAGGAGGCGGGCCAGGCGCCGCTCCAGCGGGGGACGGCACAGCGCAAGGCCAGCGGCACGGGGCGTAGCCGGGCGGGATGCGGTGGTGGCCGCGGTGAGCAGGGCGGGCGCAGTGTCGGCTAGGTCGACGACTGGACTGAGTCGCGGACGTGTGGCATCGGGGCCAGGACCGCGCGGACCGGCGGGCGTCCTTCGCCGCTGCACGCGGCTGGCATCATTCGGACGCAGGAGAGGAGAGGGCACAGCGCGGCGACCGGCCGCACCGGCTGACGCCCCCCCACCCCACCCCGCCGCGGACAGCGGGGCCTAGAGAACCGCGTCCCGTCGTCCTCAACCGGTCCGCCGGGTCGGTCGTCACCAGTGCGGGCGACTACGGCCGCGCCGCCGCTGGTTGACCGGCCGGCCGGGATAGGTGTGGGCCCGGCACCGACGGGTTGGTCGGTTGCGGCATCACCTCCACCGCCTCCACTACCTGGTCAAGCGCCCGGCGGAGGTGATGGTTGACCACGGCCAATGCCGTGTTCTCCAACCCTTCGGCGGCCTCCAGGTCCTTCATCGCAGCGGCCAGGAGCTCGCCCGCCCGCCGCTGTCCCTCGCTTGCCTCCGATCGGCGGCACCATGCAACCGCGTGCTCCACCTTGGCCAGCACCTCCGACACGTCCGGCACGTCGCCCAGCGGCGGCCGGTTCCACACGGTGAGGGCGACATCGAAGGAGAGGAGCCGTTCGTCGCGCCGCAGCGCCCACCACTCACCGGGGTACTCGTCTCCGTAACTCAGCACACGGGAGATCATGCGGCATGCGCAGCTCGCTGCGCGCCGGAATGATCGGATCTCGACAGGATTCTCATCCTGTGGGGCTCGGGAATTCGTCGCCGCTGGTCAAGCTGCGTACCGATACTCATTGATGACGCCGCGGAGGACGCGGGTACGCGGGAGTCTGCGGCCTTCGAGGTCGTGGGCGATGGTGGGCTGCTGATCGGCGCCGGGCCGAATTGCGTGGCGTTACGCACCGGGTGCGTGAGCGGCAGGCGGCTGGAATCGACCTTGCCGGCCGGGCCACGGAGTCTGTTGCCGAATAGGTGCGATGCAACCCTCACGGGTCGGATTTCGCCATCCCGCTGAGCCGGTCCTCGTGATCGCCGTACATTCGCTGACACAAACGGAAGTTGAAGGAGCACTTGTGGACGGACACACGTTCGGCTCGGACAGCAGTGTGGGATCGACGCGGGCCCTCGTGGAGGCGCAGCTGCCGGCCGTACGGGAGCAGCGGCGCCGGCTTGAGGAGCAGTTGGCGGCCCTCATCGCCCAGGAGGACGCGATGGTGGCCGTGCTGGAGGGGTTGGATGTTCTGGCCCAGGCTCCGCTCGGGGAGCGGGACCAGGTGCAGGGCACCGTGCGGGTAGGCGTCGCGCACGAGCCGCCTGCCGCCCGAGCGCGGTCGGCGCAGGAGCCTTCCGAGTTGCCCGTTGCCGAGTCCGGCTCCGCTGGAGAGGCCGCTGGGGGCCGGGGCGCGGGCCCGCGCAAGGCCGTCTCCAAGAAGGCGGCGGCGAAGAGGACGACCACGCGGAAGGCGGCCGCCCCCGCGAAGCGAGCGGCCGCAAAGGCCGCCACGGGGAAGCGAGCGGCCGCAAAGGCCGCCACGGGGAAGGCGTCGGCGACGGGCACCCGGGAACAGGATGCGGCGCCCGCGCCGACCCCGGCCCCGGCCGTGAAAAGGGCTGCCCGCGGCGCCTCCAAGACCGCGGGCACGACGGCCGCCCGGGGAAAGGCGGCGCCTGCGAAAGCCACGGAGGGTGCAGGCAGCCGGATGACGCCGCCACGGACGGCGGCGGGCCGTCGGCGGCTGACCGACGCGCAGAGTGTGCTGGCCGTCCTCGGGCAGGGCAAGGGCCCGCTGCGGGCCAGGGAGGTGACCGTCCTGCTCGGACTCGACGACCAGAACGGGGCGCTCGACGCGGTGCGCACGATGCTCGAACGCCTCGCCAAGGCCGGGCGGGCGCAGCGGACGGGCCGCGGCTTGTACGACGCGGTGGCCGGCTGACGGCCGTCACCCCTGGGCGGACCCGGCTGATTCGGGTGGTTCCGATGGATGCCTCGGCACCACCCCGGCCCATTGAGGGGATTCGCGCGGGTCGGCGGCCCACGGCCTGTCCATGGACGGCGTGGGGCTCGGAGCAGGTCCAGCCCGACGGCAGGGACGCAGCCGGGCCACCGGGTCGCGGGGCGGCGGGCGTGGCGCCGGAAGTTGCCTACCGCGCCGTCGCGAGCCGCGCGGTGCGCCGCTCGGCTTCCTGACGTCCACGCGCTGTCGTCTCGACGGTCCCCCGGTCGTGGGTGATGACCATCAGGCCCAGGGATTCGTACGCTGACAGCACGAGGTCGGCTCGCTCGGCGAGTTCCGCCTTCGCCTGATCGATGGTGGTGCCCGGTGGGTACAGGTTGCCGGGGTCGATGTTGTCGGCGACGGCCGCCCATAGTGCCGCGTGGAGGTCGTGGACGGGCAGGGCCGATACCTCCTGTGTCGCCAGCGAGGCCCACAGGGTCTGAAGGACCACGGCACCCAGCCCGGGCTGTTCGCTGTCCGGGCTGAGAAGCAGCGGGGCCGTCTCGTGGACGTTTCTCACCAGGAGGTCGCATACGCCGAGGGGCGTCGCTGCCATGTGGGCGTGCTTCTTGACTGGGACCAGGCGCCCTCGCACCGTGCGCAGCAGCCCGGCCTCGACGGCGATGTCCCGCAAGGTCCGAAGGCCGGGAAGGTCTCGGCTGGAGCGCAGGCCCCTGAGGTGCCCGCCGGCCGTTGGGTCGTCGCCGGTCTCCAGGAGGCCGACAAGTTCGAGAGCGTCCGCGATACGCAGTTCGCCGGTGCCGGTGAGCGGACGGCCGGCGCCGACCCAGCCGAGGAACTGGTGGACTTTCATGGCCAGCGGCGGAATGTGGTCATGCATCGCAGTCGCGCACCTCGTTCCTGGGGCCGGGCGTACGGCGCGGTGGTTGCGGCCCGCACCTGCATGGTCCCAGCCATGGCCGCGGAGCCGGGGCCGGTTCGGTGAAGTCAGACGATGGGACTTGACACGGCGGATGACAACATGCAGGGCATTCGTGTCCGGTGTACGGCGCCGATGTACCGCCAGGGCGGGGCGGCAAATCCGCTGGGCGGGCCGCCGACCCGGCGCAGCGGTGCAGCTTCCCGCCGGGCGGGATCGCTGTCGTTGGCAGCTTGCCGGTGCGGGCACCGTTGTGGGATTCCGGGCACGGGCGCCGCCCCAGAAGGCGCCCGGTTTCCCACGTGCGCGGAGGCGGTGTTGACGGAGGAAGCGGTCCCCGGGGACTGGCGCTGGCCCGATCCGGACGACGGAGAGGATGTCGAGATCCGCATCGCGAACCTGCAAGGCCTTCTGCACGCCTGGCCCCACGACACCGCAGTACGGCGAGAGCTCGGCTTCGAACTGGTTGGGGCGCAGCGCTGGGAGGAGGCTGTCGGCGTGCTGTCGTCTGTCGTGGAGCTCGCGCCCTGGGACGTGGAGGTCCTGCTGGACTTGGGCCGGGCGCTTGCGGCCCTCGAGCGCTGGGGGGATGCCGAGGAGCAGTTCACCGCGGCGGTGGCGCTGCGGCCCGGGTGCGCGGCCGCGCATGGCGAGCTGGGCTACGTGCTGCTGCAGCAGCAGCGGCTGGAGGACGCCGGGGCTTCCTGCCGCGCGGCCCTTGCCTGTGATCCGGCCTCGGCCCTTGGGCACCTGGGCCTGGCCGAGGTCCTGCAAGCGGGCGACGCGCGTGCCGACGAGGTCGCCGTGCACGCCCGGGCCGCTGTGGCCGGATGGCCGGGCTCCGCCTGGGGCCATGTGGTCCTTGGGCAAGCACTGCTGGACGGCGGCGACTACGACGGGGCGTACCGGGCCGCCTCACGGGCGCACGAGCTGGCACCGGGCTGGGGCCGGACCGGTGAGGTGCTGTGCTTCGCCCTGGGGGAGCTGCAGCGGTGGAAGGAAGCCGTGCAGACGGCCGAGCGGGCCGTCGCGGTGCAGGCGACGCCGTGGACGCTCAACGCGCTGGGCTGGGCTCTCGTCGGGCGCGGGCGTCTGCATGCCGCCGAGCAGGTGCTGCGCCAGGCCGTCGCCATGGGTCCTGCGGTCCGCATCTGCCGGTGGAACCTGGCCTGTCTGCTGGTCCGGGTCGGCCGCACCCGGGAGGCCGGCACTCACCTTGCGGTCCTCCTTCGCGGCGACCTCGACGACGGCCAGGCCCACGGGTTGCTGGGCTGGATCCATCTCATGTCGGGGCGCAAGGAGCAGGCCCGGGAGGAGCTGGGCCGGGCCGTCCGGCTGCTGGGTGCGACACGGACGGCCGCTTGGCCGCTGCTCCTGCTCGGCGTATTGGAGCGAGCTGGCGATCCGCCGCTGGCGCGTCGGCACTTCGCGGCCGCCGCCGCGATGACCTATCGCCTGCCGTCCGCGGGCGTCTACTCGCACCCGTGTGCAACGGGTGAGACGCGGGCTCTCGCGTTCGCCGCCCTGGGTGACATGGACCGGGCACGGCGGTGTCTGCAGGAGGCCCTGGCCGTGCGAGACGGCGCGGACCGGTTCGACCCGCGGTTGTACGGGCTGTTCACGCAACCGCCGCTTGCTGGGCTGGACGTCCTGATCGGCCTGTGGGACGGCCTGTGACGTGCCCGAGAACCGCTGCGGCGCCCCACAGAACGAAGAGCCGGCCGCTCGCGCCGCAGTCCGCGGGGGACAACCGGTGGCGGTGCAGCCGAAGACTCCTTCGCTCGCCTCCCAACGAACGGCCGGTCCGCACGGACAGCCAGCCGCGTCACATCCACCGCAGTACCTGGCCGAACACGGCGTCGGCAAGGCACAGCCGGCGGGTGGGCGCGACGTCGGCGACAGGTCCATCTGGGCCTTGCCGATGGCTCTCCGGTCTCCCCGCTGTGCTCCTACCGGCGGCTTTGCGGCAGCCCGGCTGCGTTCCCCTCTCCCGCAGCCGGGTCGCTGCTCAGACCCGCCGCAATCCGGTCCGGGTCGGGCTGCACGACGAGGCGGCCGGTACTGCGGGGCGGCTGGTGCGGCACGGCTGAGTGGAGACCGGTCGCAGGTGGTGCGCCCGCGCGGGCGGCTCGGCGAGGCCGAGGTCGAGCGAGGCGATCGGGAACTCGGGGGTCTGCGTGGGCAGGACGAGGTCGGCGACCCTCAGGATGGCATCGCACACCTCACGGCTGCGAAGGTCCAGGGCGACGGGCGGGCTGGCCACCAGCACGCCGCGCACGTCGGTGACCGGCACACGCACGCGCGTCACGCGGGCGAGGTCCTCCAACGGGATCCACAGGTCGTCGGTCCGTAGTGGGTGGTAGGTCATGTCGAGCCACCAGCTGCCGGGCGTCATCGCGGCGATGACGCGGCGGGTCTCCTCGTAGATGTACGGGCTCGGCTCCGCGAGGGCGAACGCGGTCACGAGCACGTGCACGTGGGTCCCGCCGGTCGGCGGGGTGCTGGTCGTGAAGCCGGCGTCGGCCAGGCGGTCGGCGACGCCGCGCGCCACGGATCCGGTGCCCATGGCTCCGGCGGGATGCAGCCGGACCGCGTGCGGGTCCGGTGGTCAAGATCGGCAGCGTCCATGGCGACGTACCGTAGCGCTCGCCCCCGACACCCCGCCGGCACCGGTGGTAGCGGTCGAATGCAGCACGGGTGGAATGACGCTCGGCGCGGTAGTGGTGGGCAAGGCGGGTCTGCGCTCCATGGCCGTCGGCTCCGCCGGGCTGAGCCTGCAGCCCCCCGGCCGGGATTCTGCTGACCGGGTCTGTCATGGGCCCCTGCGATGATCGCGGGAGTGTCGACAGAAGCGGAACAGAACATGGCCGAGCTGATCGAGCGGGGCGTTGCACGGGTGGCCGGGATCATCGCGGCGAACGCACCGGTGGGGTGGACGGAGGCGGTGCTGGTGAGCACCGAAGGCCTTTTCGGTCTCAACGTCTCCGGCAAGTGCATGCTCCCTGGCGCGAGCGCGCGGCGGTTCCATCTGGCCCGTGGCTTCCAGGATCTGCGTGACGTGACGGCGGCGGTGGGTACGGCGCGCGGCTGGGAGCGCACCAGGCTGGAGATACGGTGCTGGCCATCCGGGGAGTACTCGCTGGTCGCGTCCCGTGACGTCGTCTCACGGCTACACGGAGAGCGTCCGGGCTTCCTGGCGGTCCTGGATCACGGCTACCGGCTCTCCTCCTCGGGATACGCCCAGGAACAGGGCACGGCGGGCCCGGCGGGCAACCCGGACCTGGCGCTCGCCCGGCTCCGCGCCTACCTGAAGCAGCGTGCCGACATCCTGGGACGTTCCGAGGCGCTGCCCCCGCCCGTGACCGAGGCGGCCCTCGCGGACGCCGAGCGCCGCCTCGGCCGACCGTTGCCCGCTGATCTGCGGGCGCTGTACCTATTCGCCGACGGCAGTGGGGACGACGCCTGTGGCCTGTTCGGCAACCTCAGCTGGATACCGCTGGCCCGCCTGGTCGCCGCCAACGCCGACCTGCGGGAACCGGTGTGGACCGGCTGGGAGAACCACTGGGATGCGGTCGTCCTGGACGCCGACCCGCCCGGTACTGTTCGACGCTGCCACGAGCACCCCGCGTGGCTCCCGTTCGCCACCGCTGACGACGGCAACTACCTGGCGGTCGACATGTCCCCCGCCCATGCCGGACATCCAGGGCAAGTGATCCAGATCGGCCGCGACTACTACGACGGGCCGCTCCATGTCTGCGACTCCGTCACCTCGCTCCTCGCCCGCTACCTGGACCTGCTGGACCGGGGCGCCTACGAGGTAGGGGAAGACGACGTCGACTACATCGACTTCGTGGAAGGTCCGTGCGCGCCCGGTTCCGATCCCGAGCTGCGATCCGGCGGAATCCCTCACGCCGTGTCACCCGGTCTCCAGGCCGTTCTGATCCAGACCAACGCTCCCACCAGCCCGATGGACCTCACGCCGCTCGCCGCCGCGCCCCAACTACGAAAACTCGAACTCAAGCGCCGCCCCGTCACCGACCTGACCCCCATCCGGGACCTGCCCGTCGAGTCCCTGGCCATCGACCTCCACGGCGGCGACCTCACACCACTCAACGGCCACCGATACCTCAGCTCGCTGGACCTCGCCACCTCCGCCACGACCGACCTCACCCCGCTACGCACGGCACCGAATCTGCGCGGCCTGGATCTCTCCCAGGCCACCGTCCAGGACTTGACCGTGCTCGCGGAGTTCCTGCAGCTGCGCTACCTGGCCCTCACCGGCAGCCAGTGGGCCGTCCTGCTGGACGAGGACAAGGTGCCGCCTTCCTTGGCCGCCGCCCGCCTGGCCGAGCGCGACACGTCCCGCGCAGAGGCGCTGTCCTGGGCGGAGAGGCTCGGCCTGCCCGTTGGAGCGTCTTTCGTCATCTCCGGGACTCTCGCGTCGGACGGTGAGATCGACCGCACCCGGTGAAATGGCCGCCAGCTGAGCAATATCGCACGCTTGGAATGACGCTCCCCGCCAGTCGGTGCCGATCTCTGGGACACCAGCACGAGGAAGGCGTTCGCGAACGACCTGGTGGAGCCTCAGCTGGTCTCGGTGTCCGCGGCTAGCAACAGGTCGAAGGGCGACAAGGACCCGAGTCAGTGGCGGCCCCCGCTGCGGTCGTACTGGTGCACCTACTCCCGGGCGTGGGTCGAGGTGAAGAGCCACTACCGGCTCAACGTCACCGGCCCCGAGAAGCAGGCCCTGTCTGACATGCTCGACACCTGCGACCGGTGACCGCGGCATCGGCCTCTGAACGCCACCAGGCCCACGTGACGGCCGGGCCCGGCGGGGTGATGACCGAGGAGGTCGGCTGCATCACCGGCGAGCTCGCCGTCGTCACCACCGCCTTCCCGAACGGGCAGGCCTGGGTCGCGGTCCAGTACCGCGGCGCCGACGAGTGGTACACCCTCACCGGCACCCCCGCTCCCCTACCCGACGGCGAAATCCTCGCCTCCTATCACCAGCGCGTCATCGCCGCCGTCGAGAACGGCGGCGAGGCCGTCGCACCGTCCGCGACGACCCCGGAGCTGTAGCCGCCTCTCCCGCTCATCCCGACCCGGTGGTCTCCACCCCGTTCACGGGGTGGAGACCACCCTTGCGTCTCGGGGTGATGGTTCCCTCAGGTCGTCGGGGGTTGACCGGCCACCAGGAGCGTGTACAGTGCGCCGCTTTCGCCTCGTCCCGCTGCCCGATTCCGCTCCCCCGGCCAGGACTTGACTGGCGCTCTGGCTCCCCTATCGTCCAGCGCCACGGACCCGCCCTGGCCCTGCCCGGGGCACCGCGCACACTGAAACGTCGTCGTGCGCAGCTGCGTCCGTTCAGCCACTCACGAGGAGGGGACCCTTCATGACCGCACGCAGTTCACGGCGGCGCCCGATGCCGCGCACCGGCAGGACGAACGGCAGGACCCAGGCGTCGGCGCAGCCGGAGCGGCCGGCCTGGCGCGATCCGGGCCGGATGCTGGGCTCGGTGCTGTCGAACACCGGCGCTGGGGCGCTCGTCGCCGCGCTGCTGTTCCTGGTGCAGCACATCGAGGTGACCTGGCGCTGACACCTCGGCTGGGGGCCGGTCCGCTGCCCGCTCGGGGGTTCGGGCGCGGACCGGCCCGTCCAGTATCTGCGGGCCGGCGGCGCGGCACCGCTCGGGTCGGTCCGGGGCGGTGTCAGGGGGTGTCGCCGGCCCAGTCCCAGCGGCGCGGGTCTGCGGACCGGGGTTCGTAGTGGGCGCGCCCGCCGGCGCCGTACCGGCCGATCTCGGTGGCCAGCGCGGCACCGTCAGCGAGCCCGCTGAGCACCGTCGGGTGTGGTACCCGCTGCGTTGGTGTCCCGCCGCTTCACGTCCGGTTGATGGCGTTGACCGTGGTGATAAGAAAGCTCGGGCCCTCGGCCGAGTCCGCCACGATCGAGTTGCGCAGGCACACCCACCGATAGCTGCCGTCCCGGCGGGACAGCCGAACTTCGACCTCGCGGACTTCCGTGCCGTCGCGTTGCAGCAAGGCGCGGTCCTCGGGGTGGACGAGGTCGGCGAAGCTCTGCTGACGCAGCACCGCGCGGGGGCGGCCGAGCATGTGGCAGAGCGCGTCGTTGACCCTGGTCAGCTGGCCGCGCCCGGCACCGTGCAGCTCGGTGATCGCCATCCCGCTGGGCGCGAATTCGAAGGTGCTCCGGAAGCTCTCCTCACTGGCCCGCAGAGCCACCTGGTCTTTTTCCAGGCGGGCCAGCGCGCGCTGCATCTCGGCCCGCAGCCGGGCGTTGCCGATCGCGATGGAGGCCTGCAGGGAAAAGGTCTCCAGGGCTTCGCGGACCCAGGCCCCAGGTCGCTTGCCGCTGCGCGGGCGGTCCACCGAGAGCACCCCGAGCAGGTCACCACCGGCGCTGTGCAGCGGGGCGTTGAGCATGTCCTGCGGATGCCAGTCGTTGGCGTAGACGGGCAGCGGGCCGTCCCCGATCCAGCACGGGATGTCGCTGGCGACGGCCCAGCCGCGGTCGTACGGCAGGAACCGGAGGGTGCCCCAGTGGTCGCCCGCAGCGAGCAGCCGGTCCCAGGACTCCCGCGAGCCGACCTGGCCGAGCAGCACCGAGGGCCCGCCCATCGAGCTCTCCTCCAGCTCCCAGACCGCCGCCACCACCAGGTCGCCGTCCGGCCGGACCAGGCTGACCGTGGCGGTGTCGAAGCCGAGTCCGTGCACCGCGCCCTCGACGACGGCCTGCAGCGTGCCCGCCAGGCTGAGGGCAGCGTTGACGTCCGCCACGATCCGTTGCAAGGTGCGGAGGGTCGCGAGACGGACGTACGGCTCGCCTTCTGTCCAGGTTCTGTCCAGCTGCCCCGATTGCTCCGGACCAGCAGTGCTTCCCTCATGGCTTCGGGTGCGCTCCATCTGCAAGGTAGCCTCCGCAGCAAGAAGGCGGCTCTCCAGTTGGACGCACTGTTCCTCTGCGGTGAGTTTCAGCGCCTGAGCGCGAGACAGTTCGCTCCGCAAGGCTTCTAGCTCGGTCTTGAGATCGCGAATCTCGCTCCGGAGTTCGTCTGCTCCTTCGGGCGGGGTGTAGATGTCGAGCTCCGCCGAGCCAGAGGTGTAGCGGACGGTGGCCCAGTCGCTTTCCAGTTGGCGGTATCGCTGCTCGGCCTGGGTCGCTCGTTCCTGAGCGACTACAACGGCCTCGAGTAGGGCGCGTTCACGAACATTGGCGCGTTGGAGTTCGCGTTCGGCTGCGCCGAGGCTTTCACGGAGCTGTTCAAGCTCGTGTTGGGTGGGGTTGCGGACGCGCAACGCCTCTAGCCGGAGTTGGTAGGCCTGAACTCGGACGTCATCGGTGACGGGGTTGCCAGTGAACTCGGCGACCTGGATCAGGAGTTCCTCAACGAAGTCCTCGGGGGCGATGCGCCGACCGTTGAGGTAGCGAGAGACCGAGCCCTTGTCTCGTTTGACCCGGGCGGCATAGCGGGTGAGGGAGGTGGCGAGTGTTGTGAAGAGCTGGGTGAGGAAGTCAGCGAATGCCTCAACCTCCGGCTCGTCCAGCTCAGGTAGTTGCTCCGCTCGTTTCTCCAGCACTCTGCTTCCTCATCGGGTGTTTTCGGTGTTGCAGCCGATTGGCAACTGTTGCGTCTGGTGCAACATCTGTGCCTGACGGAAGCCTAGGCGACGGGATCAAGCCGTCGTGGGGGAACGGCTGTTGTGCTTGTCGTGGCTGTCGGGCGGGGAGTTCGGCCTGTCGGTCCGCAGGTGGTGCTGAGTCGATCGGGCCCTGGTGGTCCGCTGTGAGCGATCCGGGTGTCGTCGGCGTGCTGGAGGCGGCCGGGCCTGCGATAGGTCCGCACCAGGCTGGCACCAGGTTCGTGACCTGGCGAGTTGGGTCCCTGCTGTTGATGGTCAATCGAACGGAGAAGAGCGTGGACGAGCTGGAGCCGCGCGGTCAGGCGCACAACGTGGCCGGGTGGGACGGAACGGAGCGCCGTACGCGACCGCGTCTTGAAGAGACAGCGGAGCGTTCCGGGTCGCGGGGGGATTGGGGTGGCCGGCTGGGCGAACAGGTACTGATCGGGGTCGGGTCCACCATTGGTGCGAGCGCTGTGGTCTGGGGACTCCAGTTCCTCGCTGCCCATGTCGAGGTGACCTGGCGCTGACACCCGGGGCCGGTCCGCTGCCCGCTCGGGGGTTCGGGTGCGGACCGGTCCTCTCAGTGTGTGCGGGCCGGCGCCGCAGTGCCGCCGGGGTTGGTCTGGAGCGGTGTCACGGAGTGTCCCCCCGCCAGTCCCAGCGGCGCGGGTCTGCAGGGCGGGGTTCGTAGTGGGCGCGGCCGCCGGCGCCGTACCGGCCACGCTCGTGGGGAGGCGGACGGTGCGTTGTTCGATTTCGTACGGGGTGCCGATGGTCAGCCAGACGTCGGCGCCGGCGGCCGTGCCGGGTGCGGCGGTGTGGTCGGCGAAGGTCTCCAGGGCGTCGGCGAGGTCGTCTGCGGCGGTGCAGGCGGTCTCGAACTTGCCCAGCAGGACCAGGGTCTGGCGGCCCATCGCGGTCTCGACCAGCGGGAGCTGGCGCATTTTCGGGACGCGGAGGGCGGCGTGCAGGCGCTCGACCTCGGCTTCGATGCCGCGCCGGCGGCGGGCGCGCTTGAGCACGGCCTTGAGCTGGGTGCGGGTGAGGCGGGCGGCCTGGCCGGGGGTGGGTGCGGTGGCCAGCAGGGTGCGGGCCAGCGGCGCGGTGAGGCCGCCGGTGATCGGCTGGACGGCGGCGAGGTAGCCGGGGAAGTACTCGCGCAGGTGGCGCGAGCTCGGCATCGCCGGCGCCGTGCGCGGCAAGAAGGTGATCACCACCATCGCGGAGCCGGCCGCCGAGCGCGCCCCTGACCTCGTGGACCGCCAGTTCGTCGCCGGCGCGCCGAACCGCTGCTGGGTCGCCGACTTCACCCACATCGCCACCTGGGCTGGAGTCGTCTACGTGGCCTTCGTCGTGGACACCTTCTCCCGGCGCATCGTCGGCTGGTCGGCCGCGACCTCCAAGGAGACCCGGCTCGTCCTGGACGCGCTGGACATGGCGCTGTGGCAGCGCGACCGTGACGGATTCCCCCACCAGCGAGGTGAGTTGATACATCACTCGGACGCCGGGTCGCAGGGCGGATTCAATCGGTCGTTGCAACACCTCGTCCTCGGAGGTGTTGATGGGCAGGCCAGCGGGATGGATGCAGGCGTTGACCGGGCGGTCGTC
>NZ_JBEXKB010000131.1:0-12673 GCF_040609455.1 Kitasatospora sp. NPDC004669
CGACACGGACGACCGCACACGGCACCGACCCGGAACGACCCGACCCCACCCCCGAGCGAGAACACCCAACAGGCCACACCGCAAACACACACCCCTCAAACACGGCAACGCAACAGCCCCAACAGCGCACTCGCAAACACATCCACCCAGAACTCCCGCACACCCCCACCGGACGCCTACAACGAGACCCACTCCAGCCCACCGAACCCGGCCGGCAGCGGGCGGCCGTAGGTCTCCCCCACCTCCGCGAGGGAGGTCGAGCGGGCCGCCCAGCCGTGGGTCTGCAGCCACGCGTCGGCACCGGGCCGGGGCCGCCGCGCCAGAGGTCGGTGACGTGGGCGAGCGCGGGGTCCCGCGGGGTCTTGGAGACGTCCCGGCCCCGTTCCGTCAGTAGTCGGCTGCCCGGCGCGGAGAGCGTGCCGACGGCCGTGAGCAGGCCCGAGGCCTCCTCCGCGGTCAGGTGGACCAGGAGTCCTTCGGTCAGCCAAGCGGTCGGCAGCCGCCGGTCGAAGCCGGCCGCGACCAGACGACCGGGCCATTCGGGGTGCAGAACGTCCCCGGGCAGCACGGTGCGCTCACACCTCACCGTCGCGCCGGCGGGCCCGAGCTCCAACTCCTTGAACGCCAGCACGGGCGCCAGGTCCCGTTCCCACAGTCGGGTCCCGGGCGGCCAGTCCAGCCGATGGGCCCGTGCATCCAACCCGGCGGCCGGCAGCACGACTTGGGAGGCCCTGGCGGCGAGCAGCCGGTCGTCGTAGAAGCGGGTCCGCAGCACGCTGTGCGCGTACAGCGCTCTACCGAGTGCGCTGATGCGTGCGGGCGCCCCCGTGGGCAGCCCGGCCGCCGTGACGAATTCGGCCGCGTACGGGTCGACGAAGAGCGGGGCGGGGCGGGGCGGCTGCTCTCGTACGCGCGCGCCCGGGCGACGGACACGGCGGTCCGGGAGACCGGGCTGAGCGACGAACCGGGCGTCTGCGCCATGTCGGCAATCCACAACCGCGGCCGGGCGACGCGCGCCACGATGCTGCAGGCAGGCCCGGCCACCCTCGGGCCGGCTCCGTACAAGTCCGCGACGGCCTAAGGGAGTTCCTCGCGCGTTCCGCCTTTCCCTGGCATGATCCCGTCTACGTCCGCTTCGACTGCGTACCGGGTGCGAACGGGCACTACGGGGAAGGTAAAGCCGGTGGGGATGACGATGGACGGACGGACCTTACGGACACTGGGCGGTGACGATGCCTGAGGACTCGACACCCCCGCGGGACACACCCCCGGAGCCGAAAGCGAAGCCCGATCCGCGGCCCGCCGCGTCGCAGCCGACACCGATCCTCGGCGAGTGGCTCCGGTCCGCCGCCCACGTCGTGCTCGTGGTCGTCGGCCTCGCCCTCACGGTGCTCGGTTTCGTCCAGTTCGCCGACACCTTCGAGGAGATCCGGGCGTACCGCGCCACCCCGGTCTGCACCGCGGCGGCCAAGCCGGGTGACGACTGCGTGACACTGGAGAGCGGCCGGGTGACGAACAAGGAGGAGGAGCCGAGCTCCGACTCGACGAACTACGCGCTGACGGTGACCCGCGAGACGGCGCCCACCGGCCGCTACTACGTCGGCAGGGCGTTCTACGACGACGTCGACACCGGCACCGTCGTGGACCTGAAGATCCTGCGGGGCAAGGTGTTCGAGCTCAGCTACCAGGGCCACCGCTCTCAGCCCCCGAACACCCCGTACCTGACGATCGTCGAGTTCAGCGTGCTGATCGCGGTCGGGCTGGTGATGTTGGTCAGCGGCGCGGTCGCGGACATCGAATACATGGTGGGCATCGCCATCGGGTACGCCGCCGTGGTCGCGTTCTTGACCGTCATGGGCTCCGCCTTCCTGATCACCTTCCAGTGGCCACTGACCGTCACCCTGGCCCTCGCCGTGGTGTTCTGGCTGATCGCGGCCGCCGTCACCCGCACCACCTTCCGCGAGTTCTGACCCCCGCCCGGCCGTCCTGTCGGAGCCGCGCACTACGCTCCCCCGCATGACCGCTGCGGTGCACATCCCCGAGTACGAGGACCAGGAGCTGCGCGCGGGCGAGGAGCTCGTGTGCGAGCCCGCCTTCTGGCTCGCCCATCTGCTCCTCACCCTGGGCCACGGCGACGAGGAGCCGCAGGAGTACGGCGTCCCGGAGGAGGCCTACGACGCCATGGTGGAGCGGCTCGGCGACGCCGAGGCGCCGGGGGTGTTGGTGCGGGTGCCGTTCGGCCGGGGCCACACCGCCTGCGTGGCGTACCAGAACTTCGAGGACGAGAGCGTCATCGACTTCTTCGTCCACCACCCGGACTGGGGGCGGCTGGGCTTCCTCGGGCAGCACGGTCCGCACGGCTCCGGCCCCGGTCTGTCCTGGCCCGAGCTGACCGCGCTCGCGCGGAGCGCCGGCGAGCACGACCCCGAGGGGATCGGTGACCCGGCGCGGCGGCTCCTGCTGCTCCTCCCGGTACTGGGCGACGCCGACACTCCCCCGGAGGCGCAGCGGACGGTGGCCGAGGCGCTGGTCGCGGTCGGCCTCCGGGCCGACGCCGCCGGGGAGTTGGCCGCGCGGCTGGTGGACGAGCCGGGGCTGGAGCACCAGCCGCGGTGGAGCGTGACGGCCGACAGCCCGATCCCGGTCTGCTCCTCGGATTACAGTCCCCGGCAGATTCCGCTCGCGCTCGGCATCACCGAGGAGCAGGCCCGCGTCCTGGCGGAGGCACTCACGGGCGACCACTGAGTGATTGTCAGGTCCTAGACAAGGGAAGGAGCCTCCCACACACCGCCCACCGGGAGGCCATCCGTGCACGTCAGGACGCACCTCAGGACCAGGACCGCGACCAGGATCGCCAGCAGGGCCGCAGGCGCCCTGCTCACCACCGCCCTCGCCGCGACGCTCCTCGGCACCGCCCCCGCATGGAGCGCGCCGGGCGCGGACCAACCCCGGCAGCAGGTGGAGGTCTTCGCCGAGGACGGCGGCATCTCCCGCGCCACGGCGCCGACCGCCTCCCCCTACGTCGCCGCCCCGACCACCGGCCTGGCCGCGCCCGGCGCCGAGGGCGACGGCGACGTCACCGCCCTGGTCCGCAACGGCGACCCGGCCACCAAACTGGACGTGGTGGTGATCGGCGACGGCTACGCGGCCCAGGAGCAGGAGAAGTTCCGCACCGACGCCGCCGAGAAGTGGCGGGAGATCACCGCCGTCGAGCCGTACGCCACCTACCGCGGCCTCTTCAACGTCTGGGCGGTGTCCGCCGTCTCGCCGGAGTCCGGCGTCTCCGGCGATCCGGACCGGGCGACCGTACGGCACACCGCGCTCGGCGCGTACTTCTGGTGCGACGGCGTGGAACGGCTGCTCTGCGTGGACGAGAAGGCGGTCGAGCGCTACGCCGCGAAGGCCCCGCAGGCGGACCTGGTGATCGTGGTGGCCAACAGCGCCAAGTACGGCGGCGCGGGCTACAACGACGTGAAGTCCCCGCTCGGCTACGAGGGCATCGCCACCGTGGCGGGCGGCAACGCCAAGTCCGGGCAGATCGCGGTGCACGAGACCGGGCACTCCCTGGGCAAGCTGGCCGACGAGTACGCCTACGACGGCCAGGGCACCTACCAGGGGGACGAGCCGCCCGAGGCCAACCTCAGCACGCTGACCGCCGACCGGATGCGCGACCAGGACGCCAAGTGGTCCCGCTGGCTCGGCCAGGCCTCGCCGGACGGCGGGACGGTCGAGACGTACGAGGGCGGCGGCTACTACCCGACGGGACTGTACCGGCCGACCGAGAACTCGATCATGCGATCGCTCGGGCGCGAGTTCAACCTGCCCGGACGGGAAGCGATGATCGCCGGCTTCTACCGCCACGCCACCCCGCTGACCAGCCCGACCTCCACCGACACCTGGCTCACCGCCGCCGACCAGCTGACCGTCGACCTGCCGGTGCCCGGCACCCTGCTGCACTGGTACCTGGACGGGCGCGAGCAACCGCAGCTGAACGGCCGCACCGCGCTCGACCTCGGCACGCTGCACCTGACCGGCCCGCGCTCGTGGCCCCACCTGCTCACGGCCGTCGCCACCGACCCCACCCCGGCCGTGGCGGACCCGGCCCTGCGGGCGGGGCTGACCGGCAGTCTGTCCTGGCTCCTCACCCGGTGACCCCAGTGGTCCAGAGCTGCGACGGACCCGGGCCCGGCGGCGGAGTGCCGTCGGGCCCGGGTCCGTCAGGTCGCCTGTCAGGGGGGCGGTGGCCTCGGTCGCGTAGGGCGCGAAGCCGGTGTTGGACTCGCAGTCGAGGTTCTCGAAGGTGCCGACCTGCGTGTCCGGGTGGTCGGTGTAGGTCAGGTGGTACTCGCAAGCGCCCGTGACGTACCGACCGTTGACCTCGTCGGGGAAGTCGACCTCCTTGTCCCCGAGGTAGGGGCACTGGTGACCGTTGAGGCGGGCGGTGGCGTTGACGTCGATACCGCCGGGGGCGTAGGTCTCATAGACGCAACCCGTCTTGGCGGCCCCGTAGGTGGCCCACCATCAGCTAGGTCGCCGGCCAGCGGCGCTCCAGCCCGTCCGGCGGCCGACGGCGCAGCGGCGCCAGTTCTCGCTCCAGTGTCCGGACGTCCCGCGCTATCCGAGCGGCGATCTCCTTCGGCTCGGTCTCGCTCGGCAGCCGGCGAGACCAGGAACGGGGCTTGGCCGGACCGTCCTGGACCATGTGGAAGTTGAGCCGCACCACCCCGGCGACGTCGACCAGACTCACCAGGATCCGGGTGTCGGCGAGGTCGATGGTGACCTCGTTCCCGATGCACGAGCAGGCCACCAGGCCCTCGATGCCCTCCTCCGCCAGGTATCTGGCCAGCGGGACCGCCCTCCCCCGGATCAGAAACGGACGTGCCACCGGACCGGACACCGGACCCGCCTCCTCTCGCCGCACGCGTGCGGCCCCGGCCGCGGCGCAAGCGCACCGCAACAGACCGGGCCCGTCCATGCTCCACCACACCACCGCCAAGTACCAAGTCTGCATCTCACCAACCGACTTGAGCATACGCACCCACCCGGCGCACCGGCGCACACTCGGGCGCATCCGGCACTGTCGGGGCGGCGGCCGCCTTCCGAGCGACTCACAGCCTTGCCCGGGGGCGACAACGGCGCATAGTTTTGAACTGGTTCAATTTGAACCCGTTCAAAGCAATAGAGGGGTACCGAATGGCTGGACACCTACTCACGGACGGAGCGGGCAGAACGGACGGAGCGAACCGACCCTGGCCGATCGTCGTACTCGCCGGGGCCAGCTGGCTTCCGTGCTGGAGGATCATCGCCCCGGACGCCAACGGATTGCTCCTCGCCATCTGGGGTCTCCTCATCGCGCTGACCCTGCTACCCCTGTGCACCCGCAGCGACAAAGCGTTCCGCCGAGCCTGCGGGGCCTTCGCCGCCGTACTGTTCGGCCTCGAGACCCTGGTCTCCGCCCCCACGCTCTTCTTCTTCCTGCCGGTCATGGTGGCCTTCTGCCCCGCCAGCGTCCTGCTGTTGCTCGCACGCTGGAACACCGGCGGCACGACACGCACGGTCCTCGCCGTCCCGGTAGCAGCCCTCCCCTTCCTCATGGCCATGCTCTGACCCCGCCGGAGCGGCGACCCGGCCTGTCCTCAGCGGACACGCGCCATGGCTCCGAACGCGTTCGGCACCAAGCCCGGAGGGGCGCCGATGAACCGACACCCGTTCTCGCACCGAGCCGATCGGCCCCGGCCGATCGCCGTCCCGGCCAGTCGTCCCGGCCAGTCGTCGTCCCGGCCGGAGCCGGCATCGGCGTCGCGCCGATGCCGGTCGCGGGCCCGGTCGAGGCTGCGATCGGCGTACGGGCGGAGCGGCGCAGCCCGGTGTCGCCGGCTGCGCCGCTGAGCGCCGTCACCCCACGGAGGCGGCGTTAGCGCAGCACACCGCGCACAGCCTCCGGGTCACCGGGGGTGAGGCGCTCCGGCGCGGCCGCCAGCGCCTTGGCGGTGGCCGGCGGCGGGGTGACGTACACCGGCGTCGGATCGGCCTCGGGCGCGCAGGTCTTGGCGATCCGCCCCTTGCCCTGGGGCAGGCTGCCGTCGCGCAGGTAGGCGGTGAAGGTGTCGTCGAGGCAGGTGTCGCCGTGGAAGAGGATCTCGTGGAAGCTGCCGCCGTTCTGGACGACCAGCTTGGAACCGGGCAGCGCGTCGTGCATGGCGAGCCCGCCCTCGTACGGCGTGGCGGCGTCCTCGGTGGCCTGGAAGAGCAGGACCGGGGGCAGACCCTTGCCGGTGATCTTCAGTCGGCCGGCCGGGTTGCCCTGGTAGGGCCAGAACATGCAGGCGGCGTTGTACCACATGTTGTTATAGGTGTAGAAGGGTGCGACGGCGTTGACCTTGGCCTGGTCCTTCTTCCAGGACTCCCAGTCGCGCGGCCAGGCGTTCTCCGTGCACTGGGCCGCGTTGTACGCCGGGAAGGTGCCGTCGTCGGCTCCCGGGGCCGCGTACTTGTTGTAGGCGATGGTCAGCGGCCGGGTGTCGTGCTGGGTGAGGTAGGCGGAGAGCACGGTGGCCATCCGGGGCCAGCGCAGGAAGTTGTAGCCGCCGCCGTAGAAGGTGTCCTCGAATTCGGCCGGGCCGATCTTCCCGGGCGCCGGGGCGGCGTCCGCCGGGTCCTTCCGCAGCGCTTCCTCGACCTGGTAGTAGGCCTTCTTCACGGCCTCGGCGTCGGCGCCGAGGTGGTAGACGGAGTCGGCCTTGGCGGTCCAGGCCGCGAAGGCGTCGAAGCGGCGCTGGTGTTCCTTGTCCTGCAGGATGTTGTGGTCGTACCAGCTGATGGTCGGGCCGACGATGCTGTCCAGCACCATCCGGCGTACGTGCGAGGGGAAGAGCTGGCCGTAGGTGGAGCCCAGGGAGGTGCCCCAGGAGCCGCCGTAGAAATTGATCTTCGGCACATCGAGTGCCCGGCGGATGCTGTCCATGTCGCGGGCGTTGTCGACGGTGGTCATGTGCGGCAGCAGCCAGGACCAGTCGGCCGCGCAGTCGGCGGCGTAGCCGGCCGCCTTCTTCAGCCAGGCCTTCGAAGTCCCCTGACTCAGCTGGTAGTCGGGGCGCTCGGCGTCGAAGTAGTGGGCGTCGCAGACGACATGGGGGTCACTGCCGTTGGTGCCGCGCGGGTCGAAGCCGATCCAGTCGTAGGTGGAGGCGACGTCGGCGGGGATCTGCCCGGAGATGTAGGCGGGCATCCAGAGGCCGGAGTCGCCGGGGCCACCGGGGTTGAGCAGGATCGGACCCTGCTGCTTGTCCTTGGGCGCGGTGGCGGGGAGGCGGTTCAGCTTGATCTTGATCTTGCGCCCGCGCGGGTCGGCGTAGTCCACCGGCACGTCGAGCATCGCGCACTGGAGCGTGGGAGTGGCGGTGTCGTTGCAGGAGTTCCAGACGAGCTTCCCCTGACCGGCGTCCACGAGGTCGGCGCCGTCGGACCCGGCACCGGACGCGGCGGAGGCGGAGGTCCCGCCGAGGGCTGCGACGGCCGCGACGGCCGCGAGGAGGGCGATGGCTTTTCTCATGGGGAGCATGATGTGACATGTGCAATGGCACATCTAGAGGGCGAACCGGACTTTACCAAGCTTTGACCTGCTCCGTGCATCTGACCGATCATCAGACCTTTACCACCTTAGGGAGGTTGGCCGTGCGAGGGGTCCTGATCCATGACTAGCATCTGAAATCCAATCCGTTCGGACGCAAATCGCCTGGGAGGGGCGGCGCCGGACGGACCGACAGGAGGGCTCATCCGCGTGTCCCACCCGCACGTCCACCCCGTCAGCTCCCGCCCGACCGCGGCCGACCTCGCGCTGCCACCGGCACTGCCCTATCCCGACGGCTGGGCCGCGCTCGCGTTCGCCGCCGAGCTCAAGCCCGGCACGGTGATCACCCGTCAACTGGCCGGCGAGGACGTGGTGCTGTACCGGCTGCGGGACGGCCGGCTGCGCGCCGTGCGCCCGTACTGCCCGCACCTGGGCGCCCACCTCGGGCTCGCCACGGTCGAGGGCGGCGAACTGGTCTGCCCGTTCCACCGGTTCGCCTTCGACGCCGACGGCCGGTGCGTGCGGACCGGGTACGACACCCCGCCGCCCAGGGCCGCGCTGTCCCGGTTGCCGGTGCGCGAGGTGAACGAGGCGGTCTTCGTCTGGCGCCACCACGACGGCCGGGAGCCGGACTGGGAGATCCCCGCCTGGCACCTGCTCGACGACCGGCCCTTGCGCCACACCTCCTTCGAGATGCCCGGGTACGCCCAGGACGTCATGGAGAACTCCTTCGACCTGGGCCACTTCATCACCTTGCACGGCTGGCCGCAGGGCGAGTTGGCGGCCCCGGTCGAGTTCGACGGGCCGCGCTTCCACATCTCGATGCGCGTGCGGGAGAAGTTCCCGCTGGTCGGGATGCGCGAGGTGGAGGTCGGGGTCGACGGCTACGGCCTGGCCGCGCTGCACACGGACGTCCACACCCGCTCGCTGGGCCTGCAGATCTGCTCGCTGGTGATGGCCACCCAGGTCGCCCCCGCCCGGATGCAGCTGCGCCAGGCGAGCCGCTTCGCCCTGGCGGAGCCGGCCGGACTGCCGCCGCTGGTCGCCCGGGCCGTCAGCCGTACGGTGGCCAGGCTGCTGGCCGGTCCGATGTTCAAGCGCACCATCGAGTTCACCTCTGACGACTTCCCGATCTGGTCCACCAAGAAGTACCTCTCCCCGCCGCGGCTCGCCGCCGGCGACGGGCCGATCGGCGCGATGCGGCACTGGGCCCGGCAGTTCTACCCGCCGGACCACCAGGAGCACCTGCCGGCGCCCGCCTCCCTGACGAACCGGCACGGCCAGGAGGCCGCGGGTGGCGTCGGCTCCCACCCGTAGGCCCCCCAACGCGTGGCCGATCCGTGCGACCGGGTGAACACCTGCGACGCGGACGGCGGCCTGCACCCGGTCGTCGACGGCTTCACGGGCGATCCGACGGCGCCGGCACCGCTGCCGGGGAGCCGGCGGGCGTCCCGTTAGGGTGGCGCATGGCCCGTTTCACGCTGACCCGCCGCTCCCCGCTCCCGGCGCCCGACACCTGGGCGCGGCTCACCGCCTGGCCCCGGCACGGCGACCGGGTGCCGTTCACCCGGGTGGCCGCGGTGCGCGGCACCGGCCGGGCGGTCGGGGACGTGATCCTGGCGCGGACGGGCGTCGGGCCGGTGCGCTTCGACGACCCGATGGAGATCACGGCGCTGACCGAACCCGAACTGTGCCGCTTGGAGAAGCGCGGCCGGGTCGTCCGGGGCCACGCCGAACTGCGGGTCCGCGCGATGGGCGCGGGCAGCGAGGCGGTCTGGGCCGAGGAGCTGCGGATCACCGGCCTGCCCCGGTTCTTCGACCCGGTGGTGGCGTCCGCCGCGCGGTTCGTCTTCGGCCGGGTGCTGGACCACCTGTTGGCCTGCGCCCCGGCTACGGATTGAGGGTGCGCCGACTCAGGTACTGCCGGCGGACGTAGTGGCACCGGTCGGGCGACCCACTACCGCGAAGCCGTGGCCCCCCCGTGACGGACCCTCGACCCGCGCTACCGCCCGCGCAGCCGGCGCACCAGGTCGCGGGCGGCCCGCGGCCAGTCCGGGTGCTCGAAGGTGAAGCCCGCGTCCAGCAGCCGGGCCGGCACCACACGGCGGCTCTTCAGCAGCAGCTCGGTCTCGGAGCGGAGCGCGAAGGCACCGAGCTCGGTCATCCAGCGCGCGGCGGGCAGGGCCAGCGGCATGCCCCAGGCCGTCCGCAGGTCGCGCATGAACTCGCTCTGGGGCAGCGGGTTCGGGGCGGCGAGGTTGACCGGGCCGGTGAGCTCCTCCCGGGCGATCAGGAACTCGACGGCGCGGACGAAGTCCCGGTCGTGGATCCAGGACACGTACTGCGCTCCGCCTGCGATCGGGCCGCCGGCGCCGAGCCGTGCCAGCCAGGACAGCGAGTCGAAGGCGCCGCCGCGCTCGGGCCCGAGGACCACGGCGGTGCGCAGCGCGAGGCGGCGGGTGTCCGGGGTGTCGGCCTCCGCCTGGGCGTCCTCCCACGCCCGGGCGATGTCGATGCTGTACCGCCAGGAGGCCGGGGCGTCGGGCTCATCACCGCCGATCAGGCCGCTGAGCTCGTCGTTGGGGGCGTCGTGCCGGTGGGCGTAGACGGTGGCGGTACTCATCTGCAGCCAGACGGCGGGCGGTCTGCGGGCGGCGGCGATCGCCTGGCCGACGGCCCGGGTGGAGTGCACCCGGGAGTCCATCATGGCCTTCCGGTTCTCCGCCGTGTAGCGGCAGTTGACGCTGCGCCCGGCCAGGTTGAGCACCACGTCGCTGCCGTCGACCTCCGCCGCCCAGGCCCCGAGGCTCCGGCCGTCCCACCCGATCCGGCGTGGCCCGGCGGGCCGGCGGCTGAGCACGACGACCTGGTGTCCGGCGGCCGTCAGGCTGCGGTCGAGCAGGATCCCGAGCGCGCCGGAGCCGCCGGGAATGACGATCTTCATGAATTCCCCCTCATCCTCATCTCCGGCTTCGAGCCTAGCGCAGATAGTTGAACGCGTTCAATTTTTGCGGAGGCGGTCATCACGGGGAGGGGTCGGGGCTTCCCGCCGACAGGTCCGAGCGGTGCGCCGGGCGGGCCCGGGCGCACCGCGGGTGGAGCTCACTCCGTCGGGGCGGCGGCCCAGGCGGTGCAACCGCCGATGAGGTCGTAGATGTTCGAACGACCCTCGCGGCGGAGCAGGCTGGCGGCGATGGAGGAGCGACTGCCGCCCGCGCAGTGCAGGACGAGGGGGCGGTCGGTGGGCAGTTCGCCGTGGCGGGCGGGGAGTTCGGCGAGCGGGAGGTGGATGGAGCCGGGGACGGCGCCGACCTCGCGTTCGCCGGCGGTACGCACGTCGACGACCAACGGCGGCTGCTGGTCGGCGAGTTTCGCGCGCAGAGCGTGAACGGTGAGCCGCGCGCCCTGGCGCATCAGCTCGGGGTGGGTGCGGAACAGGTGCTCGGGGTCGGCGAGGTGGCCGGCGACCCGGTCGAAGCCGATCCGGGCGAGCCGGGTGACGAGTTCCCCGCCGCGCCCGTCCGGGGCGACGACCAGGATCTCGCGGTCGGGGCCGACGACCGTGCCGGACTGCTCGGCGAAGCGGCCGTCGGCGGGGATGTTGAGCGACTCGGCGAGGTGCCCGGCGGCGAACTCCACCGGGTCGCGCCCGTCCAGGACGATCGCACCGCCGGCACGGCGACTCAGGAAGTCGTCGGCGGTGAGGGCCTGGACGGCGGCCGGGTCGAAGAGTTCGCGCTCGCGGCGGTTGAGGTCGGCGTCGTAGCCGAAGTAGCCGGGGGCGGTGGGCTGGCCGTCGGTGACCAGGTCGACGAAGATCTGCTCGTCCATCGGGGCGCACGCGTAGTTGGTGGCGCGCTCGCGGCCGATGGTGGACTGGCGGTCGGTGGAGAGGTTCTTGCCGCAGGCCGAGCCGGCGCCGTGGGCGGGGATGACCAGCGTCTCGTCGGGCAGGCTCATCAGCTTGCGGTGGACGCTGTCGTAGAGCATGGCACCGAGTTCGGCGGCGGTGACACCCGCGGAGGCGAGCAGGTCGGGGCGGCCGACGTCGCCGATGAACAGGGCGTCGCCGGTGAGCACGCCGTAGGGGACGGCGTCGTCGGGCCGCTCAAGGACCAGGATGCTGATCGACTCGGGCATGTGGCCGAGGGTCTCCACGATCTGCAGCGTGACGTCGCCCAGTTCGATCCGCTCGCCGTCGGCGAGCTTGCGGATCGGGTACTCGGTCTCCGCCCTGCGCCTGTACCCGATCCAGGCTTCGGTGCGCGTGGCCAGTTCGAGGTGGCCGGCCAGGAAGTCGGCGTGGAAGTGGGTGTTGATGACGGCCTCCACGGTGAAACCGTGGGCCTCGGCGTCGGCGACGTACTCGTCCACGTCGCGGCGCGGGTCGACGACAACGGCGCGGCCGGTGCGCTCGTAGGCGATGAGATACGAGGCCTGGGAGAGGCAGTCGAGGTAGAACTGGGCGGACTATGTCGGCCGATCCGGTGAGCGCATCCTACAGACCTCGGGGTGTCGGGAGAAGCCTGGAAGGTCCGGCGGCCGGCTGTGCTGACGCGCAAGCACCACCCAGGCAGGCGCGATGTCATGCTCTGACCTGCCGAAATGGCCCCTGCAATGTCGCGCCGGGAGCTCTCCGGAGGGGTGGCGTGGTCGGCTGAGGCCAACCCAACTGGCCCGCAGGAGATCCGACTGGCGCTCCTCTGGAGCAGCGAGGCCGGGAGCGCATGAGTCCCATGTTTGAGCGTGTGAGACAGCGTCCGCACGTACTCATGCTGACCGATTGCTGACCAAATCTGATGGTCAGTCAGACTATCGGGGCCAGACCGTTGCCGCGCAGCGCTGCGGCTACCGCGAACCGCAGGTCATCGTTGTCCTCTGTTACCAGTACGCGCACGGCGGCCAAGGATAACGTGCCGTGCACTGGTCACGAGCCCGCACAGGATCGCCCTTACCTCACCGCGCGAAGGCCTGCACCGCCAGCAGCGATCCGGTGCCCATCCGGTCCGGCTGAGCGCTCACCGGGGCGCGCGTGGTCCTCATCAAATCCTCATGCCGCCTCGCCGAGACTCCCGTGCCATACCGATGGCCCGGATGGACGGA
>NZ_JBEXKB010000132.1:0-11802 GCF_040609455.1 Kitasatospora sp. NPDC004669
GAGGTGGCCTGGCCGATGATGCTCTGCAGTGACATCGCGCCCCAGCGGGCGCTGTCCACCTCCGCGAGGAAGGCTGGGTCCTCGATTGCCTCCAGTTCGGAGCGGCTGACGATGGTCAGGAACTCGATGGTGGCCCTGCGGAAGACCGCCGGTTCCAGCCGTCCGCCGGCCCAGCCCGAGGCGGCGGACAGCACCGAGGCCAGGCCCGTGATCACCCCGACCACCACGATCGCCGGGAGAGCGGCCCGCAGCACGTCGGCGACATGGCCGGGGGCGAGCAGCGCGGCCAGCGCGTGGTTGGTGGCGATCAGCGCGAAGGCGGCGGCCAGGCCGCGCAGGACCTCGGCACCGACCAGGGTCAGCAGCGCCGCGCGGTCGGCCTGCCACGCCATCCGTCCGGCCAGGCGCAGGAAGCGCGGCATCTGCCGCGCCACCGCCCAGAACGTCACCTTGCCACTGGCCATCTCGTGCTTGGCCCAGCCGTAGTCGTAGCGCATCGGCCCACCGAACAGCAGCTGCTCGCTGTCCGGCACCGGGCCCGTCGAGGTCTTGGGTGCGCTGGTCACATACTCCCTTTCGCAGAGGGGGAACGCGGTGGTCGGGCGCCAGTGCCGTCAGGGTGCGGCGTAATTATGGGGCGACCGGCGCGGACCGGGCGGGGACGAGCGGCCGGGCACCATGCCGGGCGAGCGCACTCGCCCGGCATGGTGCACGCGGGCGCCGGTCACATCTCGATGAGCTGCCGTTGTCCGGAGGCGGGGTCGAAGCCGTGGGTGGAGAACACGGGCCCGCCCGCGAGGTACGCCTCCACCGCGGCCTTGGACGTCGGGAACATCGGGCTGGGCAGGACGTCGGCGACGGGGTGCCAGCGCACCTCCAGGTGCTTGTCCGGCTCGACGTTGGCCAGCTCGCCCGTGAACTCGGTGGTCGCGAAGACGAAGAGGACGAACCCGCCGCGCCCGTCCCAGCCCTCCTTGGCCTGGATGGTGTGCACCAGGCGCAGGTCGGACGGCCGGGCGATGAGCCCGGCTTCCTCACGTAGCTCCCGGGCGGCAGCGTCGGGGATTTCCTCCCCGGGATCGACCTTCCCACCGGGGATCGTCCATGCGGGCCCCGGGGTCCAACTGCGCTGCGCGTAGTGGACGGTGGCAATCTGGTCGGTGTCCAGGTCGTGCGCGATGACGCCGACCGACAGCCTGCTCGTCTCGTGCATCAGGGTGTTCCTCGTTGAAGTTGCAGGGCGGGAGGGCGGAGCCGCGGAGGTTAGCCGGTCCGTCTTGGTGAGATGGAGCGCAGCGCCATGAAGCCGTCGACGGGCTCGAAGCCGAGGCCGCGGTAGAGCGGGGCGCCGGCGTCGGTGGCGCGCAGTTCGATGGAACAGCCGCGTTGCTTGATCGCGGTGACCAGGGCGCCGGTGACGGCGCGGGCGAGGCCCTGGCGGCGGCGGCCGGGGTCGGTGACGACCGTGTGGATCCTGGCCCACTGCCCGGTCGGGTACGTGGGGCCGCAGTAGCCGCGGTAGACGATGCCGACCGCGCAGGCGGTGAGGCTGCCGCCGGGGCCGTCGGCGACGTAGGCGAGCAGATTGGGGTCGTTGCCCAGGCGCTGGAGCATGTCGTCGCGGAAGGTCGTTCGCCACTGGTCGGTGACCGGTTCGCCGGTCAGCACGGTGACGCGCAGCCGAAGCAACTCGTCAGCGTCCTGCGGCGTGGCAGGGCGAACACGGGGATCGGGTACGGACACTCTGATTCTCCTCTCAACAGGTGGAGCGGACACGACGGTTGAGCGGCTGCTTCTAGCTGTCGCGGGCGGGCAACTCCGAGAGCGCGGTGTCGCGCATGATGCGATCGACCGTGTCGCGCAGGGTGCTGTCGCTGCCGATGACGGTCTCGATACCGCCCGGTAGAAGGTCGTGTTCGCGGTACCAGTCGCGCAGTTCCCGCTCGGTGACGGCCGCCAGGTACTCGCGATCGGCCTTCGAGGCGTGCCGGACCAGCGTCTCGTCGATCGGGATGTCGAGGTAGTAGCAGCGGGTGACGCCGCGATGGTCGTCCACCAGGCGTTGGAGCATCTCGCCGTAGTGATCGGCGTACAGGATGCCTTCGATGACGACGTGGTAGCCGGCGCCCAGTGCGTACCGGGCCACCGTGTCGATCAGGCCGATGTTCGCGCCGCCGGGCCGGTCCCGCTCGCGCAGCACGATGCGGCGCAGGTTGTCCTGAGCGACCACGGCCAGACCCCGCCCGAACCGGTCCCGGACGCCCGCCGCTACCGACGATTTGCCCGACGCCGAGTTTCCCCGAACGACCACGAGCCGGGTCTCCGCGCTCCCCACAGGCGTCCCGGCTGCTGGGAGCCTCGGGTGGCTCGTGGTGCTCATGCCGGCCATCCGACGACGGACAGCGGGCGGCCGGCGGTGATCTGCGCGAGCGCGTCGGCGGTGTAGCTGACAATCGGCTCCGGAAGCCCGTCCAGCGGCCAGAAGCGGAGGGCGGCGCATTTGTCCGGTTCGCGGTTGGTGATCTTGCCGGTGTACGCGCGGGGGGCGAAGAACAGCTGGAGGCGGCCGGCACCGTCGTCGGCGTCGAGGTGGTGGAGGGTGTGCACCAGGTCGAGGTCCTTCTCCCGGATGGTGATGCCGAGTTCCTCATCGGCCTCGCGGGCCATGCCGGCCAGGACGGACTCTCCGGCTTCGAGGTGGCCGGCCGGGGCGTGCCAGTGGTGGGAGGCGAACGCGGTGTTGGCGCGCTGTTCGAGCAGCACCCGGCCGTTCTCGATCAGGCTCAGGTGGACTCCGACAACCAGGGTGTGCGGCACGGGACGTCTCCTTCCAGGGGTGGGAGGGAACCGGCGCGGGGAGTGCGGCCGGTTCAGGGCATGGCGAAGCTGCGATCAAACTGGTGATCGTTCGTCGTACGTGAGTGCATGGTCGGGTGTCCCACCGTAGGCGGCCCGGCGGGGCCGCGTCGGCGTGTCGCAACAGATGCCACACGATCCGGTGAACGGTCCCAACTCGTCATACTGGTAAGGCGGTTGCGGGTCGAACGGGCAGTGTGCCACGGGGCGCTGACAATCGCGCCGTGCTCGGCGGGAGGCGGGCGGTCACGCCTCCCGCCACGGCGGTGATCAGGCTCTGGAGGCGCTCGGTGCCGCGGGTGCCTCCGAGGTTCCCGTACTGCCGAAGGCTCGCGGTATACCAGCCGCGGGCGGCGTCCGGGAGACTGGAGCGTTCGGCATCCTGGCCAAGGAACTCGATGCGGGCCTGTCAGTGACGGTGACCGAGGCAGGCGAACTCCTCCCGGGCCTGGATGAGCGCGGTGACGGCGAGGTCGTCGGGGGAATACGCCTCGCCGAGATAGGCGAGTGCGCGGGCGGCGTTGAGTGGATCGGGCTCATGGAGCGTGGTGAGGTCGGGACGGTTAACTCGTTCGGGTCGCGGAGTCGGCGCGTCCGTAATCGAAGTCCGGCTGACGTGCGAGGCCGGTGGTGAACGCCTCCTCGTCCGCCGGCACCCTGGCGGGCACGCCCGCGCGGTTGATTAGGTGGCGGTCCAGGTCGCGGGCCGCCAGTCCGTCGGCAGGTGGTCGTAAGGTGCTCATCTTTTCTCTCTGGGGTCGAAGGGGTGCGGCCCGGGCCCGAACGGCCGCCATGGGTAGTGCGGGTGCTCAGCCGGCCGGCGGGTACGGCTTCTGAGGGGAGGAGCCGGACCGGCGCTTGGGCGCAGAGCGTGACGCGATGAGGCGGTCGGCGACGGCGAGGATGCCGAAGACGACGAGGCCGAAGATCGCCAGATGGAGCGGCTGGGCAAGCCGGGTGCGGTGCTGGAGGAGGTAGACGACGGCCGCCCCGACCTGGACTCCCAGCAGGAAGCAGACCAGCCCGACGGCGGCCCGGCCGGTGGTCCGCCGGGTGTTCACGCCGCGTGGCCACGGGGTGCGATGGCACGGGCGAAGGGCTCGGCGGGCCACGTGGGGTCGATGTCGTTGAGCAGGACCAGGCCGCCCAGGACGCCGGCGATGCTCGCCTGCACCTGGTTGGGCACACCCAGCCGGGAGCGCAGGTCCCGGCCGTAGCCCCGCATTGTGGTGGTCGAGATGCCGAAGTCGGCAACGATTTCCGGGGTGGTGTGCCCGCCGACCCAGCCCGCGAGGACCTGTTGGTGGCGGCGGGGGAGCTGAACTGCGGTGGTGAGCGCGGTGGTGCCGGTGACGATGCCGTGCGCGGCGCCCCAGGCGACGAGCTGCAGCACGGTGCGCGTGCCGGTGGCCGTGAACAGCGCGCGGACGGCGGCGTCGACCTCGGAAGGGACCAGGGCGAGTGCGGGGTCGGCCGCGATCGTGCGGGTCTGGGACTCGGCGGCGATGTGGACGAGGAGCCAGATGTCGCGTTCGGGCAGGTTGGGGGCGGGCAGGGTGGTAGCCATGGCGGCAGCTCCGGTGATCGGCGGGCGGTTCACGGACGGTCAGTGGTGGGGGAACCGGTTCGGGTGAGGCGATCCAGCAGGCGGGGGCCCAGGCGGGTGGCTTCGCCGGTGCCGATGACGAGCACCAGGTCGCCGGGCTCGGCGAGGCGGGTGACGAGCTGCTCGGCGCCGGGCTCGTACGGGCCCGAGCGGGCCCGGTGGACCCGGTCGGTACTCAGGGCGGCGGTGGCGGCGGTGGCGACGATGTCGAGTGGGTCGGGGACGTTCAGCTTGGTCAGCGGGGTGGCGGCTGGCAGCAGTACGGCGTGGTCGGCCTTGGCGAGGGCGGCGCCGAGCTCGGCGGCGTGGGCGCTGGTGCGGGCGATGCCGTCCGGCTCCAGCACCGCGATGACCGAGCCCTCGGTCAGGAGCCGGGCGGCCTCGACGTCCGCCCTGATCTCCTGAGGGTGCCGGGCACGGGACTCGAACACGGTGACGCGCGCCTGCGTGCTGAGTTCGGTGAGGGACCGCTCGACGCCTGCGAAGCCGGTCAGGCGCTCGGCGACCGCCTTGGCGTCCTCGCCGGCGACGAGGGCGGTGGCGATGGCGGCGCAGGCCGCCAGGGCGTGGTGGTGGCCGGCGATCGGCACGATGAACTGGTGCTTCGTGCCCTGGTAGTGGAGGGTGAGGAGGTAGTCGCCGCCGAGCCACCGTGGCGTGAGGACCCACACGTCGGCGCTCTCGTCGAGGCCGACGGTGACGACGGTGGGGCCGGGGCGGTCGGTGAGCCTCTCGTGCACGATCCTGGCGCCGGTGTCCCAGGTCGGCAGGACCACGGTGCCGGCGGAGCGGGCGAGGCTGGTGGCGGCGTCCAGGGCTTCGATGTTGTCCGCGAAGTGCGGGGCGTTCGCTGCGACGGCGGTGATCAGCGCTACCGACGGGGACGGGCGCCGGTAGAGGTTCGGGCCGTGCGGGCGGTAGTTCCAGGATCCGGGGGGCGCGGCCTCGTGCGTGCCGGCGTCCGGGCACAGCTCCACGACGAGGCGCCGTCCGCCGCCCTGGCCGCAGGTGCCGCCGACGCCGGGGGCGTTGAGGATCCAGCCGGTTCGGCCGTCGGCCAGGGCCGCGGCCAGAACCGCTGCCGCGGTCGTGGTGCCGTGGCTGCCGCCGACGGCGACCAGCGGATGGCCGAAGCCCTCGCAGAGCACGGCGAGCGCGTGCGCGCGGGCGAGCACCGGCAGTCCCATGGCCTGGGCCCGGTCGAGTTCAGGGTGCGGGGCGACGACCACCCCGGACCACACCACGGCCGTTCGGTCGTTGCGGACGTGCCCAGCGTCGGAGCCGACCGTGAGTTCCACGCCGGCCGCGCGCAGCCGGTCGGCGGCGGGGCTGTCCTGGTGTGCGGGGTCGATGCTGCCGGTGACGTCCAGGCCGCGGGAGGCCAGCCACAAGGCCAGGCCCTCCATGCCGGACTCGGTGGCGCCGACCAGGTGGGTCTTGGCCAGCAGGCCGGGCCCGGTGGGGGCGGGCTTCACGCTCTTCTTCTGGGGGCGGACGGTGGTGTCCATGAGGGCTCTCCGGCATGGTCAGGAACAGGGGGTGGGGTGGAACCGGGACAGCCGCGGGCTCGGGGGTATGGCTCCGCGGCCGTCCCGGGGCTCAGGCCTGGGCGAAGCCGCGTGCCAGCTCCACGTCAGTGACGCGGGCGGCGTGGTGGTCGACGTCCAGGCGGGCGAGGGAGGCGAGGTGGGCGACGACGTACTCGCCCAGCAGCGCGCAGGCGAGGGGGCTGGTCTCGAACGCCTTGATGGCGTCCCAGGCGTGGCGAGGCACCTCGGGCAGGTCCTCGTCCCAGCCGGCGTCACCGGTGACGGGCTCGCCGGGCTTGAGATCGCAGGTGACGCCGTGGCGGACGGCGGCGACGGCGGCGGCGAGTGCGAGGTAGGGGTTGGCGTCCGCGCCGGGCAGGCGCACCTCCAGGTGCAGGCCCGGTCCGTGGCCGACCACCCGCACCGCACAGGAGCGGTTGTCCCGTCCCCACGCGATCCTGGACGGTGCGAACGGGCCCCCGAGGCGCTTGTAGCTGTTCACGTACGGCGCCCACATCGGAGCGGTGGCGGGCAGCACCTCCAGCAGCCCGGCGACGGCCCGCTCACCCAGCTCCGACAGCGCGTGCGGGTCCTCCGCGCGGGCGATAAGCGGCTCGCCACCGGCCCACAGGGACAGGTGCAGGTGCATCCCGGAGCCCACCCCGTCCGCCGGGGCCGCCATGAACGTCGCCGCCATACCCTGCCGGTCCGCCAGCGCCCGCGCGGCGTGCTTGAACAACACGTGCTGCTCACAGGCCTCCCGGGCCGGACCGTAGGGGAACGTCACCTCGATCTGGCCCGGGGCGCTCTCCAGCTTGACCGCCTCGACGGGAAGCCCCGCCCTGGCCAGGGCCTGCCGCAGCGAACGCGAGAACCCGGCCGCTGCGGTCGTCCGGTCGAGGGCGTAGTCGCGGTTGTCCCACGTCACCGGATGCAGCCTTCGCCAGCCGGCCGCCGCCGCGTCGGCGCCCGTGCTCTCGTAGACGGCGAACTCGGTCTCGACCCCGACCCGCACCTCGTAGCCCAGGCCCTGGAGTTGGTCGAGCTGCTCCGTCAGGATGGTCGCCGGGGCCAGCGGATGCGGCCGGTCACCGTCGACCGGGTGGGCGAACACCACGGCGGTGCCCGGCTCCCACGGGAGCACGCGGGCACGGTCGAGATCGGGCGCCAGCGCGATGTCGCCGAAGCCGGACTCCCAGGAGAACGTGCCCCTGTCCTGGGGCGTCATGCCCAGGTCCGTGCCGATCACGTACCCGCACATCTCCGGGGAGATCCGGTTCGACCGGAGCCGCTCCACCAGCACCGTCGCGTCGAACGCCTTTCCCTTGAGCCGTCCCTGTACATCGACCGCAGCCAGGAGGACGGTGTCGAGGCCGAAGGCGTCCACCACCCGGTGCAGCGACCCGACCGGGCCCGGTTCGGCCACCGCGGCCCTGGCCGCCCGGGACCGCGCGACACGCACCGCCGCCCTCATACGACCTGCTCCTCTAGGATCGCCATCTGAGGGTCGTCGACGACGGGAACGCTGTACTTTCGGCCCGCCATCCGCCACCACAGCGCGGACAGCAGCAGGACCACCACAAGCGTGATCGGCGCGTAGTTGAACGTCTGGGCGGTGATCGGACTGGTCTGCGGCAGGCACACCAGCACGGTCACCACGGCCACCCATGCCACCGCGAGGACTCCAACGGGGCGGCTCCATCGGCCCAGGTTCCACGGCCCCGGCTTGAACCGCTTGCCCTTACGCAGCCGCAGGAAGACCGGGATCGCGTACGCCGGGGTCATGCCGATCACGTTCACAGCGGTCACCGCGCCGTAGGCGGCCGTCGACCACAGCGAGGGCAGCGCCAGCACGAACGCTACGACGACGGCCAGCCACACCGCCCGTGCGGGTGTTCCGTTGCGCGACACCCTGCGCCACGTCGCAGAGCCGGGCAGGGCGTTGTCCCGCGAGAACGCGAAGATCATCCTCGATGCCGCCGCGGTCTCGGCGGAGCCGCAGAACAACTGGGCGCCGATCACGACCAGCAGAAGCAGCTTCGCGCTGTTGTCTCCGAGCGCGTCGAGGAAGATCTGGGCCGGCGGCACGGCCGCGCCCACGGTGCGGTTGTAGTCCTGCACCGCGAACAGCAGACCGGCCAGCAGGACGAACCCGGCAAGCAGGGACACCCAGATCGACCGGACGATCCCGCGAGGAGCGGCCACCTGCGCGTCGGTCGTCTCCTCCGACAGGTGCGCCGAAGCGTCGTAGCCGCTGTAGGTGTACTGGGAGAGCAGCAGGCCGATGGCCGACGCGTAGATCGGGTTTGCCCATCCGGTGCCGTTCGCGAAGTGCCCAAACACGAAGGACGCGGACTGGTGGTGGGAAGGGACGACCCACAGGGCGCCGACGATCACCAGGACGCCGAGCAGGTGCCACCACACCGAGACGCTGTTGAGGATGCTGACCACGTGCACACCGCGCAGGTTGAGCAGCGCGTGCAAGATCAGGATCGTCGCGAAGATCGCGAGTATCAGCCCGGGGGTCGGCTCCGTGCCCCACTGCAAGCCGGCGAACGCCGCGATGAAGTTCGCGCCGCCGTAGTCGATTCCGGCGATCCCGCCCACGAGGCCGAGCAAATTCAACCAGCCGGTAGCCCAGCCCCACCGCGGGCCGCCGAGGCGGTGCGCCATGTAGTAGAGGGCCCCGCTGGTCGGGTAGGCGCTGGTGACCTCGGCGAGGGCCATCCCGACCAGCAGGACCACGAGGCCGACCCCGACCCAGCCCCACATCATCACCGCCGGGCCGCCGGTCAGGAGCCCGAACCCGAACAGGGTCATGCACCCGGACAGGACCGAGATGACCGAGAAGGAGACCGCGAAGTTGCCGAAGCCGCCCATCCGGCGGGTCAGTTCGGGCTCGTAGCCGAGCGACCGGAGGTGATCGTCCTCTTCCTGGACGGGTGCAGTGCGATGAGAGACGGGCATGGGGGCGAACCTCCGAAGGGGTGGACGACGCTGGGGCGAGACAGGGAGTACGGCCGGGCCGCGAGCGGGAGTTCAGCGGCGGGCGGCGACCTGGGCCATGACCTGCTGGAGCAGCCCGGGTGCCTGCTCCCGGTGGTCGGCCAGGCTCAGCCAGGGCTGGGAGGAAGCGAACGGGGAGAGCGAGGCGAACACACCGGCGGCCTGTTCGAGGTGGTGGCTGGCCCACAGGGCATGGGCCAGGTAACTCTCGTCGACCACCGGCCACTTGGCTCGCTCGCCGGGCGCCTCCAGCCAGTGCTCGTAGGCCCGAAGGACGTCCTGGCGCACCTCGCCGTCCGACCACTGGCGGCGGATCGCGTCCTTGCGTGGTGCCGTTCGGAAGCGCTCGACGTGCAGGTGCAAGGGGAGGGCGTAAAGGGGGGAGCCCGCTGGTGCGGAACCCAGGTAGGTCCGCAGGAAGGTGGTCGCGGTGCCGGACCTGTCCAACGACGTCCAGAATCGGAACATCCGGTGATGGGCCTCCCTGTTCCACGGGTCGACCCGGCGTGCCTGATCCAGTAGCCCCCACGGCCCGGGGTGCAGCATCGGATCGGGGGCGGGCGCCCGGTGTTCGGGGCGGGCCTGCTGCCGATCCAGCGGCGCGAGGGCCAACAGGCTGATCCACGGCACCGGATCGCCGGCGACTGTCGCTGCGGCGCGCCAGCATGCCTCACGGGCCGAGTGCTCCAGCATCGCCAGCTCCCGAGGATCGGTCTGCCGGTGAATCATGAGCACCAGCTCGACGGCCGCCCTGGCCTGAAGTGTGACCAGTCCCGGCCCGTCCTGGTCTTCCTGCGCCCAGTGCCGGAGAACGTCCGAGCGGGCCGCCGCCGCTCCGAGCACCTGGGTGCGGGAGGTCCACAACGGCCAGTCGCCCCAGCTCGCCGCGAGTAGGCCGCGGGCCGCCATCCACCGTCCGGCGCGCAGCTCTTCGACCGCGTTGCGAAGGTGCCCGTCGTGCCCGGCAGGGTGGTACACAAGCCGTGGAGCCTCACTGGTATGCATCGTTGCCATCTACCTGTGCCTCCTGGGGACGTCGTCGACGAACCTCCCTGACCCCCATTCCGGAATGACGTGAATCGCCGGAGCTGGCACCCAACGGGCGTAGAGCGAAGAGGCTTTAGGGAACGGTCGAACCAGGGATCTCGATGTGACGAGGTGGTCGGCCACCTACTGTCGTGGGTCGCAGTGGATCAGCGCTATGTCGGCGCTACGTCAGCTCCGGGCTCTTCCTGTCATCCAGGTATCACCGGTCTGTCATCTCGTCGATTTCCGCACCATGTTGGGCAAATGAGGGGTATCTCTATTGCAGGGGCTATCCCGCGTGAGCGGAGCTCGAACTCAACCGGCGCCAGGAGACGAAAGGGCCATTCCGTGACGGCTCCCAGAACCCTGCTGTGGATCCTGGTCGACCAACAGCGATGGGTCTTCGCCGACTTCGAGCGGGAGTTCAAGAAGGTCGCCGGCCTCATGGCGGATGAGCTGGACGATCCGAGATATCGCAATCTGACTGTCTCGGAGCCGACCTACAGGCGGTGGCTCGCCGGCAAGGTGGACCGGCCCACTGGGCAGTCTGCGCAGGTGCTGAACCGCATGTTCGGTCGGCCCGCGGCTGAACTTCTGGCGCCGCTTGGTGAGGGCGAGGCCCCCACACCTACTCAGCACGACCTCGAAAGTGAGCTCGCGATGACAGCACGCGACGCATCCGACCACGCCGCCTCCGTGGCATCCGCCTTCGTATCTGACCTGTCGTTGGATCAGATCCGTGACGACCTCGTCCAGCTCGCCCGGACGTACAACAACAGGCCGCCCTACGACGTCTACCGCGACACCAAGGTCATCCGGGCCAACGCTCAGGTCCTGCTGGACCGCACCCACATACCGGAGCAGAAGCAGGAACTGCTGATCATCCTGGGCCAGGCGACGGCCCTGCTGAGCATGACCGCGTTTGACCTCGGCTCCCTGGGCTCGGCGACCCGGCTCGCCCGGTCGGCCGCCATGTACGGGGAAGCCACCCGGTTCGACCCGCTCAGGGCCTTCGCCGGCGGCACTCTCGCCATGCTCGCCTACTGGGACGGGCGCCCCGCCGAAGCACTCCAGTTCATCAAGAAGGCCCAGATGTTCACCGGGGTTGGCACCGCAGGCCGGGCCCGTATCGCTGCCATCGAAGGCCGAGCGTACGGCCACCTCGGAGACGCTCCGCGTGCCACGCGAGCCGTCCAACGCTATGTTGACTTGGACTCCGACGAGCGGGACGACCTCCACGATGGCGTCGGAGGCGAGTTCCAGCACAGCGCCGCCCGCCTTGCGCGCTCGCACGGCACCACGTTCCTCCTCCTGCGGGACGGGGCTGCCGCGCAGATGCATGCCCGCCGCGTCCTGGAACTGCAGGCCGCTCTTCCGGCGAACGAGCGGATCGTTCGCTTCGAGGCGGAAGCACGGGCTGACCTCGCCGCAGCGCTCATCATCGATGGCGAGCTGGACGCGGCCGTGGAAGCGCTGGCTCCCATCGCCAACCTGGATCCCGAGCGCCGCGCGGCCGGCCTCGTCGAGCGGGTGCTCAACGTACGCAGGCTGCTCGCCCAAGAACCGGTCCGGACGGCTGCTGCCGCCGTGGTGCTCAGTGAGGCGCTGGAGGCATACGCCAGGGACTCTGCCCCCAAACAGCTCGGTCCCGGTGCAGCGTGACTCGCCCTCGGAGAATAGGGAGACCGCCATTACGGCGCGGGGGCGGGCGCAGCCGGGGGGGCGGGGGGGGGGTTTTGGGGGGGTAAACGGGGGGGCGCGGGGGGGGCGGGGCCCGTA
>NZ_JBEXKB010000133.1:0-11007 GCF_040609455.1 Kitasatospora sp. NPDC004669
GGCCGACAAATCCCAAACAGGACAGTCGAGACGTCAGTCAGTTGGAGGGTCAGACCCGCCAGCGGCGTCACCACGAACATCATCACTGTCAGTTGGAGAAGTCCTGGGTGAGCCAGACGGTTCCGCCGGCATCCCGGTGGACGGCGATGCCGATGTGGGTGAACTCGCTGCTGAGGATGTTCTTGCGGTGGCCGTCGTCCGGCGGCGTCTCGTTCAGCATGTCCTGGGTCAGGCTGACCGCCATGGCGGCGATGTCCTGGGCCGAGGTGGAGACCCCGTTGCCGTAGCCTATGTTCTCCCCGTCGGCGTTCCACTGGACGCCCGCGGCCGTCTCCCGCGCCCCCAGCTCGGCCTCGCCCGGGCATTGGTGGGACATGCCGCAGCCGTCGGCCATCGTCTGGTCGTGGGTCTCGGCGCTGCTGGTCAGCCCTGACGTGATGGTGTAGGCGGGCAGACCCTGGGCGGCCCGCGCCTGGTTGATCAGATTGAGGACCTGCCGCACGGCGTCCGAGCTCGAAGCGGTCTGCGTGGCCGGGGTGGTGGGTGTGGCCGCGGGGGCGGGGGCGGGGGCGGGGGCGGGAGCGTGCGTGGCCGGGGCGGACGGGGACGACGGGGACGACGGCGCGGACGTGTGGGACGCCGGGGCCGGAGCCGGAGCGGAGGGCCGCGCCGAGTGGGAGCCCTGGGACTCGCCGCCGGGGCGCGCGGTGGCGGATTCCGGGGCGTGGGAGGCGGGGGCGGACGGCGACGGCGACGACGAGGCCTGCGAGGCTTCGGGTGAGGCCGGAGCGGAGGGCCGCGCGGCGGTCGGGTCGGCCTGGTGGCGGTGCTGACCATCGGAGTCGCTCTGGTGCCGGTGCTGACGGTGCTCCTGCCACCCGGCGTGGCTCGCGTGTGTGGGGAAGCCGGGCGCGGCGGAGGCTCCGCTCGCGCTCAGCAGCGGCAGCATGAGGCCGGCGCCGGCGATCCCGGCGGTGGCGGCCAGACGCGGGGTGTGTCTCCGGCGCGCACGGCGGTGCCGGCCGGTACCTGAAGTCAGCATGGGGCGTCCCTCTGCGACGCCTGCGAGGTGAGCTGTCGGGTTCGGGCCGTGAGGTAGCCCGGCCGCACGCGGCGGCTTCACCCCAAGCCACACCCGTCTCGCCCGCGAACGGGCCGAGCAGGGCGCGGCGAACTACCTGGTTCCCCCGCTCCTGCCCGGTGCACTGCTCGACGTCCGGCCGACCGGTGGACAGGACTCGGCGTCCCGGCGGCAGGGTCCGCAGGTGCGAACAGCCCGAACGCTAGGCAGATCGACCCGGAAGACACAAGTTCGTATCGTGCACATCACACGGACATTCGGCGAATATCTAATTGAAAGCCATATTAACTGACATAGCACTGCATAAGTGCTCTAACCGGACAATTATCCCGGCTGTCGATGCCGCTCGCGACGGCCGCCGCCCCGGGGAGGCGGCGGCGGACCAGGCAGCCGGCTCGCGTCAGCCGACGATCGGCCCGCGTGCGCGGCCGCGCTTGAGTTCGAGGAATCCCGAGGCCGACGGCCACACCGCCCGCACCGACCCGGCCTCCGACACCGGCGGCCGCATCAGTGTCTTCTCCCAGGTGTAGCGCCCGGGGTTCCTTCGGAGCGCGTTGGAGTGTGCACGGACAGCGGCGGCGGGTCATTTCGCCGCCGCCGCAGAAGCCTTCCGAACCGCTGTCTCAACCGCTGTCTCAGCCGTGCCGGCGGCGGGGTGCGGGTCAGACCGCGCCTGTCGCGCAAGCGGTTTCGAGAGCGATGAGGCGGTTGGCGAGGGTGCGCGCAGGGCCGGTGAGGCCCTTGAGGATCTCCCGGGCGTAGGGGCTCCGGGGGTGGTGGGCGAGGTCCTGGACGGCGCTCCAGAGTTCCGCGATACCGGCCAGGCTGTGCTGGACGTGGCGGATGGCGTCGTGGCGCTGGGCGAGGTACTCCTCGGCCCTCTCATGGGCGTGGCGCCAGTCGACATCGCCCGCTTCGGCGGTCCGGGCGAAGGCCGGCGTGGTGTCTCCGTCGGCGAGCCGGATGGCGTCGATCTCCTCGACCCGCCGGCGGAGGTGTTCCTCCTCCTGTCGGGCGTCGAGCGCCGCGGTGGCGTCGGTGAGGGCGAGGTGGCCGGCGATGACCTGCTCGGCGAGGTCGGGGGCGTGCCGGCGCAGTCGTGCGTGCTGGGCGAGGAGGGCCTTGGCGTCGGCCTTGCGTCTGCGGACGGCGGTGTAGGCGGCGTTGAGGGCGAGGGTGCCGGTGCGGACCTGTTCGGCGAGGTCGGGGGCGTGTTCGAGCACGGTGGTGGCGATGGACAGCCGGGTGACGTTGATGCCGCAGCGGGCGGTGTCGGACGGGAGTGAGCCCGGGGAGAGTGAGCGTGCCATCGCGGTGATCATGGCGTGCTGGCTCGCGGTGGTGTTCGGGTGGTGGCGGTTGGCGGACACGATCAGGCAGACCGGATCGTCGCCCTGATAGGTGGTGAAGCGGGGTTCGACGTCGGCCAATTCACAGGCGGCGAGTCGGCCGCGGCCGTCCAGGAGGACGCCGTCGGCGTCCAGGATGACGGGCTCGGTCAAGCCGTTGCTCTCGATGTCCTGGGCGAGGTCGAGGAGTTCGTCGGGGCCGAGCATCGGGAACAGGGCGGTGACGGGGTGGACCTTCACGGTGGGGGATCTCCTTGATCAGGATGGGTACTGGGGCAGAAGACGCCACAAAGGGGCATATGGTTCAGCGGCTGCGCTCGTCGGCCTGGTCACGCGTGCCGGCGTCGGTGGCGAGTCGGGTGCGGTGCCGGACTCGTGGGTGATGCCGCGCCAGTTCGGACGGTGTGGCGCTGTGTTGCGGCCGAGACGGCTCGAACCGTCTCGGCGGCGGAGAACCGCCGTCGGGCAGTAAGGGGTTCGGAGGGTGGTCGGCAGCCGTGTGTGTCGGCCTGCGGCAGCCTCGGGGTGTTCTTCGACGCGTGTGTTCGGGGACCCGGTGGGTTCCGTGCCCGATTCCCAGGCCTACGGGCCTGTCAGGTGCACTCGGCAGCCACCGGCCAGGCAGCGACGCAGTTCACGGGGTGGGCGCGCCGGACGTCGTGACCGGCCTTCGGCGGAGCGGGCCCGGCCGACGCGTCAGAAGCCGCCGTACGGAACCGTGATGGCCTCCATGCCGTGCCCGGACGGATCCCGGAAGTAGACGCCGCGGCCGCCGTCGTTGTGGTTGATCTCGCCGGGCCGCGCGAACCTCGGGTCGGCCCAGTAGCTGATGCCGCCCTCCTGCAGACGGGCGAGGAGCTCGTCGAACTCCCGCTCCGAGATCAGGAACGCGTAGTGCTGCGGGGTGAACTGCTCGGGCCCGGTGGCGAAGTCCAGCGTGACCCCGTTCGAGAGTACCAGCGGCAGGAACGAGCCCCAGAGCTCGCCGAGTTCGAGACCCAGCAGGCCAGCCAGGAACTCGGCGGACTCCTGACGGTCATGGGCGAAGACGATGGTGTGGTTCAGCTGTACGGACATGATGGGGATGCCTCCAACACGGCCCCCGGGGACGAAATGCTCTTTCATCCGCCGGCCGGGATGGTCGGGTACCGGTACCGGGCGAATCGGGCGGGCGATCCCCGCCTCTCGGAGCCTCGGGGCGGGGATCGGAGGTCAAAGGCTCAGGGCGACGGCGGCACCGATGCCGCTGAGGAACAGCGCGACGGCGTCCTCCCATCCCCCCCACGGAAGGGGCGGTCCAGGGCGAGGCGACCGGGGCCGGTGGTGGTGGTCTTCATCGTAGGAACCCCCTTTCGGGCATGGGGCGCCGACCCGTTGCGTCGACCCGCTCGCTCCCTCCACGCTACGACTCACGTTCGCGGGGCGGTCGGGTCGTCCTTCTCCGTTGCGAACCGCTGGCTTCACCGCTCGGAGCCCTTACCGGGCGCAGCGCGCGCGTCAGAACGGCAGCACGTCAGGTGGGTCGGGATGGCGCATGCGCTCAGGTGCGCGCTTTCCCCGAACACGAGCTCAGGCCGCTGCGTGGTCCTGGTCGAGCCCGATGACCAGAAGCAGGCCGTACTGGGTGCGGTCGTCGGCAGGCCGACCAAGCCCGGCGACCCGTGGCTGGTAGAAGGCGGCTTCTGAGCCATGAACCTGCCGCCGACACCTTGCGGGGCCAGACCCGTGCGATCGGTGGCGGACCATATGGTGTCCAGCGCCGCGGCCGTGTGGGGGTGACCGAGGCGACGGTTTCGGAAGTCGTGTGGTGCTGGAGTCGCCACCTGCAAGTGTCCTCCGCTTCGGGCTGCACATGGCGAAGGCATCGGAGGGGGTGACCATGCGTCGGTTGCTGTTCAACGGCCTGACAGGAGTGCATCACATGGGGGTGGACGATTGCCTGCGTGGGTGGGAGGGGAAGCTCCCTCATGGAGGCGAGCCGCAACGATGCCTCGTTGGCGGCCTGCGGCAGGAGCGGCGGCAGGCCTTTTTATGTAAGAGGACAGCCGGCCGATCATGCCTCTGACCTGCGGACTTGGAAAATCAAAGGTCTAGCTGCGCCGACACTTGGGGCGTTTCTGTGTCACGGAACGCCGACATTCGACCCCAATGTTTCGCAATACTGCGAAACATTGGGGTCGACGTGCGACGACACCCGGGATCTCCCGTGTGATCACCGGACCTGGCCAGACGAACCGGCCGCCGAGAGCCCCGACCGCGCCCGCGACACGTGTTTCGCACTCGCGCGCAGAATGCTTCGCACCATTGCGAAGGACGTGTAGCCTGCTGCCGACACGAGCAAAGGATCACGGTCTTGGCACAGGCAGAGCGCGACAGCACCCGCAGGCAGGTACCCGGGCGGACCCGCCAGCCGAGACTCCAGCCCGCCGGCCCCCAGCACCAGCGCGACCTCGCCGCCGAGATCGTCCGCGGCTACGCCGGCCACCTCCCGAACGGTGTCTACGAAGCCCGCACGAAGTTCTACCGCCGCGCCCCCCACGAAGTCCTCGGCTCCGACGGCTACGCCCTCCTCAGCCGCTACTTCGCCCGCTACGTCCTTCCGCAGGCGCTCATGTCCGGCGAGATGACCAAGCTCCAGTGCGCCGTGCTGTCGAACATCGTCGGCCGGGCCGAACGAGGCGTCTGCCACGCCATCCAGCGCGAGATCGCCGACGAGATCGGCACCAGCCGCTCCAGCGTCAGCCCCGCCCTCAAACACCTCGCCGCACGCAACTACATCCGCAGCGTCGGCCGGGGAGCCTGGCAGCTCAACCCCCTCATCGCGTACAAAGGCAATGGGGACGAGCAGCAGACGTTTCTCGCCGAACTCCGGGCACTCGCCCTCGAGAACGGATTCCCTGACATCATCGGGCTGGCAGCCGTCCAGAACGGGGACAAGGAGTCGACAGCATGCTGATGGTCACCGACCTGTTCGGGATGCTGCGGCGCCTCGAACTCACCCCCACCGCGACGAACGTCCTGTCCGTCATGGTCGAGCGGCAGAACCCCGGCGGCGTCGTCCCCCTCACCCAGCAGGACATCGCCGAAGAACTCCAGATCCTTCCCTCCGTGGTCAGCCGCGGGATGACCCTCCTCGTCGAGCGCGGCCTCGTCCTGCGCAAGGGCTACCGCTACCGCCTCCACCCCGCCATCGCCGGCTACAGCTCCGAACTCGAGATGCAGGCCGCCATGGCCCGCGCCGCCCGCGAAGGCGTCCCCCCCATCCTCATCCCCGACTACCAGGCCGCCCCGCCCAAGGCCGGCCGCTCCAGGCTGCGCGCGGTCGGCTGACCGTCCCGGCGCAGCCGGGACGGGAGGGGTTCGAGCGACCACTGCGACCGGATTCGGCCTGCAAGTTCGTACTGGCCGATCGTATTCGCACAGGTCAGCGGGTTGTCTGGCGCGGCTCAGGCTGGAGGGCCGAGTGCTGGAGACCCTGGTGGCCGGGCAGACGGCGGTTCTGCAGGAGTTGCGCAGCCTGGGCGGCAAGTAGCAGGCCCCACGTCGCTTCAGCGTGCGGTGCGCAGGCGGTCCTGCCGCGCGGTGACGAGGGCGCGCCAGCGGGAGCGCACGGCTTCGGGGCCGTCGAGCCGGCGTCGTCGAGGACGGCGTGGTGGAAGTAGCGGGCGAGGGCGAGCTGGGCTTGGGCGGTGGCCCTCTCGTCGGCGACGGCGTGCCGTTCGGTGTCGGTGCGGGCGGTGAGGAAGTCGCCGTCGAGGCGGGCGAGGTGTGCGAGGCCGCGGGGGCGAGGCGGGTGGTGCCGGCGGCGACCTGCTGCATGCCTTGGCGGGACGCGCCGGTGCGGCCGAGGTCGCGGTGGGCTTTGGCCCGGTAGTAGAGGGGGCCATGTCGTTCAGGTCCTCGGTCAGCAGGTGGCTGTCGATGACGCGGGTGAGGCGGTCGGCGGTGCGGGTGCGGTGCTCGCGCTGGCGGGCGGCGAGCGCGCTGAGGGTCTCCACCAGGGCGTCGGCCGGGGTGTCCAGCGCGACGCCGTCGCCGTGCCCGATCGTGGTGGCCTGCCCGGGCACGCTGGTGGGAGCGGGCGGGGCGACGGTGAGCCGGCCGGGCTGGAGCGCCGCAGGCAGCAGGGGCCAGGCCAGCCGGGTGATCGCGTCGACCTCCCGCCGGTACTGCGGCAGCGCCGTGCGCAGCTCGCGCTGCCGGGCGAGGAACTGGCGGGCCTCTTGGTCGGTGTAGGGCCGTACCTGCCCCGCCCGGGCAGCGAGTGCCGCACCCACCGGTCCGGTCCAGCGGCCGTCGGCGCCGAGCGCGTTGCGGAACATGGCGCTGCCGTCGCGGCGGACCACGCTGATGTGGTCGACCAGGCGCTGCTCCTCGACGGCCTGGACGCACTCCAGCACCGCCGCCAGGCACCGGTCGTGCCCGCTGGCGGTGGTGAACCGGCCCGGGCGGGTGCCGCTCCGGCTGACCTCGGCGTAGCGCAGGGCCGTGCTCTGGCGGCTGTCGGGGGCTCTCACGTCCAGTACCAGCAGCTCGACGCGGTACCCGACGTGGTCCCAGGCGGCGGTGTCGCCGAGGAACCTGTTCGCGCTGCCGGGGGCGATCTCGATCACCGCGTCCGCGCGCCGCTCGCGCACGTACGCCTCGGCCCGGGCCTGCCAGGCCTTGTAGTCGGCGCGGATCCGGGCGGAGGCGGTGCGCGGGTGCTCGCGCAACAGCCGCAGGTAGTCGGGGTGGGCCGCCTTGAACAGCTCTCCGGCGATCCACACCGGCCGCCGCGCGCGCATCGCCCGGCGCACCATCGCCGTCGCCCGGGTCTTGCCCGCACCGGGAGCCCCCATGACGTACACGACGACGGGCCGCTCCTGCGCCACGATCTCCCCGAGGTCCGGGAGGATCAGGTTCTGGAAGGTCCACTCGTGTTCGTCGGCGGACAGCCGGTGGTAGTCGACGCCTGGCGGGGCGGCGGCCGGTTGGGCGGCGCGCCGCACCGGTTCGGCCAGCGCGCGGGCCCGTTCCGCGTCCCGCGCCACGGCCAGCACGTGGTCTGCGGGCAGCCGGGTCTCCGCCCGTACCAGGGCGCGCTCGGCGCGGGCCAGTGACCGGCGGAAGGACGCGGTCTCGACGGCGCTCCACCACCTGGCCCGCTCGGCCTCCACCGCCCGCGCGGCGCCCGGCGACCGTATCCACGTTCCGGCGACGAGCTCGTTGCCGTAGACGAATCGCATTCCGCGCCGCACCACCGTGATGCGGTCCACCAGGTGTTCGGCCTCCAGCAGGTCCAGGGAGCGGCTCAGCTGCCGGGCGCAGGTGTCGTGGTCGCCCCACGACACGTACCGTCCGGCCCCGTCGCTGGCGCCGAGGTAGCGGTCAAGCACGCCGAGCTGACTCCACGCCAGTGCCGTGGCCAGCACGACGACCTCGACACGGTGTCCGGAGTCCCGGTACGCCCGGGCGTCGGCGCGTGCCTGCTGGGGGTCGGCCAGTGCGCTCTCGACCACGGCGTCCAGGCGCCGGTCGCGGACATGAGCTTCGACACCGGACTGCCAGCGCCGCACATCGGGGCGGACCTTCACCCCGGCGGTGCGCACGTCGTCGGCCAGTAGGCCGGTGTAGTAGCGGTGGACGTGCTTGTACAGGTCGCTGCCGATGCGCACCGCGCCCCCGCGTCCGGCCAGGGAGGCGTGGACGAGATCGGCTATCTCGGTTTTCCCGGATCCTGGCGGGCCGCCGACGACGACCACGACCGGTTGGTCCTGCGGGACAGCGTGGGCGGTCCACGCGGGCAGGATCAATCCCTCCAACACCTCGCGGTGTTCGGCCTCCGGCAGCAGCGCCGGCGCCATGTCCCCCTCGTCCATCGCCCCTCCGACCAATGAATCAACAAGTTGTTTATTTGTTGAATCAACGTTAGCATGCTTCCATGACAGTCGAATCGACTTCCGCCGCCCAGCGGTACGCGACCGCCCAGGAGCGCCTGGCCGGCCTGAAGCCCCTCCCGGACGCTCAGGTGGAACGGCCGGTCTGGGCTCCGGCGACACACCTGTGGGAGAGCGCCCAGGTGCTGGGCGTGGTGATGGAAGCGAGCAGTCGTCCCGACGGGCAGGGCGACGGTGTTGGCGACGACGAGCTGGCCGCCGCCCTCGCCGTGTTCGAGGAGCTCCGCTTCCAGCTGGACCGCCTGGAGTGCCAGGTGATTATCGAAGCCCGTCGCCGCGGCCTCGACTGGCGCCAGATCGCCGCTGAGCAGGGCCTCAAGACACCCCAAGCCGCCTCCCAGCGCTACCAGCGACTGATGACCCGCCTCGAAGAGATCCGCCAGGGCGTGCGCTGACAGCACCCTCCCCCTCAGTAAAGGAGAGCGCAATGACGGACACCCCCGACGCGATCGATGCGCTGCTCGGCGCCGGCCCGCGCCGCGCGGTACCGCTGCCCGACCCGGCCGAACGCGAACGGCTGCGCACCGCGTACGGGCTGACCAAGACCGAGACCGCCAGGGCCCTCGGCGTCAGCACCAGCACCTTCACCGCCTACGAATCGGGTCGGCGTGACCCGCAGGGCGAGGCCCGCACCGTGTACGCGCGACTGCTGGAAGGCATCGCGGCCCAGCTCGCCCCCGCACCCGCCCAGCAGGAGCAGCCGCCGCCCCCCGCCGCCACTCCCACGCCCCCGCAGACGCCTGCCACGCCCGGCGACGTGGTGCTGGAGCTGGACCGCACGGCGGCCGGGGACCTGGTTGCCGGGCCGCCGGAGCCGTGCGTGCGGTGCGGCCGGCCGACGCCGTACCGCTCCCAGGGCCGTCCGGTGCACATGGGCGGCTGGTGCGCGCCCGCCCCGGCCGACGCCCCGCAGGCCGTCGCGCGGCCGGTCGAGCAGACCTCGCCGGAGCCGGTTGCCTCGGTCGCTTCGGTCGCTGCGCCCCGTCAGGCCGCCCGCGCGGCCGCCGCACCGGCTGCGGCCCGGCGCGGCACGCCGTCTCGCCCTGCCGCTGGTGCGGCGTCGCGGGCGCGGAAGGCTCCGGCGAAGGCGGCGGTCAAGGCTGAGGGTCCGTCCGATTGGGAGGCCGCCGCAGCCGCGCGGTTCCCGGCGGGTCCGCTCGCGGTGCTGGACGTCGCCCCGTCCGGCAAGGCCCTGGTCGCTTACCTCGCCGACGGCACGGCGGCGCCGACCGCCCCGGCCGGCCGCACGCTCGCCGACGTGGTCGAGTGGGCGCTGGAGACCAAGTTGGGCTCGCCCAGGTTGCACCGGCACGGCAAGGACGGCGACGCCCTGGTCGTCATCACCGACACCGCGCTCGCCGAGCTCGGCCTACCGCCGATGGGCCGCGACGAGAAGAAGGAGTTCGTCCAGCGCCTCGGCCAGCTGCCGAAGACCCACAAGGCCGTCAAGCAGATCGAGAAGGCCGGCTGGCTGCTGACCCAGCGCGGCCTGGGCCCGTGGGCCCGGGTCTACCGCACGCCGGAGGACGGCAAGCGGGTCTGCGTCCAGCTGTGCATCCCCGCCTGGGGCGCGCTGGCCACCGGCGGCTGGCAGATCCCCGACGGCCTCGGCGCCGCCGACCTCGCCCGCCTGCTCGGCACATACGCCACCCGCGTCCTCACCCCGCGCGGCTCCACCGCCGTCTCCGGCCTGGAACTGGTCACCGCGCTGCGCCCGCCGACCCGCGCGGTACGCACCGAGGCCGGCTGGACGTCCGGGCCGGTGGAGGGCTCCCGGCCGGTCAAGGGCTTCGACCCGGCGCCGCCGGAGGTCCCGGAGGTCCACCCGCTCGCCCAGGACCGGGAGCCGGGCGGTGAGTTGGTCACCGAGGCGTGGGACTGGCACCGCGACCTGACCGACGCCGAGAAGGCCACCGCCTGGGCGGTGGGCCTGGACATCAACATGGCCTTCCTCGCCGCAGCCGGCCGTCTGACGCTGCCGCTATGTCCGCCGGTCCGGGAGACCGCGCCGGCCTTCGACCCGAAGGTGCCCGGCTCCTGGCTGGTCGACCTCTCCCACGTCGAGACGGACCCGCTCCTACCGTCGCCGTTCACCGCCGACGGCTCCCGGCCGACGGCCCCGGCCTGGTACTCCACGGTGAAACTGGCCTACGCGGTGGAGCTCGGCGCCACGGTGCAGCCCGCCGAGGCGTACCTGCGGCACGAGCACGGCCCGTACCTGGACCCGTGGCACAAGCGGCTGCGCGCGGCGTACCTGGACACGATGGCCGCACTCGGCGTCCCGCTCGACCTGGCCGACACCGACCCGCTCGCCTTCCTCGACGCCATGGCCGCCCTCAAGAGCACCGGCGACCCGGCCGAGCTGGCGGTGCTCACCGCCATCAAGCAGACCGCCAAGGGCACCATCGGCAAGCTCCGCGAACGCCCACGCGGACACGGCTACAAGCCCGGCGAGCGCTGGCCGGCCCTGGACCGCCCGACCTGGGACCCGCTGATGCGCGCCCTCGTCATCGACACCGCCACCGTCAACATGCACCGCAAGATCCGCAAGATGGCCGCCGACACCGGCCTGCACGCCATCGCCGTCCTCTCCGACTGCGCCGTCTTCGCCGCCCCCGGACCCGGCGCCCTGGACGTC
>NZ_JBEXKB010000134.1:0-10759 GCF_040609455.1 Kitasatospora sp. NPDC004669
AACGGGTCGAGAGCCTCAACACGGGGTGCATCGGTGACTCTTCCCCATTTTTCCTTTACCGTACCCGCCAGTGTTGTGGTATGTGGGTGGGGCCGACTTCCCACTCCTCGTGTTTTACGGGGTGGCGGTTGGGCTCGAAGTGGGTTCGGGCGGTCGGTGGTGTGGGGCGGTGAGGGGGTAGGCCCAGGCGAGGAGGGCGAGGAGGAGCGCGAAGGGGAGGAGGGTGCAGAGGGTTGCGTGGGCTTCGCTATGGCAGGGTTCAGGTGGCATCGGGGGTGCTGGTGAGGTCGAGTTCGGCCCAGACGGTCTTGGAGCTGGGGTGGCGGGGGATGGTGCCCCAGCGGTCGCAGAGGGCGTCGATGAGGGTGAGGCCGCGCCCGGACTGGGCGTTGGGGACGTGGACGGTGGGGAGGACGGGGAGCCGGTCGCCCTTGGGGTCGCTGATCTCGATGCGGAGGGTGGTGCCCCGGCGCGCGGTGGTGGTGAGGGCGAGGTGCAGCTCGAAGCCGCGCCCCGGAATGCGTCCGTGCGTGATCGCGTTCGCGGCGAGCTCGGCGACGATGAGGAGGGCGGAGTAGAAGGGCTCGGTGTGCGTGGAGTTCAGCCCCCAGAAGGTGAGTTGACGTCTGGCGATGCGTCGGCAGGTGGCCGCGCCCTTGGGCGTGCCGGCGAGGGTGGTGGTGTGACTGCGGGGGCTGTCGAGGGGGATTTCGGTCGTCATGGGAAGAAGCGTGGCGGCCTGGACGTACGCTGACCATGAGTCTGGCGAGCACAGAGGGTGCTTGTACGGGTGCGGGCAGCTTTTTAGTAGACCGGGTGGGATGGTCGCGATGGGTGCAGCACGGGACAACGGAGCGGGCGACGAGATCCGCGAGGACCTGCCGGAAGACTTGGGTGAGGTCTCGGATTTCTTCCGCGCGATCGGCAAGCAGATCAAGCTGTTCCGAGAGAGGGCGGGGCTTACGCAGAAGGAACTGGCGAGGTTGGCCGGATACAGCGAGCAGCTGATCGGCGCGGTCGAGCGGGGAGTGCGCACTCCACAGCCGGAGTTGTTGGTCGCGTCGGACAAGATCCTCGACGCCGGCGGTGCGTTGGCGATCGCGAAGGATGACGTGATAAGTGCGCGGGCCAAGGCGCGAGTTCGGCATCCGGCCTGGTTCAGGGGCTATGCGGGCTTGGAGCCGGTGGCCATTGAGATCCACGAATACAGCACACTGCTCATTCCTGGACTGCTGCAGACTGAGACGCACGCCCGTGCCCTCTTCGGAATGCGTCAGCCTCTGCTCGCTGAGGAGGTGATCGAGGAACGAGTGACCGCTCGACTGGCACGGCAGGAGATCCTGACTCGATGGCCTCGGGCGATCTTCAGCTGGGTCATCGAGGAGAGCGTCCTCCAGCGTCCCTTGGGCGGATGGGATGTCCACGAAGAACAGCTACGGCATCTTCTGACGGTGGGAAGGATGCGCGGCATGGCGATTCACATCATGCCTACCGGCAGCGCTGATCATCCTGCGCTGGGCGGGCCCTTCACGCTGATCACTCCCAAGGGGCGCCCGCAGAACGGATACATCGAGGCGCAGCAAAGTAGCCGATTGATCACGGATCAGGAAGAAGTCCGTATCATGAACGCACGATACGGCGCTCTCAGAGGGCAATCGCTCGACGTGAGGGAGTCCATGTCCTTGATCGAGAAGGTGCTGGGAGAACGATGAACGCGAATCTGGCGTGGATCAAGAGCAGCTACAGCAGCAACGAGGGTGGTCAGTGCGTCGAGGTCGCCGAGACCCCCGGTGTTGTCCACGTGCGTGACTCGAAGGACAAGAGTGGCCCGCAGCTGGCTTTCGATCCGGCCGCCTGGGAAGCGTTCGTGTCGTTCGCCGCAACGGCCGAGGTCTGACCGGATCTCCCCTACTCTTCCTCCATGCTCTCCGTGGTGGTGGCCCCCTGGGCCGGCAATGCCGAACCGGTGTTCACGCATGCGCCGGACGAACTGCACGACGCTGCAAGCACGATGAAGATCGCGGTGCTCGCCGCGCTGACCCGCAGTGGGGCGAACCTCGATGCGGAGGTTCCGGTGACGAACCACCATAGGTCGGTCGTCGGCGGAGAGTTCGGCAACAACCCTGACTGGGACAGCGATCCGCTGCCCTGGGAACTGCTGGGCACCCATGTCCCACTCCGCCTGCTCGCCGAGCGGATGATCACCCACTCCTCGAACCTGGCCACCAACCTCTGCCTCGCCCGCACCGACCAGCGAGCCGTGGCCGAGGTCTGGCGCCAAGCCGGGGCGACGCGTAGCGCCAGCCCGCGCGGGATCGAGGACTACGCGGCGCGCGACGCGGGCGTGCACAACCGGGTGAGCGCCCGCGATCTCGTAAGACTCCTCCACTCGCTGGCGGACGAACCGGAGCTCCTCGCGCTGCTGGGGCGCAACGACTTCCGGGTGGACCTCGCCGCCGGGCTGCCGCCGGGCACCCGGATCGCGTTCAAGAACGGCTGGGTCCCCGGCGCGCGGCACTGCGTTGGCCTGGTCCACCCGTACGACTGCCCGCCGTACCTGATCGCGGTCTGCTACACCGGCCCGCTCGCCTCCGGCGCGGACCGCGACGATCCGGCGGCCCGGCTGCTGGCCCGCGTCTCGGCAAGAGTGTGGAAACGCCGTAAGGAGATCAGTCCTCGCTGATCGCGGGCATCGCGGCGCCGTCCGGGTTCCAGACGGCCAGGAAGTCCGGCTGCCGGGCGAGGTCGACGAGTTCGACCTGCGCGCCGATGCTGTCCAGCCGGTGGTAGACGAAGGGCCGGCCGTACGGGCACCCCGAGAAGGCTTCCGGGAACCCGGCCGCGTCGAGCCGGGCCGTGCCCGCCGTGACGTCGGTGGACCAGAAACCGAGGTGGTGGAAGCGGGCCGCGGAAGTGTCACCCCAGGGCCCGCCGGACGGCGCCTCGATCAGCTCGATGTAGGGGGCGTCCCCGGCGGTGAAGACGATCCGATAGCCCCACTCGCCGATCCGCCCGGCCACCGGCTCGCGCCATTCCACCCCTGCCGCGGCGGTGAGGTCGGCCATGGCGGCCGAGAGGTCCGGGACGGTGAAGCAGGCGTGGTAGAAGGCGGTCGTGATCGCGAGCCTGCAACGCCGTCCCGCGCGGGCACAACCCCGCGCGGGACCGGACTGCGCCTCAGTACGGCTTGACCAGGACGTGGGCCGCGCCCGGGATGCCGACCTTCAACAGCTCGTCCTCCTCCGGCGTCGTGGGCGTTCCCGTCTCCTGCTTGAGGATCGCCCGGGACATCGTCTGCACCCACATGGCGCGCGGGCGACGCCTGGCCTCCCAGGCGGTGAGCGCGGCCGGGACGTCGTCCGCCGCGTCCAGGCTCCGGGCCAGCACGAGGGCGTCCTCGACGGCCATCGCGGCGCCCTGGGCGAGGTGCGGGGTGGAGGCGTGGGCGGCGTCGCCGGCCAGGGCGATCCGGCCGACGTGCCAGGGCTCCTCGACGGTGACCTGGGAGATCCGGGAGTAGACCACCGCGGCCGGGTCGGTGACCCGGGCGAGGGCGTCGGCGATCGGGCCGCCGAAGCCGGCCAGCCGCTCGCGGAGCTGCTCGTGGGCGCGCTCCGGGTCCGGGCGGAAGTCCTCGGCCTCGGCGAACACCGAGCCCAGGTACATGAGTTCCGCGCTGATCGGGGTGAGCAGTGCCTTGGCCTTGAGGTTGCCGGCGGACATCACCACGCCCTGGATCTCGGGGGAACGCGGCAGCGTGACGCGCCAGTTGGCGAAGCCGGTGTACTCGGGGGCGTACGTCTCGCCGTACAGGTGCCTGCGCAGCGGCGAGCCGATCCCGTCGAAGCCGACGACCAGGTCGTAGCGGCCGCCGTGGCCGTCGGTGAGGGTGACATCGACCCCCTCGCCGTCGTCCTTCACCGACGCGATGGTCGTCCCGAAGCGGACGGTGGCGCCCGCCGAGGCCGCGGCGGCGGCGAGCACCCGGGCCAGGGCGGGGCGCGGGATGCCGTTGTTGGAGGGGGCGTCGCCCATCCGGGGCTGGGGGATCCGGGCCAGGGTGGTGCCGGCCGGGTCGCAGATGGTCAGCACCTCCCACTCGAAGCCGACGGCCAGGCACTCGTCCAGCACGCCGATCTCGCGCATCACGTGCAGGGCGTTGGAGGGCTGGATGATGCCGACGCCGAGTGCCTCCAACTCGTCGCGCAGCTCGGCGACCTCGACGCGGTGGCCGCGGCGGGCGAGGGCGGTGGCGAGGGTGAGGCCGCCGATGCCGCCGCCGTGGACGAGGACGCGCAGGGGTGTGGTCATGGGTAACTCCCGTACGAGGAGGGGATTCAGCCGACGGGAGCGACGGCGGCGAGGTCCATCAGGTGGTCGACCAGGGCGAGCAGCAGGTCGCGGCCGAAGGCGCGCTCACGGACGTCGCCGATCAGCATCGGGACCTGCGGGTCGAGGTCGAGCGCGGCCCGGATCTCCTCCGGGGTGCGGGTGTTGTGGTTGTGGAAGCAGTTGATCGCGACCACGAACGGGATGCCGCGGCTCTCGAAGAAGTCGATGGACGCGAAGCTGGTCTCCAGCCGCCGGGTGTCGGCGATGACGACCCCGCCGAGGGCGCCGTTGACCAGGTCGTTCCACATGAACCAGAACCGCTCCTGCCCGGGCGTGCCGAACAGGTAGACCACCAGCTCGCGGCTGACGGTGATCCGGCCGAAGTCCAGGGCGACGGTGGTGGTGTCCTTCTGGTCGATGCCTTCCAGGTCGTCCACGCCGACGCTGGCCGTGGTCAGGTACTCCTCGGTGCGCAGCGGGGTGACCTCGCTGACCGAGCCGACCAAGGTGGTCTTGCCGACGCCGAAGCCGCCCGCGATGAGGATCTTGACGGCGGCCGGGGCGGCGGCGCTCCCGTCAACGGCACTGCTGGAGTGGGGTGTTGCCATGGTTCAGATTCTCCGGAGTCCTTCGCGTACGGCCGTGAGCAGGCCGAGGTCCACGCCCCCGGCGGCGCGGGCCACCGAGAGCGGCGCCCGGGCCTTCAGCAGGCCCTGGGCGACCAGGTCGCCCAGCAGGATCTTGGTGACCGAGACCGGGAGGTCCAGGCCGGCCGCCACCTCGGCGACGGCTGCCGGGCGCCGGCAGCGGTCGAGGATCAGCCGGTGCTCGGGCTGGAGGCCGCGGGCACCGGCGCGGCTGCCCCGCGCCAGGGCCGCGTCGGCCTCCTCGTCGACCGTGGTGATCACCGTGATCAGGGTGAGGTCGTCGCGCTCGGGCGCGGTCCGGCCGCGGGTGATGGTGTACGGGCGCACCATGACGCCCGTCTCGTCCTCCGCCTCCGGCTCCTCCAACTCGCTCCAGTGCGGCACCCGGTCGCGCGCCCAGCCGTCGCCCGGTTCGCTGTACGGGCCCACGCGGCGTCAGCCCCGGTTCCGGCTGGCGAAGACGTCGAAGGAGGCGGGCGCGGCCTCGGCCCGGGCGGGGGTGGTGAGCTTCTGGCCGACCTGCTGCACCAGGGTGTGCATCGCGACGGACATCACCTCGGCGTCCACCTCCTGGGAGGCGACCACGGCCAGGTGGGTGCCCTGCGCGGCGGCGATGATGAACAGCCAGCACTCGGCGAGCTCGACGATCACCTGGTGCACCGGCCCGCCGTCGAAGAGCTGGCCGACGCCCCGGGCGAGCGACTGCTGGCCGGTGGCGACGGCGGCCAGCCGCTCGGCGTCGGCCCGCTCGATGGTGCGGGAGTGGCTGACCACGAGGCCGTCGTCGGAGAGCAGGACGGCGTTGCGGGTCCCGGGCACCGAGTCGACGAGTCCGTCCAGCAGCCAGTCCAGGTCCTGGTGGGTGGCGATCGTGCGGTTCATGGCTGGTTATCCGTTCGTGTGGTTCGGGGTTCCGCGGCCGGGAGGGCCCAGGGGGACGGGGTGGACGCGGAGGCTGGGGGACCGGCGGGCGTGCTGGGGGGAGCCGGCGGGGTGGCGGTGGCCCGGGGCAGCGGGTGTTCACCGCGGTCCTGGGCGCGGGCGGCGCGGGACTGGCGCTGGAAGGCGCCGATGGTGGCGCCGGAGCGCCGTACCGGGCGCTCGGGGCGGCCGGGCTGGTCGGGCTGGTGGAACGGGCCGTCGGCGGGCTGGGGCTGCCCGGCGGCCGGCTCGATCCACTCCTGGCGGGCCGTCGGCGGCACTCGCAGCTCGGCGGCCAGGCTGGCCTGGCGGACCCGCTGCGGCAGCGGCGGCTGCCCGCCCTCGACCGGGCTCACCGGCACGGCGGAGGGGTACTCGCGGCGCCGGCGCCGCTCGGCCAGCCGGTAGTGGTCGGCCGGGCGGTACTGCTCGTCGGCGTACGGGGCCTCGGCCTCGGTGATCCGGGCGTAGGCGATGTCCGGGTAGACGGGGAGGTCCTGGACGGCCTGGGCCTCGTACGCCGGGGGCGGGTCGGCGGGGGAGCTGTGCTCGATCGGCTGCTCGTGCGGCTGCTTCTGGAACGTCTGCCCCTGCACCGCCGGCTCCTGCACCGCCGGCTCCTGGAACGCCGGTGCGACGCGTTCGGCGGGCGCGAAGGGCTCCCTGGGCCCGAAGGAGTCCACCGGTGCCACCGGCGGCCCCATCGGCAGGGCGGGCTGCGGCGCCTCGTCGGAGGCGGAGCGCACCGCCCGGCGGGACCGCCGGACCAGAGGGATCGGCTCGACGGGCGCGGCGTCCGGCAGCCCGGCGTCGCCGTCGATGACCAGCTCGTCCGGGACGAGCACGACCACCCGGGTACCGCCGAAGGCCGACGGCCGGAACTCGATCTTCAGTCCGGTCAGCGCGGCGAGGCGCGCGACCACGTGGAAGCCGAGCCGGATGTCGTCGGCGCGGGCCAGCACGTCGGTGCGCGGCGGGCGGCTCATCAGCTCGTTGGCCGCGTCGTACTGCGCCGGGTCCATGCCGAGGCCGCGGTCCTCGATCTCGACCGCGAGCCCGCGCCCGACCATGGCGGCCCGGACCTCGACCGGGGTGGGCGGCTTGGAGAAGGTGGTGGCGTTCTCCATCAGCTCGGCCAGCACGTGCGCGACCGGCCCGACGGCCCGCTCGGAGAGCCACGGGTGGCCCTCGACGTCGACCATGATCCGGCGGTAGTCCTGCACCTCGCCCTGGGCGGAGCGCAGCACGTCCAGCAGCGGGACGGGCTTGCGCCAGCGCCGTTGCGGCTGGCCACCGGCCATGATGACGAGGTTCTCCTCGTAGCGGCGCAGGCGGGCGGTGAGGTGGTCGAGGTCGAACAGGCCCTCCAGGACCTCCGGGTCCTCGTGCTTGCGCTCCAGCTCGTCGAGCTTGCGCAGCTGGCGTCCGATCAGCAGCTGGGTGCGGCGGGCGATGCGCTGGAGCAGCCGCTCGAAGCCGCGGTGCTGCTCGGCCTGCCGGACGGCGGCCTCCAGGGCGGCGGAGCGGGCCAGGTTGAGTGCCTGTCCGAGCCGGGCGAGTTCGTCGGTGCCGTTACCGTGCGCCCCGGTGGTGACGGCGCGGCTCTCGGCCTCGACGTCGACCTGCTCGCCGCGGCCGAGGCGCTCGACCACCTCGGGCAGCGTGCGCTCCATCTCCTCGGCCTGGGTGTGCACCTCCTTGATCCGGCGGCGCAGCGAGCGGCTGAGCCGCCAGGCGGCGACGACGACGGCGACCACGGCGATCAGGCCGATGACGGCGGTCAGCACGACCTTGGTGAGCAGGTGGAGGATGGTGCCCTTGCCGACCTCGACGATCGCGCTGGTACGGGCCTCGATGGCCTTGACCAGCAGCGGGTTGAGCTGGTCGACGCTCTGGCGCCACTGGTCCTGGGCGGGCGGCAGTTTGACGGTGCCGTTGGAGTCGGCGGCGGTGGGCTTGGTGAGCTGCTGCTCGACGGCGGCCTTGGCCTGCCAGGCCGGACTGTTCATCAGGTCGTGCCAGGCGCCGGCCTCGCCGCCCGGGACGTACGGGAGGACCTGGACGGTGAACAGGTGGTCCTGGGCGCCGATCAGCTGCTGGACCTGCTGGTAGTCGACGGTGCTGAGCCGCCCGCCCGGCCAGCCGCGGGCCAGGATCGCGTCCTCGCGGGCCAGCATCTCCTTTGCCCAGAAGGAGTTGACCAGGGTCTTGGACACCCAGGTGACCTCGCCCGCGTCGACGTGGCTGAGCGCGGTGAACAGCCGCAGGTCGACGGCGATCAGGTCGGTGTAGTAGGTGAAGACCGTCTGCTGGTCGATCGAGCCCTTGTCCACGGCGGCGCGCTGCTCGGCCAGTTTGCCCATGGCCTGCCGGGCCTCGGCGACGGCGGTGCGGACGTCGTCGGGGGCGTTGTCGGCGGTCTCGCCGGACAGCGCCTGGAACTGGCGTACCGCGTCGTCGGTCAACTGCCGTTGGCGGCGCAGCTGGTCGGTGTTGGAGCCGGGCCGCGCGAGTGCCTCGGCGCTGAGCCGGCGCTCTTCCTGGAGGTTGTAGTAGACGATGTTGGACGGCTGGCCGGCCTTCTGGGCCAGCATCCCCTGGGCCGCCTGGCGCTGGAAGTCGAAGACCGTCTCACCGCTGGTCACCGCCCAGAGGGCGACCAGGGCCAGGCTGGGGACGACGGCCAGGACGAGCAGCGCCGTCCGCAGGGACAGGCGTGGACGCCTGCGGGGGGTCTTCGGCGTCGGGGGCCGCCGATTCGCACGCGCGCGCAGAGCAGACTCCTTGGGGCTGGCGGCCAGCTGAGGGGCGGGCCGTCCGGGCACGGGCTTTTTTTGACGAGGCGATATTAGCCATATCGTGTGATTGGAGTGAAAGCCTGTTCGCCGCCTGAGCGGTGCTTGTGCACCAACCGGACACAATGTCACCCGCAGGTTGACTGTTTGTGCCCGAAGCAGCCAGGCCCGGTGCCGCTCGACACAGTGTCAACGCTGCTTGCAGACGGCAAATGGCCGCTGTGTGAAAACTGTGTGACGCCCCTTCCGGAGCTTGCCGGGCCGCCGTCGCCGGAGCTGAGCGGCCGAGAGCCGGGGATCCCGCCGTTCCCGGTCCGGGTCCGCAGCCGTGCCGGGCCCGGGCTGAGGAGGGCTTCTGGGGCCTCGTCCGGGTGGGACTGACCGGCAGCCTGGACGACGCCGACTCGGTCGCCGAGATCTGCGAGCGCTTCCGGCTCGGCGGCACGAAGTCCGCCTACTACCAGGGCCTGCTGCGCGAGCGGGTGACGGCGAAGACCAAGCGCCGTAAGGTGCGGAACTGGTGAATCAACCCGCCCCCTCAAGGCCGTTGACGAACAGCGCCATCCCGTCCGTCGCCGCCATCCATGACGAGGAGTCACCATGGCCGCCCTGCTCATCCTGAACTACGACGTGACCGACCCCCAGCGCCTGGACGCCTACCGCCAGGCCGCCGCCCCCGTCCTGCTCGGCCCGGGGGAGCTGGTCGCCAGCACCGACCAGACGGTTCACCTGGGCGAGGGTGGCCGCCCGCCCGGCGGCACCCACACCGTCGTCCTGCGCTTCGCCGACGCGGAACAGGCGCGCGCCGTCTACGAGTCCGAGGGCTACAAGGAACTCCTGGAGGAGCGCCTCGCGGCCACCGTCCCGTTCACCGCGATGATCGTGCCCGCCCTCTGAGGTGAGGCCGGGCGGGGGCGCCGCACGCGCTCGGGCCGAACGTACGGCACCGGCCCGCCGCTGGGTCGCGGCGGGCCGGTGCGAGGGGTGAGCGTCCGCTACTTCTGGTACGCGGTCCACTGCTGGTTCTGGGCGGCGAGCGCGTACTCGGTGGTGACGGTCCGGTCCGGCCCGTTGGCCTGGAGGACGAACTCGGGGGACTTCGCGCTCTCGATGACGGTGGTGTCCGAGGTCAGGTCGAGGAACCACCGTTGGGCGAGGTCGTTCTGGCTGCAGGGCTTCTGGGTGACGTTCTTCCCGGGGCCGTTGGTCGCGATGCACTTCCCGTAGTGGGTGCCCTTGATGGTGACGCTGCCGTCGTCGAGCGGGGTGACCGTCCAGTTCTGGTAACCGAGGCTCGGGTCGCGGGTCAGGACGTCGCTCCCGAGGTACTCGTCGAGGTTGGTGTCGTCACTCTGGACCTGGAAGGAGAGGGTGACCGGGACGGCGGCCGTGGCCGTGTCGCAGTTGAGGACGGCGATACCGGTGAAGGAGACGGCCGCCGCGAGCGTCGCGACGGCCTTCTGGGTGATGCGCACGGCTTCTCCTGGATTCGAGGTAGTCGCGGGTCCGCTGGGCCTGCGCTCAGGCCTGACTCGCTCAGCCGCGAAGGTAGGGCGGAGCGCGCTGGTGCGGTCGGCGGCGCGGTACGGGTTACCCCGGGTGGTTACGGGGTTTCACTTGGACGGCGCAGGTCGGACTTCAGCGGTGGCGGCGGACGTCACGCACGCGGACACCGCGCGGCGCCGGGGCGAGCCGACGACCGAGCTGGAGGAGCTGTTCCGGGAGGCGCTGGAGGAGCTCGGCGTGCCGCGACCGGGCAGCCGCCTGGCCGAGCGCCGCCTGCTGCGGCACCTGGCGGCCGGGGTGGTCGCGGGTGAGCTGAGGCCCGGGAAGGCGGTCGGCAAGGTCTGGCACGACATGGGGGAGACCGCCACCGAGGTGGAGTGGCAGTTCGCCGAGACGGTGCTCCGGATGTGCTGCTCCACCTGCCTGGAGGAGACGGAGGCCGAGGCCGTACACGCCTGGGAGCAGGAGGCGTCGGGGGGGGGGCGCCGGCGCGGGGGCGCGCGCCGCCGCCCCCCCCCCCCCGGCGGGCGGGGGCGGGGGGGGGGGGGGCGCGGCCGG
>NZ_JBEXKB010000135.1:0-10491 GCF_040609455.1 Kitasatospora sp. NPDC004669
CTTACGTGGTGCTGGCACTGCTCGTGGTTCTCCTTACGCCTGGATCGTAACAAACCCAGACATCAGGGACCCCACGAAAGCCAGAGCAGCTCAAACCCGGGGCGGTTCAGTTCGAGCTCCAGGCCTGGCTCGGACACCGTTCGCCGGAAACGACTCAGCATTACGTCAAGATCAGCCCGAACAAGCTGGTCAAGGCATACAGCGACGCCGGGTACTTCGAGCGCAACGTCCGCACCATCGAGGTCTTGGTCGACCGGGACGCGGTCACCTCCGGAGCGGCCGCGTCAGGTGAGCCGTGGCAGTACTACGACCTCGGCCACGGGTACTGCACCTACACCTTCTTCGAGCAGTGCCTGCACCGCATGGCGTGCGCCCGCTGTGACTTCTACACCCCCAAGGCTTCCAGCAAGGGCCAGCTCCTGGAGGCCAAGGACAACCTCCAGCGCATGCTGGCGAGCGTCCCGCTCAGCGACGAGGAACGCGCCGCCGTCGACGACGGCCAGGCCGCGCTCGACCAGCTGCTGGAACGGCTGATCGACGTCCCCACGCCGGCCGGGACGACACCCCGCCAAATCGGCGCTCCGGCAACGGCGACGCTCCTGCCGATCGTCGCCGTAAATCAAGGAGTACCCGCCGAGTGACGGCCCGCCCGCTGATTCGCGCCTGCGTAGGATCCTCGGATGCATTCCACTGAGTACCTTGCCCAGGGCCCACGCGTGGCCATCCGCCATGTCTGTCGCCAGGACTACGAAGAGCTCACAACGTTGGCCGAAGAGAGCGCTGAGATGCTCAATCGGTGGCTGTCAGCTCGCGAAAACACAGTGGAGGCCTTCGAGAGTTACCTCGCTCGACTTGAGCAGCCCGTTCATGAAGGCTTCGTCATCTGCTTGCAGAACACGGGCGCGATTGTGGGCGGCGTCAACATCAATAACATGATCCGGGGCACGATCCAGAGCGGAACCCTGGGGTATACCGCTTACGTTCCGACGACCGGCCGCGGTTATATGACCGAGGGGCTCAGACTCGTCATGCAAGTCGCCTTCGGAGAGCTGGGGCTCCACCGTCTGGAAGCGAACATCCAGCCGGATAACACGCCCTCGTTGAACCTCGTCAAGCGACTGGGGTTCCAGCGAGAGGGCTACTCGCCCGCCTTCCAGTTCATCAATGGCGCATGGAGAGACCACGAACGCTGGGCGATCACCGCCGAGATGGCCCAGACCGAGGCTGATCAACAAGCAGATTGATCCCAGCTGAACAGTCCTCCTGCCGCACGGCAAGTCTCGTCACTCCCCGAGAGCCAGCCTCTCCTCGTGCGGCAGGAGCTTGACAAACCTGATTCCACAGAATGGCGGCGTAGATCGTGCGGCGAATGGCCCCATACTCCTTCAGCGCGGCGGCAAGCGCGTTCTGCCGGGAGGAGGCGGAGAGCTTGCCGACGATCAGAGAGGCGGTGGCGTGCCCGTACTTCAGCGACCCCGCGAGGCGCAGCAGGTCGTCCCAGTGGTCGGCGACCAGATCGAGGTTGGCCTTCTTCGTCAGCAGCGGCCCGGCGGTGGGGAAGCGGTCCTCGTAGTCGGCCTTGGCGCCCGTCCGGTACAGCGTGATCTTGCCCAGGTCGCGGATGCGCGGCGAGAGCTGCTTGCCCACCAGGTCGAACAGAGAGAAGTTGACCAGGGTCACGCCATGCGTGTCCGTGGCGTGCTCGGTGATCGGCAGGTCGGTGGCGTTGCCCAGGATCTCGTGACGTCGGTGGCCGAGGGCGAGGTCATGGCGACGGTGAAGGTGCGGCTGGACGCTGGCCAGGAGCTGACCGCCGCCGTGACCAGGGACGCGGTCAAGGACCTCGGCCTGCACGAGGGCAGCCCCGTCCGGGCCTTGGTGAAGTCCACCGAGGTCGCGCTGGCCACCGCCCCTGTGGAGGGCCTGAGCATCCGCAACCGGCTCCCCGGCACTGTCGCCGCGGTCTCCGTCGGCGGTGCCATGGCCGGTGTGAAGGTCACCGTGGCCGCCGGGGAGCTGACCGCCGTCATCACCGCCGACGCCTGCGCCGACCTGAACCTGACCGAGGGCGCGTCGGTCGTCGCCCTGATCAAGTCGACGGAGGTCTCGCTCGCCACCGCGTGAGCCGCGACCCCGCCGCCGTCCGCGGCGGCCCGGCGAACGCCGGGGCCGGCTGCCGCCCCGGGCGGACCCGCCACCTCCGGGGGTGGCTAGGATCGGGGCATCGCCCGTGCAACCGGAGGTCCCGCCCCATGGCCGGAACGGCTACTCAGCGTCTCTTCTCCTACGGCACACTTCAGTTGGAGCAGGTACAGCTCAGCAGCTTCGGCCGGCTGCTGGACGGGCAGCCCGACGCCCTTCCCGGATTCCGACTGACCATGATCGAGATCACCGAACCGGAAGTGATCGCCGCCAGCGGCACCGACCGGCATCCCCTGGTGCTGCCGTCGGCCGAGCCGGGAGACGCCGTCAACGGCACGGTCTTCGCGATCACCGACGAGGAACTCGCCGCCGCGGACGACTACGAGGTCGACGACTACGCCCGCCACGAGGTGGTGCTCGCCTCCGGCACCAAGGCGTGGGTCTACCTCTCCGCCGCGTACAGCTCCACCGGGAGCTGATACCCGCAGCGACGGCCGCAGTCCCGTCCCCGCCGTCGGCCACGCGACACGGCCGGCACCTTGGAGTCAGTAGACGTCGCGGACATAGCGTTTGTCGTCTGCGAGCCGGCGGACGTACGCGGCGGCCGTCTCCCCGTCCATACCGCCGTGGGTGGCGACGATCTCTCGCAGGGCCCGGTCGACGTCCTTAGCCATCCGGCCGGCGTCGCCGCAGACATAGAAATGGGCGCTGTCCTGGAGCCACCGCCACAGGCGCGCGCCGTGCTCGCGCATCCGGTCCTGGACGTAGATCTTGTTGCGCTGGTCGCGCGAGAAGGCGACGTCGAGGCGGCCCAGGTGGCCGGAGGCCCGGTACGCCTCCAGCTCCTCGCGGTAGTAGAAGTCGGTGGCTTCGCGCTGCTCACCGAAGAACAGCCAGTTCGGGCCGGTGTGGCCGCGGGCCTGCCGGTCCTCCAGGAAGCCGATGAACGGCGCGACGCCGGTCCCCGGACCCACCATGATCATCGGGGTGGCGGGGGTGGCGGGCGGCCGGAAGTACGGGGAGCGCTGGACGAACACCGGTACCGGGCCGTCGTCGGCGCAGTCCGCGAGGTAGGCGGAGCAGACGCCCTTGCGATCGCGGCCGAGGTCGTTGGTGTAGCGGACCACGGACACTGTGAGACGCACCTCGCTCGGGTGTGCCAGCGGGCTGGAGGAGATGGAGTACAGGCGGGGCTGAAGGCGCTTGAGCACACCCGCCCATTCGGCGGCGGAGGCCCGCACGGGGAACGCGCCGATGACGTCCGCGGCCTGCCGGCCCCAGCTCCACTTCGCCAGTTCGCCCTTGTTGTCGGGTCGCAGCAGCCACTTGAGGTCGCGGTCACCGGTGCGTTCGGCTGTGAACCTGAGCAGGTCCGGGGTGATGCGGGCGATGTCGAGGCGGGTCCGCAACGCCTCTCCGAGGGGCAGGTCGTCGCCGCCGGGCAGGGCGACGCTCTCGTCGGGGTCTAGACCGGTGAGCGCCAGCCACTCGGCGACGAGCGCGGACCCGTTGGCGGGCCACACGCCGAGGGCGTCGCCGGCCTCGTAGGCGAGTTCGCCGCCGCGGGTGTCGAAGGCGAACTGCCGGACCTCCTTCTGCGATCCGGGCAGGCTCAGCACCCGGTTGCCGATCAGGAGAGTCGCGAACGGAGCTGTCTTCGAATAGGCGGCGGGTGCAGCGGGCGGGGTCGCGGGGAGTACGGCGGGCGCCGTGGTGGCGGCCGGGACGGTCGCGGTCACCGCCGTGGCGGAGAACGCGGCTGCGGGCGTTGCCCCTGTGTTCGCCGTGGCGGCCGGGGCCGGCGCGGGCTTCCGCTCAGCGGCACTGGCGAGCGCTCCGGTGACCTCGTCGAGCCACTGCGCGGCAAGCTCGTCGTAGTCGGGTTCGCAGTCGGTGCGAGGGTGCAGGCGGGTGGCTCCGAGTTCGGCGAGGCGCTCATCTACGCGGCGGCCATGGCCGCAGAAGTCGTCGTAGGTGGAGTCGCCGAACGCCAGGACGGAGAACCGCACACCCTCCAGCCGGGTCGCGCCTTCGTCGGCCAGCGCCCGCCAGAAGTCGGCGCCGTTGTCAGGGGCGTCGCCGTCACCGAAGGTGCTGGTGACGATCAGCAGGTCGGTGCCGGAGGTGAGCTGCTGGGGGGTGGTGTCGGCCATGGCGATCAGGGTCGGGGCGCGGCCGGCCTCGGCCAGGCGGGCGGCGGCGCCGGCGGCGTACTCCTCGGCGTTGCCGGTCTGCGAGGCCCACAGGACGAGCAGGTTCCGAGCCGGGGCGGCGGCGACGAGACCGGCGGTCGGGTCTGGGGAGAGGAGCGCGACAGTCCCGGGGGTGAGCGCGGCGGGGACGGCGGTCCGGGAGAACATGCCGGCCAGCACGCCGTCGACCCACAGCGCCGTCCCCGGGTCGAAGGGCGCGTTCGCGGGTAGCACCGGGACCCCGACGGGCGGGGCGAGTGCGACTCCGGAGAGGTATCCGGACAGGTAGCGGCGCTCCGGCTCGGCGAGGGCCGGCGGGGTGAGGTCGGCGATGCCGAGCAGTGCGGCGAGGGCAGGGACGGCAGCGGACAGGGCGCCGGTTGCGGCCAGCGCGGGGGCCGCGGCGGCCGCTTGCAGCAGGACGGGCAGGTTCTGCGGCTGCTGCGGCGGGGTGACCGGGGCGGTGGTGGCCGGCACGGGGACGGTCTCCTTGGGTGCGGGCGCGGGCACGACGCGCATCGCCACGGCGCAGGCCTTGAACTCGGGCTGGAAGGAGATCGGATCGATGGCGTCGTTGGTGACGGCGTTGATGCTGAGGTACTCGCCGAAGAGGTCGTTCCAGTGGAAGGGGGCGAAGCAGTTCCCGGGGCGGACGCGGTCGGTGACGACGGCCGGCAGGACGGCGCGGCCGCGGCGGGAGGCGACCTCGATGTGGTCGCCGTCCTGGGCGTCCATCGCGGCGGCGTCGTCGGGGTGGAGTTCGACGAAGGGGCCCGGGTTGAGCTTGTTGAGCTTGGCGACCTTGCCGGTCTTGGTGAGGGTGTGCCACTGGTGCTGGAGGCGGCCGGTGTTGAGGACGAACGGGTAGTCGTCGTCGGGAAGTTCGGCGGCGGGCAGGTGCGGCCGGGGGAAGAACTGGGCGCGACCGTTCGCGGTCGGGAAGACGAGCCGCGGCCGCGTGCCGTCCGCGCGCTCCAGCAGGGTCTGGCTGATGCCGTCGTTGAGGTAGCGGATCGGGTTGCGGTCGCTTCCGTCCGGGGTCGGTGCCGGCCACTGCACCGGGGTCTCGCGCAGGCGCTGGTAGCTGACGCCGCGCAGGTCCCATCCGGTCTTCGGGTTCCAGGCCCGCTTGAGCTCCTCGAAGACGTCCTCGGCGCTCGTGTAGGTGAAGGCGTCGGCGAAGCCCATCTCGCAGGCGACCCGGGCGATGAGCCGCCAGTCGGGCAGCGCCTGGCCGGGCGGGTCGACGACCCCTTGGACGAGGGTGAGGTTGCGCTCCGAGTTGATCAGGATGCCGTCGGACTCCGCCCACAGCGTGGCGGGCAGCACGACGTCCGCGTACGCGTTGGTCTCGGTCTCGGCGAACACGTCCTGGGCGATGACCAGTTCGGCGGCCTCCAGGCCGGCGATGACGGTCTTGCGGTTGGCGACCGAGGCGACAGGGTTGGTGCAGATGATCCAGCACGCCTTGATGTCACCGGCGGCCATCTGCTCGAACATCTCGACCGTGCCGCGGCCGACCTCGGTCCGCAGCGTGCCCGCCTCGACGCCCCACAGGTCCTCGATGAACGCCCGCTCGGCGTCGACGAGGACCGAGCGCTGGCCGGGCAGGCCGGGCCCCATGTAGCCCATCTCGCGGCCACCCATCGCGTTCGGCTGGCCGGTCAACGAGAAGGGGCCCGAGCCGGGGCGGCAAATCGCACCGGTCACCAGGTGCAGGTTGACCAGGGCGTTGGTGTTCCAGGTGCCGTGGGTGGACTGGTTGAGGCCCATCGTCCAGCAGCTCATCCACTCGCCGGCCTCGCCGATCCACTGCGCGGCCTGCCGGATGTCGGTCTCCGGGATACCGGTGATCTGGGCAACCTTCGCCGGCGGGTAGTCCATGAGGAAGCCGGGCATGGCGTCCCAGCCGTCGGTGTGCTCGGCGATGAACTCCGGGTCGGTGTGGCCGTTCTCGACCAGCAGGTACAGCAGGCCGTTGAGCAGCGCGAGGTCGGTGCCCGGCTTGATCTGGAGAAAGAGGTCGGCCTTGTCGGCGGTGGCGTTGCGGCGCGGGTCGACGACGATGAGCTTCGCCCCGGTGGACTTGACCCGGTCCATCATCCGCAGGAAGAGGATCGGGTGGCAGTCCGCCATGTTGGCGCCGATCACGAAGAACGCGTCCGCCCGGTCGAAGTCCTGGTACGAGCCGGGCGGGCCGTCCGCGCCGAGCGACAGCTTGTAGCCGGCGCCGGCGGACGCCATGCACAGGCGGGAGTTGGACTCGATCTGGTTCGTCCCCACGAAGCCCTTGGCGAGCTTGTTGGCGAGGTACTGCGCCTCCAGCGACATCTGCCCGGAGACGTAGAAGGACAGGGCGTCCGGACCGTGCTCGTCCAGGATCGCGCGCAGCCGCCCGGCGACCGCGGTTATCGCCGTGTCGACGTCCGCCGCGGCGGGCTCGGCGCCGCGCTCGGTGCGGATCAGTGCCGTGGAGGCCCGCCCGTCGGCGGCCATCATGTCGGCGCTGGTCGAGCCCTTCGTGCACAGCCGCCCGAAGTTCGTCGGATGCTGCTTGTCGCCCGAGGTCTTCTTCGCGCTGCGCCGCCCGGTGGCGGCGTCCCGGCCGATCTCCAGAACGATCCCGCAGCCGACGCCGCAGTACGAGCAGACCGTCCGCACAGCGTCGGCCTTCGAGCCTGGCGTCGTCACTGAGACTCCTTCCCCCGGGGCCACAGTCCCCACCAGGCGCACACGGGGCGTGGCACGGCGGGCGGTGGGAGGTTCCCACGATCAGCACCCTAGGAAGACCGCATTAACGGGCCGTTACGGCCTGTGGGTACGGGGAGTTAACCCGGCCGCACTGCGTGCTGCGCCCGTCTGTGAGCGCCTGGCTGCGGGTGCGGCGGAGAGGGCGGGACGGCCGTTGATCGCGGTGCCTCCGGGGCGCGCGCCGGCATCGTGAACGGCGCCCCGGCGGACGTCTTCGCGGCCGCCGGCCCGGCCACCATGAAGACCGTCACCGACAAGGGCGACGCGGTCGGCACCCCGACCACCTTCGTCCGCGACCAGCTGGAGATCGCCACCGCACCCGGGAACCCCAAGCACATCGCCTCACTGCAGGATCTCGCCCAGCCCCGCCTAGAGGTCGTCCTGTGCACCAAGGAGGTCCCGTGCGGAGCCGCAGCCCAGAAGGTCTTGGCAGCCGGCAACGTGCAGGTCACTCCCGTCAGCTACGAACAGGACACCCACGCCCCCAACAGCACCGGGGCCAAGGCCTTCGTCGCCCTGGTGCAGTCCCCCGGCAGTCAGAAGGTCCTCACGGACGTCGGCTTCCTCAGCCCCTGACCACCCGCCGACACGGCCACACCCCACCCCGGCACACCCCCGTGCCGGGGCGCGGCGCCACCTGGCAGCGGGGAACCGGGCCGACCCGGTTCCCTTGTCGACCATTGCCGACGCCAAGGTGTTCGACCGCGACGGCTTCACCTTCCGCCCACTGGCCGTGCCCTCCCGTGGGAGCGTGGAACTCGCGATCTGGGCGCTGGAGATCGCCCCGGGAGCGGCCAGCGAGGCGCACTCGATGGATCGCGAGGAGGTCTTCGTGGTCGCCAGCGGCAAGGTCTCAGCCACCATCGCAGGACGGGAGGTCAACGCGGGGAACGGTGACGCGATCATCGTCCCCGCCGGCACGCAGCTGCAGATCCGCAACGCCTGCACCGAACACCCCGCGACACTCACCGCGGTCACCTCGGCCGGAATGACACGGTCGGCGACGCGACGTTCCCCCCGCCGTGGGCCCAGTGAACCGACACGGCCAACGAAACACCCGCTGCTCCGCCATGCCTCGGCGGAGCAGCGGCCCTACCAAGCAGAAGAAGCAACCCCATGGGCACAAGACGCAGAAGAGTGGAGCAGACCACTGAGCAGCCCATCATGACCGCCGCCACCCGCATCGACGTGCACGCCCACTTCCTGCCCGATGCCTACCTCAGGGCCGCCGCGGCCGCCGGACTGACCAGCTTCGACGGCGGCATTCCCATCCCCTCCTGGAGCCCGGAGGCGGCAATGGAGTTCATGGACCGTCAGGGCATCACCGCGCAGGTGCTCTCGGCCCCTTCACCCACCGCCCACCGCCTGGCCAAAGGGAAGCCCTGACACCATCGGCCCCGAAGCCGGCGGCCGGCCCTATGGGCCGCCGCCGGTGAGCGCCGACCGGTCGCGTCAGACGGTTCGGCGATCAGGGCGGCGGTGACCGGCCGGAGACCGACGCGGGCCAAGGTCCGAAGCGCGGTGCCCAGCTTCCGGTGGGGCCGATGAGCCGGCCGGCCTGGTGGCGGGGGCTGGCGAAGGGGGGTAGGGGGCGAGCCGCACGGCTCCGGACACAGTGAAGGCCCGGCGGAAGCCGGGCCTTCACGTTCGTAGCGGGGACAGGATTTGAACCTGCGACCTCTGGGTTATGAGCCCAGCGAGCTACCGAGCTGCTCCACCCCGCGTCGGTGGCCTTTACTCTACGGCATCCGGTAGAGCGCTCCCTACCGTGTTTCTCGGTGGTGCGTTCGTCAGATGGTCCGGGGCAAGGCGCTGGCCGGGGACCGGGGGTCAGCGGTCTCGGTGGTCGTTGGGAGCCAGCCGGGGCCGAAACGGGGTGCTCGGCTGCCGGTCAGGGCGATGAGTTTGCAGACGCGGTGGCGGTGGCTGGTATAGGGGGCGAGCAGTTCGAGCATTTACCTCGGCGACGCCGGGCAGCGGCACGGCGACGGACCGGTCCGCATGCGGGTGTGCGCGGTGCCGGTCCATGACGGCCGGGTGTGCCTGGTCCGTCGTCAGCGCCCCGCTGGGCCGCAGTACTCGCTGCCCGGCGGCCTGATCGAGGACTGCGAGGAACCGCCGGTGGGGCTGCGCCGGGAGCTGCGCGAGGAGTTCGGCCTCGACATCGCCGCTGTGCCCGACCAGTGATGGGGCTCCGTGATTTTCCCCGGGCGTGCTCGCGTTCCCCACTTGGCTTCGCACTCGGCCGAGGGCCGGGGCCGCCCGCTCGTGACACGGACCGAGCCGGCGCAGGCTCGGGCTCCCAAGCCGGAGCCACAGGGCGTCGCGGCCGCCTACTCGCTGAGAGGCCCGAACGCACACATCGGCCGATCCCAGGTGGAAGCCGGCCCCCCAGCCCGCCGGGGCATCCTCGCCGATGGCCACTGACTTGTCGATTATCGATATGCCCCTCTAGTCTGGGCATATCGATAATCGATGGGAAGGCATGCGGTGAACACCCGACTCACGAGGATCCTGGCCTCGGTGACTTTTGCACTGGCGGCGCTCTGCGGGCTCACCTTCATCGGCAAGGGGGGCACGCATATGCTCGACAACGGGGCGGTCTGCGTACAGACAGACTTCTGGCGCAATGCCACACTGGCGCCGGAGAGCCTGCCGATGGGCAAGGGCTTGAATGCGTCCAGCAGTGCCATGCGCCTCTGCCAGGACAACCCCTCCGTGGGTCAGCGCGCCGCCGACCTCGGGGGCGAACTGCCCTGGCTGCTGTTCGGTTCCCTCGCGCTGCTGCTCTTCTCCCGGCTGCTAAAGGCCGTCCTGCTGCAGGGACCGTTCACCGACGCGGTGTCGCAACGGCTTTCCGTTCTCGGCTGGTTCGTCGCCGCTGGTACGCCGCTGGCCGGCCTCGTCGTCGGCTGGTCGCAGTCCTGGCTCGTCGGGAGCATGGCACCGGTCGCGGGTTCTGGGTCGACGGTCGCCGGGCCTCAGGTGCTCGTCCTCGCTGGCCTCGCCGCAGTGATCATGGGGAAGATCATGCGCGACGGCGTGCGAATGCGAGAGGACCTCGAAGGGACCATCTGATGCCCGAAGAGGAACTCCACGCGATCCGGATCCACCTCGACCAGCTCCTCGCCGAGCGCGGCATGACACTCACCGAACTGTCCGCGCAGGTGGGCATCACCGTCGTCAACCTGTCCGTACTCAAGAACGGGCGGGCCAAGGCCATCCGCTTCTCGACCCTGTCGAGGATCTGCGATGTCCTCCAGTGTCAGCCAGGAGACCTGATCACCCACGACCCCGCCGAGTCGGCCTAGCTAGTAGGGCTTGGTCAGGTCTGTTTTCGTGTGGGTATGTCTCGATGACAGGTGGGGCAGGCACCGGCCCAGGTCGCCAGAAGGATCTGGAGCTC
>NZ_JBEXKB010000136.1:0-10479 GCF_040609455.1 Kitasatospora sp. NPDC004669
TCGCCATCAGCGCACTGCACAAGGGCCGTCCCGAAACCCACACCACCACCACCGCCCTCGCCACCCTCCACACCCACGGCCACCCCGTCACCTGGACCGCCCTGCTGGGCACCCGCCGGGAACACCTCGACCTGCCCACCTACCCCTTCCAGCGCCGCCCCTACTGGCTCTCCCCCGCCGCCACCCCCGGCAGGCAGCACGCCGCCGCGGCGGTCACGGCCGAGAACGGATTCTGGGAGGCCGTGGAGCGCGCCGACCTGGACGCCCTGGACGAGATGCTGGAGGCCACCGAGGAGGAGCGCCGGAGTCTGGCGGCGCTGCTGCCGGCGCTCGCCGGACTTCGTCGGCGGGCCGGCCTCGGCCACCGGATCGGCTGGCAGCCGCTGGCCGACACCCAGGCGGCACCGCTGGCTGGTCGCTGGCTGCTGCTCGGAGCGGACGGGGACGAGGACGTGGCTCCGGCCCTGCTGCGCGCCGGTGCGCAGGAGGTCGCCACGGGGACGCCGGAGTCGCTTCGTCAGCTCGTCGAGGCCGGTCCGCTGAGCGGCGTCCTGCTGCTTGCGGCCTCCGCCTCGGACAACGGGTTCGCCGACGAGACCGCCGGTGCCACCGCCGCCCTGGACGCGCTGGACGCGCTCGGTGTGCCCGCGCCGGTCTGGCTGCTCACCCGGGGAGCCGCAGCCGCCACGGCAGCCGACGCTCCGGCCGCGCCCGAGTCCGCCGCGCTGTGGGGCGCCGGGCCGTCGCTGGCCGCCCGGTACCCGGAGCGGGCGATCGGTCTGCTGGACCTGCCGACCGTGCTCGACCCGTCGGCGGAGCGTCGGCTGGCCGCGGCGCTGTCCGGCGAAACCGGCGAGCACGAACTGGCACTGCGCCCGGGCGGCCTGCTGGCGCGCCGGCTGCTGTCGGTCGACACCGGACGGCCGCACCGCCGCTGGTCGCCGACGGGCACGGTGCTGGTCACCGGCGCGGACACCGAGGCGGGACGCCGGACCGTCCGACGGCTCGCCACGCAGGGCGCCCACCGGCTGCTGCTGGTCGTGCCGCCGTCCGCTGCGGTCGGCGCCGAGGGCCCGGCCGGCCTGACCGCCCTGACGGCCGAACTGGCTTCGCTGGGGGCGGAGGCGACGGTGGCCGCGGTCGACCTCTCCGACCGCGCCGCACTCGCCCGGGTGCTGGCCGCCGTCCCGGCCGACCACCCGCTGGACGGCGTCGTGCACCTGGCCCCGGCGGACGGCGAGCCCGCCACGGCCGGTGCGCTGCGGTCCGCGGCGGCCAACCTGGACGAGCTCACCCACGGCACCGCGCTGTCCGCCTTCGTCCTGGTCTCCGACGCCGCCGGCGCGCTGGGCCTGCCGGCCGCCCCCGGGCAGGCGACCCTGCCTGCCTTCCACGACGCGATCGCCGCCCGACGGCTCGCGCTCGGCGAGCCCGCACTGTCGTTGTGCTGCGGCCCGTGGGCGGAGGAGCCGGGCAGCGAGGCCCGGACGGCCCACGAACTGGGCCTGCTCCCGTTGCCGTCCCGATCGGTGCTGGACCTGCTCGGCCGGTCCGGCCACCTGGTGGTCGCGGACGTCGATTGGCCGACCGTGGCCGCCGGGCAGCCCTGGGCCGGCCGGTTCTTCCACGAGATCCCGGCAGCCCGCACGGCCTTCGCGGCCGCCCCCGAGCCGGACGGCGCGGGCGCGGGCGGCTCGGTGCTGGAGCGCCTTGCCGGGGCGTCGGCAGCCGACCGTTCGGCGATCCTGCTCGCCCACCTGCGTGCCGAGGTCGCGACGGTGCTGGGTCTGGCCGCCGCCGAGGAGGTCAGTCCCGAGACCGACCTGATGGACCTGGGGATGTCCTCGCTGACCGCGATGGAGCTGGTGACCCGGACCAAGGCGGCGGGGATCGAGCTGACGCCCGCGCTGATCTACGACCAGCCCACCCTGGCCGACCTGTCGCAGGCCCTGCTGGACCTGCTCTCCGAAGCCCTGACCGCGACCGGCGCGGCGCCCACCGCAGGCACCGCGTCCCACACCGCAACCGCCGAAACCCAGAGGAGCTCCCGATGAACGACCCCGTGATCATTGCCGGCGCCGGCCCGGTGGGTCTGCTGCTCGCGTGCGAACTGCGCCTGCTGGGGGTGGAAACCGTCGTCCTGGAGCGGCTGGAGCGGCCGCGTGAGGAGTCGCTCGGCTCGGCGATGAACGGCGGCACGATCGAACTCCTCGAACAGCGCGAGGTGCTGGACGCGATCCGGGCCGACGGTTTCGAGTGGCCGCTCGCCGTCTTCTCCGGCTACCCGCTCGCCCCCGACCAGCTGACCGAGCGGCACGGCTCCACGCTGATCGTGAGTCAGAGCGCGGTGGAACGGCGCCTGGAGGAGTACGCGCTGAAGCTCGGCGCGGAACTCCGGCGCGGCCACGAGATCACCGGGCTGGTCCAGGACGAGGCCTCGGTCACCGTCACCGTCCGCCACGGCGGCACCGACTACCGGCTGGCCGGCCGCTACCTGGTCGGCTGCGACGGCTCCGCGAGCACCGTGCGCGAGCTCGCCGGGATCGACTTCGTCGGTGAGGAGCAGCCCTTCCACGGCCTGATCGGCGACATCGAGGTGGACCCGGGCGACGAACTGCTCAACCACCTCGGCCCGGAGAGCACCGCGTACGGCCCGTACATGCTGTCGCCGGTCGGCGAGAACCTGCTGCGGATCGCCATGGGCGAGTACGACGCCGAGCCGCCGAACCGCGACGAGCCGACCATGGACGAGGTGCGCGCGCTGGCCGAGCGGATGACCGGCCGCCCGATGCGCACCGGCCGGGCGCGCTGGCTGCAGCGCTGGTACAACGTCAACCGCCAGGCGGTGAGCTACCGCGAGGACAGGGTGCTCCTGGCCGGCGACGCCGCCCACGTGCAGTTCCCGCTCAGCGGCATGGCCCTGTACACCGGTATCGAGGATGCCCTGAACCTGGGCTGGAAGCTGGCCGCGGACGTCGCCGGGCACGGCCCGGCGGGCCTGCTGGACAGCTACCATGCCGAGCGGCACCCGGCCGGCGCGCGCTCGCTGCGCACCAGCCTGGCGCAGGTGGCCCTGGTGCACCCGGCGGACCGGGTGGCACCGCTGCGCGAGATCTTCGCCGAGCTGGTGCGGCTGCCCCAGGTCAACGCGCACCTGTCCGAGCTGATCTGCGGGTTCGCGGTGCAGTACCCGATCGCGTACCCGGAGGCGGCGGCGCACCCGCTGCTCGGCCGGCGCCTGGTCAACGCGCCGCTGGCGACGGCGGATGGCGAGACCACGGTCGCCCGGACGCTGCGCGGCGCCCGCGGTGTGCTGTTCGACCTGTCGGACGGGCAGCTGCGGCTGCCGGACGTCTCCGGCTGGGCGGACCGGGTCCGGCTGGTCACCGCCGGTCCGTCGGCCGAGATCGCGGCGTCCGCGGTGCTGGTGCGCCCGGACGGCCGGGTGGCGTGGGCCGGTCCCGCGGACGGCGCGGCGACGCCGGACGAGGGGCTGACCGCGGCGCTGGAGACCTGGTTCGGCCCGGCGGCGACGGCATGAGCGAGCGGAGCGAGCGAACAATCAGTAGGGGCGCGTCTCGCGAAGTGACCGCCGAGCGAAGCGAGGGGGGCGCATGAGCGAGCGGAGCGAGCGAACAATCAGTAGGAGCGGCGACCGGCCTGCGGCCATCGGGGCGATCGCATCGGCGCGGCGGCCCACCCTGCACTTCCTCCGGGAGATCCGGTCCTTCTCCCCGGTGTTCCTGGACACCGACGTCGACATGGGCGCCGTGGTCCGCCACCGGGAGGAGGTGCACAAGTACTCGGTGGTCAGCTACGTGCTGTACGCCGCCGCTCGGGTGCTGGCCGCCCACCCGGAGGCGAACGCGGCACTGCGCGGCCGGGTCAGGCCGCGGGTGGCCAGGTACGCCTCGGTGAACGGCAAGTTCACCCTGGACCGGACGATGAACGGGCAGCGGATCGTGGTCTCCACGGTCCTGCCCGACCTCCAGCGCGCCGGCCTGCCCGAGATCCAGGAGCGGGTCGACCACTTCCGGGACGGCGATCCGGCGGTCATGCCGGAGTTCGCCGCGACCCGGATGCTCCAGCGACTGCCCTGGCCGCTGGGCGGCGCGCTGTTCCGGCTGGGGGTGCGCCCGCTGTCCCGGCGGGCCGGCGTCTTCGGCACCTTCGCGGTGACCTCCCTGGGCCACCGCCCGGTGGACGGCTTCTACTCGGTGGGCGGCACCACCATCACCCTGGGGCTCGGCCGGATCGCCGACCGGCCCGTCGTCAAGGACGGCGGGCTGGCGGTGGCGCCGATGATGCGGCTCTCGCTCACCTTCGACCACCGGGTGATCGACGGCGCGGAGGCCGCCGACGTGCTCGCCGCCGTCAAGCTCGCACTGGAGCAGTTCACCGACCCGGGTGAACCGACTGATCGTCAGGAGTGGGATGAATGAACGACGTTGACGAACTGAAGCAGTTCGTCGCGGTGCACGCCAGGGGCCAGCAGATCCCGGACTTCGACCGGGTGCTGGCCCGCATCACGACCGACGGCGAAGGCCCCGGCTCGTGGACCGGCGAGTGGTGCGCCGAGGCGGAACGACTGCAGCAGGCCGGCAAGCCCCTGGAGGCTTGCCGGCGTTTCATCATGGCGAGGTTCCCGTTCACCGGGACCCCGGCCCGGCTGGCCGCCGCCGAGCACGCGGTCACCGCGTTCGAGAGCTGGCGGGCGACGGCCGCGCCGGACATCCGGCGGCTGGAGGTGGAGGTCGACGGCCGCAAGATCGGCTGCTGGGAGTCCGGCCTGTCGGCCACCGACCGCCGACCGCTGCTGGTGCTGATGGGCGGCAACGTCAGCGTCAAGGAGCAGTGGGCGCCGGCGCTGCCGGTGTTCCGCCGGCTCGGCATGGCGGCCCTGGTGGTCGACCTGCCCGGCATCGGCGAGAACCCGGTGCCGTACGACGAACACAGTCACCGCTTCCTGTCCGGGCTGCTGGACGCCGTCGCCGACCGGGCCGACACGTCCCGCACGTACGCACTGGCGCTCAGCTTCAGCGGGCACCTGGCGCTGCGCTGTGCCATGGACGACGCCCGGATCCACGGGGTGGTCACCGCCGGCGCGCCGATCAACGCCTTCTTCACCGACCCCGCCTGGCAGGCCCGCGTGCCGCGGATCACCGCGGACACCCTCACCCACCTGACCGGGCGGGACCTCGCCGGGCTGCGCGCCTGGGCGCTGCCCGCCGAGCGGCTGGCGGCGCTGGACATCCCGGTCGCCTACGTGGCCAGTCTTCGCGACGAGATCGTCCCCCAGGAGGACATACGGCTGCTGCGCCGCACCGTCGGGGACCTGCGGGTGCTGGAGCACGACGACGTGCACGCGGCGCCCGGCCACGTCGCGGAGAGCAAGTTCTGGTCCGCGCTCGCGCTGCTGCGGATGCGCCGGGTGCGCGGCGCGCAGCCGGCGGTGCTGGGCCTGATGTACGGGGCCGCCCGGCTGCGGGCCCGGCTGGCCCCGGTGCGCTAGGGCCTGTCCGGCGGGCGCTTTGCCGCAGCTTAAGCGGCCGCCACCAGAATCCATCCGGCCGCCACCCGGCCGGTCGACCACCTTTGGATACCAGGGAGTTGAAATGTCCGCCGAGAAGCAGGAGATCGTGTTCAGCGGCCTCAAGGAGGTCTCGCACATCCAGATGCACGTGCCCGAGGGCGGTTCGGAGGGCCCCGGCACGGTGGTGACGTACCACTGCGAGCTGCTCGACGCCGCCGGCGAGCAGCTGGGCAAGACCGTCGAGGGCTTCGCGGCCGTCTACCTGGACCCGGCCGACAAGAAGGTCAAGCAGCGGGTCAACGGCACGGACGAGTTCGCCGACGGCTCGGTGTACTGGTCCGGCGTCATCAACCTTGAGGGGATCATCAAGGGCGAGCCGCAGATCGTCCGCGCCTTCGGCCTCACCGGCCGCTACCGGGGCAAGGTGGGCACCCGCTCGCTGACCCTGGTGGGCCGCGAGGACGCCACCACGACCGTGTTCACCACCGAGATCAAGCTCGCCGACTGAACGGTCGCGACAACGGCGAAGGTGGTCGGCGCTGAGCGCCGACCACCTTCGCCGCCTCGGGGGTCAGGCCACCTCGACCGGGGCATCCGCGGAGGGAAGTTCGCCGTGCTCCACCTCGTGCCCGTGCGCCATCGGCAGCAGCAGGAGGACGAAGGCCGCGCCCACCACCATCAGCACCGCGGTGGTGATGGAGGCCTGGTTCAGACCGTGCATGTAGGCCTGGTCAGCGGCCCGGCCGAGCAGTCGGCCGGCGTCGCCGGGCAGCTGGCCGGCGACCGCCTTGGCGCCGTCCAGACTGGACCTGGCCGCCTCCCTGGCGTTGTCCGGCAGGCCGGTCAGGGCGTCGCCTAGCTTGCCCCGGTAGGCACTGTTCAGCACGCTGCCCAGGATCGCCGAGCCGAGCGAGATGCCGACGCTCTGCATGGTCCTGGAGAGCGCGGTGCCCACGCCCGCCTGGTTGGGGGCGAGCGCCTCCAGCACGGTGTCGGCGGCGAGCGGCAGGCCGAGTCCGAGACCGAAGCCGAAGACCACCAGCGCCGCCGCGACGATGCCGTATCCGCTGTCCGCCTTGATCACGGTGAACATGGCGCAGCCGGCCGCACTGATCGTCATCCCGATCGGGATGACGATCTTCGCGCCGAACTTCGCCGCGCGGGCGTCGCTGATGCCGGCGCCGACCAGCAGCGCGACGATCATGGGGAGCAGCCGCAGACCGGTGCCCTGGGCGTCGTTGCCCTGGACCAGTTGGAGGAACGGGCTGACCACGAAGAGGATGCCGGCCTGGGCGAAGCTGATCACGGCGAAGGCGACGGTCCCCCAGGTGAAGGTGCGGTTGGCGAAGATCCGCAGGTCCACCAGCGGGGCGGAGGCGCGCTTCTGCCAGAGCAGGAAGACCACCAGCACCGCGATGCCGCCGATCACGCAGGCCAGGGTGCGGCCGGTCCAGCCGTAGGTGGGCTGCTCGATGATGCCGTACACCACGGCCATCACGCCGACCGCCTGGAGCACCGCGCCCAGCCAGTCCAGCCGGGAGGCGTTCGGGTCCTTGCTCTCGGGCACCAGGAGGGCGACGGCGATCAGACTGATCGCCACGACCGGGCCGTTGATCAGGAAGATCGAGCCCCAGCTGAAGCTGGTCAGCAGCCAGCCCGCCACCAGCGGGCCGAGCGGCAGACCGAGCACCGCGCCGACCGTGACGGCCCCGACCGCCTTGCGGCGGTCCGCCGACTGGGGGAAGAGCGAGGGAAGCAGGGCCATCGCCATCGGCATGATGACCGCCGCGCCGGCGCCCATCACGGCGCGCATCACGATCAGCGAGTCGGCGGAGGTCACCCGGCTGGCGACCACCGAGGAGACGCCGAAGACCAGCAGGCCGCCGAGCAGCATCCGGCGGCGCCCGATCTTGTCGCCGAGCTTGCCGATCGGCAGCAGCAGACCGGCCCAGGCCAGCGTGTACGCGGTCTGGATCCACTGCAGCTGGGTGGTCGACGCGTGCAGCACCTCGGAGAGCGTCGGAAGTGCGGTGTAGAGGATGAAGCTGTCCAGACCGACCGCCAGGACGGCGACGGTGAGGGCGGCCAGGGCCCACCACCGGCCGGCGGAACGCGGTTCTTCGGCCTTGCCCGCCCGGGGCTCGGGCTTCGTCTTGCGGGGCATCGACGGGACTCCAATCGAGAGGGCACGGAACGGCTGAGGTTCGCCTTGGCAAGCGTATGACTCATTTTCAATTTTGGTCAACCTCAAACTCGTCACGACGCGAACTCGGGGCCCGGACCCGCGAACCACCGCTCCTGAACGGCCGTTGCACATGGTTGACCAAGTTTGAAAATTGGTTCTACAGTGGCTGGCATGAGCAACCCCAGCAGACTTCCGGCCGGCTCCAGTGCACGTCAGGTGCGTGCGGAGCGGATCCTGGACATCACCGCAGATCTTCTGATGGCGCACGGCTACCGCAAGGTGACGATCGACGACGTCGCAGGCCGGGCCGGCGTCGGCAAAGGCACGGTCTACCTGCACTGGAAGACCCGCGAGGCGCTCTTCTGGGGTGTGCTCCAGCGCGAGGCGCTGCGCCTGTTCGACCACCTCCTGGAGGCTCTGACCAAGGAGCCCGAGATGGCGCTGCCGCACCGGCTGATGCGGACGATCTTCATGGAGCTCACCCACCGGCCGCTGGTCAAGGCCCTGCTGCTGGCCGACCCGGTACTGCTCGGCAGCCTCGCCTCCGACGACTCCGTGCGCGCGGCGCAGCAGGAGCTCGCGGAGAACACCGACCTGCTCAAGCTGCTCGCCGAGCACGACGCGCTGCAGCCCGGCCTCACCCCCGAGACGGCCGGCTACGTCCTGGTCAACGTGACCCGCGGCTTCCTGACCGCCGAGGAGCTCGGCCAGGACGACGGCCTCGACCTGGAGCAGCGGGCCGACCTGCTCGCCCACATCCTGCGGCGCTCGATCGAGGCCGACGCCCCGATCCCCGAGGCGGTGCTCACCGAGCTCAACCAGCAGGTCGTCGCCATGTTCGGCGAGCTGGCCGAGGCCCACCGCGCGCAGCTGCGGCGCTCCTACTGACGCCCCCGTAAGGGTGCCCGATGGCGCTCGCAGATAGGGGTGCATCAGGGGTGGGGCTGGGGTTGTCCCGCCTTGATCGCGCGGACGAAGCTCGACGCGGCACCACTACCAGTGCGCCACCCGCTACGGGCACGCCACCACCAAGGGAGAACGCTACTCATGTCCGAGAGCACGACCGTCCCCGAAGGCACCCCCGCAAGCCCCGCCTTCCCGGTACCCCGCACCTGCCCCTTCGCCCTCCCCCAGGGCTACGCCGACCTGCGCGAGCAGGGCGACGCGATCCAGCGCACCACCCTGTTCGACGGCACGGAGGCCTGGGTCGTCACCGCCCACGCCGAGGCCCGCAAGCTGCTCGCCGACGGCCGGCTCTCGTCCGACAAGCTGCACGCCGGCTTCCCGGCGATCAGCCCGGCCGAGAAGGCCCACCGGCCGTTCCGCACCATCACCGAGCTGGACCCGCCGGAGCACGACGTGCACCGGCGGATGCTGCTCCCGGCGTTCACCGCCCGGCGGACCCAGGACATGCGCCCGCTGGTGCAGCGGATCGTCGACGAGCACCTGGACGCGATCACCGCCAAGGGCCCGACCGCCGACCTGGTCGCCGAGTTCGCCGTCCCCGTGCAGTCGGCGGTGATCTGCCACCTGCTCGACGTCCCGCAGGAGGACCAGGAGTTCTTCCAGGAGAAGACCCGCCAGATCACCCAGGAGCGCGGCACGCTCGGCCCCGAGGAGATCCAGCAGGTGCTCCGCGAGACCTGGGGCTTCCTCGACCAGCGGGTGAAGAAGCTGGAGAGCGACCCGGAGAACGGCCTGCTCTCGGTGCTGGCCGCCGAGCGGGCCAACACCGGCGCGCTGGAGCACCACGACCTGGTCGCGATGGCACTGGTCCTGCTGGTCGCAGCGCAGGAGACCACCTCCTCGACGCTCGGCAGCGGGATCGTCACGCTGCTGCGCCACCCGGAGCAGCTGGCGCGGGTCACCGCCGACCCGGAGCTGTGGCCGAACGCGGTGGAGGAGCTGCTGCGCTACACCTCGGTCGCCGACATGGGCACCCGTCGGGCGGCCAAGGAGGACATCGAGATCGGTGGCGTGGTGATCCGCGCCGGCGAGGGCGTGATCATCCCGAACCTGTTGGTCAACCGCGACCCGAAGGTGTTCGAGAACCCGGACGTCTTCGACGTGGGCCGCACCACCCGCACCCACCTGGCCTTCGGCCACGGCGTGCACAACTGCATCGGTCAGAACATGTCCCGCGTGGTGCTGGAGATCGCCTTCCGGACGCTGTTCGAACGGCTGCCGAACCTGCGGCTGGCCGTCCCGGCCGAGGAGCTGAAGATGTCGCCCCCCGGCGGTGTGCAGACGCTGACCGCGCTGCCGGTCACCTGGTGACCCGGAAGGTCGTCGCAATGGACGTGACCGTGGACCAGGGCCTGTGCCAGGGGGCGGCTCAGTGCTTCCGCTACGCGCCGGAGCTCTTCGACCAGGGCGAGGACGGCCTGGTCGTACTGCTCCGGCAGCCCGGCTCCGCGGAGGAGCGGCAGGCCGCCCGGAAGGCGGCCGAGCTCTGCCCCGCGGAGGCCATCTCCCACGGAGAGCCCGCTTGAGCGGCCCTCCACCTGAGTACGGCGTGGTGCCCGGTCCGCCAAAGCACCTGGCACCACGCCGCTTCCAGCCGCCGACCGGCTGGGAGGGAACAGCGGCCCGACCTGGCTGATCGACCCCCGCAGCCGGGTCGGGCCGCTGCCGTGCGGCCGCCGTCCGTGTGCCCGAGGACGACGGCCCAGGAACGAGGACGGCCCGGGGCGGCGGGGGGCCGGCGCCGCCGCCCCCCGGGGCGCGCGCCGGCGCCGCGCGGCGGGGCGCGGCGCGCGCC
>NZ_JBEXKB010000137.1:0-10373 GCF_040609455.1 Kitasatospora sp. NPDC004669
CCGCGGGCGAGCTGGACACCGGCGAGGTAGAGCTCGCCGGGCACGCCGGGGGCGACCGGGCGCAGCGAGCCGTCCAGGACGTACACCCGGGTGTTGGCCACCGGCCGGCCGATCGGCACCGCGACCCCGTCCGCGCCGGGCTCGCAGCGCCAGGCGGTGACCTCGACGGAGGCCTCGGTCGGTCCGTACAGGTTGTGCAGCGGGACGCCCGGCAGCACACCGAAGAAGCGGTCGCGCAGGTCGGCGGGCAGGGCCTCGCCGGAGCAGAACACCCCGCGCAGACCGGTGCACCGGGCGGCGGCGGGTTCCTGGACGAAGGCCTGGAGCATCGACGGCACGAAGTGGGTGATCGTGATCCGCTCGCGGCGGATCAGCTCGGCCAGATAGGCCGGGTCCTTGTGCCCGCCCGGCCTGGCCACGACCAGCGTGCCGCCGTTGAGCAGCGGCCAGAAGAACTCCCACACCGAGACGTCGAAGCCGAAGGGGGTCTTCTGGAGCACCCGGTCCTCCGGGCGCATCACATGGTCGGTCTGCATCCAGGCCAGCCGGTTGACCACCCCGCGGTGCGGGACGGCGACGCCCTTGGGGCGGCCGGTGGAGCCGGAGGTGTAGATGACGTAGGCCGGGTTGGCCGGGCAGGCCCGGGCGGCCGGGTCGCTGGTGGGGCACCGGTCGAGCGGTGCCTCGTCCAGCACCACGACCGGCACCTCGACGGAGGCGGGGACGGCGGCTCGGGTGGCGGCGGTGGCGAGCACCAGGGCCGGGGCGCCGTCCGCCAGCACGTAGGCGATGCGCTCGGCCGGGTACTCCGGGTCGACCGGCAGGTACGCGGCACCGGACTTGAGCACGGCCAGCAGCGAGACGACCAGCTCCACCGAGCGCTCCAGGACCAGCGCGACCGTCCGCTCCGGACCGGCGCCCTGCTCGACCAGCAGGTGGGCGAGGCGGTTGGCCCGGGCGTTGAGCTCGGCGTAGGTCAGCTCGTCGCCCTCGAAGACCAGCGCGGTCGCTTCCGGTGCCCGGGCGGCCTGCGCCTCGAACAGCGCCGGCACGGTGGTGTCCGGCACCTCGACGGCGGTGTCGTTCCAGCCGGTCAGGATGCGGTGCCGTTCGGCCTCGTCCAGGACGTCGACCGTGCCGACGCGCAGACCGGGGTCGGCGACGACCGCCGCGAGCAGCCGGGTGAGACGCCCGGCCATCGCCTCGACCGTGGAGTGGTCGAACAGGTCGACGGTGTACTCCAGTTCACCGCGCAGCCCGGCCGGGGCGCGGCCCTCCCCGAACTCCTCGGTGAGGAACAGCGAGAGGTCGAACTTCGCCGAACCGCCCTGTGCGGGCAGGGTGGTGGCGGCCAGCCCGGGCAGGGCGAGCTCGGCCTCGGCGTTGTTGCGCAGTGCCAGCATCACCTGGAACAGCGGGTGCCGGGCCAGCGAGCGCACCGGGCTGAGCGCGTCCACCAGCTGCTCGAAGGGGAGGTCCTGGTGGGCGTAGGCGCCGAGGTCGGACTCCCTTACCCGGCCGAGGAGTTCGGCGAAGGTCGGGTCGCCGGACAGGTCGGTGCGCAGCACCAGGGTGTTGACGAAGAACCCGACCAGGTCGTCCAGCGCCTGGTCGGTGCGCCCGGCGACCGGGGTGCCGAGCGGGATGTCGGTGCCCGCGCCGAGCCGGGAGAGCAGGGTGGCGAGGCCGGCCTGGAGGGTCATGAAGAGGGTGACCCCGTGGGCGTGGGACAGCTCGGCGAGGCCGCGGTGGACCTCGGCCGGGACGGTGAAGGCGACGGTGCCGCCCCGGTGGCTCGCCTCCAGCGGGCGCGGGCGGTCGGCCGGAAGCGCCAGCTCCTCGGGGAGGTCGGCCAGCGCCGCCCGCCAGTAGGTGAGATGGCGGTCGGTCAGTTCGTCGTCCAGCAGCTCGCGCTGCCAGAGCGCGTAGTCGGCGTACTGGACGGGCAGTTGTGCCCACTGCGGGGTGCCACCCGCCACCCGGGCGGCGTACGCGACGGAGACGTCGCGGGCCAGCGGGGCGAGCGACCAGCCGTCGCCCGCGATGTGGTGCAGCGTGAGCAGGATCGCGTGCTCGTCCTCGGTGAGCGAGAACAGCGCCGCACGCAGCGGCGGTTCGGCGGCGAGGTCGAACGGGCGGGCCGCCTCGGCGGCGAGCAGCGCGGGCAGGGTGTCCTCGGTGGCGGCGGTGACGGGCAGGTCCACCGCGGCAGCGCTGAGGATCCGCTGGTACGGCAGTCCGTCCGGGCCCTCGGTGAACACCGTGCGCAGCGCCTCGTGCCGGGCCACCACATCGTCGACGGCGGCGGCCAGGGCGGCGGTGTCCAGCGGTCCGGAGAGGCGGACGGCCATCGGCAGGTGGTAGGCGGAGCCGCCGTCGCCGAGCCGGTCCAGGAGCCAGAGGCGACGCTGGGCGTGGGAGGCGGGGAGGTCCCGCGGCCGCTCGGCGGCGACCAGGGCGGGCCGGGCGGCGGCGGCCCGGTCGAGGCGGGAGGCGAGGCCGGCGACGGTGGGCGCCTCGAAGAGGTCCCGGAGGGCGAGTTCGACGCCGAGGACGGCGCGGACCCGGGTGACGAGCCGGGTGGCGAGCAGGGAGTGCCCGCCGAGGGCGAAGAAGTCGTCGTCCGTCGAGACCTCCGCGAGGCCCAGTACCTCGGCGAAGAGCGCGCAGAGCACCTCCTCGCGCGGGGTGCGCGGTGCCCGTCCGGCCGCGGCGGCGGCCGACCAGTCCGGGGCGGGCAGCGCGCGGCGGTCGAGCTTGCCGTTGCCGGTGGTCGGCAGGGCGTCCAGCACCACGAGCGAGGCCGGGACCAGGTGCTCGGGAAGGCCTGCGGCGAGTTCGCGGCGCAGGGCCGCCGGGTCAGGTCGGGTGCCATCGGCCGGCACCAGGTAGCCGACCAGGCGCTTGTCGCCCGGCCGGTCCTCACGGACGATCACCGCGGCCCTGCGCACCTCGGGAAGGCGGACCAACGCGGCCTCCACCTCGCCGAGTTCGATCCGGAAGCCGCGGATCTTGACCTGGTCGTCGGCCCGGCCGAGGAAGACCAGCTCGCCGTCGGCCGTCCAGCGGGTCACATCGCCGGAGCGGTACATCCGGCCGCCCGCGGGGCCGTACGGGTCCGCGACGAAGCGCTCGGCGGTCAGGCCGCGCCGGTCGAGGTAGCCGCGGGCCAGGCCGGCCCCGGCGATGTACAGCTCGCCGGGCACACCCGCCGGCACCGGACGCAGCCGGTCGTCCAGCACGTACAGCCGGGCGCCCGCGATCGGGCGGCCCAACGGCACCGGTCCGGTTGGGAGTTCGACACCGGGGGCGATGCGCTTCTCGGTGCAGTGCACGGTGGCCTCGGTCGGCCCGTAGTGCTGGACCACCTCGGCCCGCGGGTGGAGTCCGCGCCAGGCGGCCAGCGCCTCGGCGGTGAGCGCCTCGCCGCCGAGCAGCAGCTGCCCGCTGGGCGAGTACCCGGCCGGCAGGTCCTCCAGCATCGGCAGGTGGCTGGGGGTGCACTTCATGAACGTGGTCGGGCGCTCGGTGACCGCGCGCAGGGTGGCCTCGTCCTCCTCCAGCGCGGCGAGGTGCACGGTGCCGCCGGTGGTGAGCGGGGTGTACAGGCCGACGACGGTCAGGTCGAAGGAGACCGGCGAGTGCACCAGCGCGGTGCCCCGCGCGGCCTGGTAGGACGGGCCGCTCCAGCGCAGGTAGTTGACCAGCGAGCGGTGCTCGACCACGACGCCCTTGGGGCGGCCGGTCGAACCGGAGGTGTGGATGACGTACACCGGGTGGTTCGGGCGCAGCGGTGCGGTGCGGTCCCGGTCGTCCGGGTCGGTGGCCGGCAGCGCGGCCAGGCGGTCGAGGGTGTCCTCGGCGTCCAGCAGCAGGGTCGGCACGGTCGCGTCGGCCGGTGCGGCGGCGGCGGTCGCGCAGTCGGTGAGCAGCAGGACGGGCGCCGCGTCGTCGAGCAGGTAGCCGATCCGCTCGGCCGGGTAGGCCGGGTCCACCGGTTGGTAGGCGCCGCCCGCCTTGGCGATCGCGAGCAGCGCCACCACCAGGTCGGGGGTGCGGGGCAGCAGCAGGGCGACGATCCGCTCCGGGCCGACGCCCTGCCCGGTCAGCAGCCGGGCCAGCCGGTTGGCGCGGGTGTTGAGCTCCGCGTAGGACAGCTGGTGGCCCGCCGCGACCAGCGCGGTGGCCTCGGGCGTGCGGGCGGCCTGGTGCTCGAACAGCTCGGCCAGGGTCCCGCCGGGTGCGCAGGCCGGGGCGCCGGTGCTCCACTCGGTGAGGACGCGTGAGCGCTCGGCGGCGTCCATCAGCTCGACCTCGCCGATCCGGCGTCCGGGCTCGGCGGTGACGGCCGCCAGCAGGCGCAGCCAGCGTTCGGCGAGGCGCTCCGCGGTGCCGCGGTCGAACAGGTCGGTGGCGAACTCCAGCGCGCCCTCCAGGCCCTGCCCGCCGGGCCGCTCGGCCAGCCGGACCGACAGGTCGAACTTGGCGTCCGGGGCGGCCGTGGGCTCCACCGTTCCCCGCGTGCCCGGCAGGTCGAGGACCGCCTCGGCGTTGTTCTGCAGGGTCAGCGCGATCTGGAACAGGGGGTGGCGGGCGAGGGAGCGGGTGGGGTTGAGGGCGTCGACGAGCTGTTCGAAGGGCACGTCCTGGTGCTGGTGGGCGGTGAGGTTGGTGTCGCGGACCCGGTGCAGCAGGTCGGTGAAGGTGGGGTCGCCGCTGGTGTCGGTGCGCAGGACGAGGGTGTTGACGAAGAAGCCGACCAGGTCGTCGAGGGCTTCGTCGGTGCGGCCGGCGACGGGGGTGCCGAGCGGGATGTCCTCGCCGGCGCCGAGCCGGGTGAGCAGCGCGGCCAGCGCGGCCTGCAGCACCATGAACAGGGTGACGCCGTGGGCCCGGGACAGCTCGGCCAGGGCGCGGTGCAACTCGGCGGGCACCACGACCGGGACGGCGTCGCCCCGGTGGCTGGCCACCGGCGGGCGCGGGCGGTCGGTGGGCAGCGCCAGCTCCTCCGGCAGGCCCGCCAGCGCCTCCCGCCAGTGGCTGAGCTGCCGCTCCGCCGTGCTGTCCTCCAGCAGGGCGCGCTGCCAGAGCGCGTAGTCCGCGTACTGGACCGGGAGTTCGCTCCACCGCGGGGCGGCGCCGGCCAGCCGGGCGGCGTACGCGGTGGAGACGTCGCGCGCCAGCGGGGCCATCGACCAGCCGTCAGCGGCGATGTGATGGACCGTCAGCAGCAGGACGTGCTCGTCCGCGGCGAGCGTGAACAGCGCCGCACGCAGCGGGAGTTCGGCCGAGAGGTCGAACGGGCGGGCGGCCTCGGCGGCCAGCAGGCCGGGCAGTGCCTCCTCGGTGGCCCGGGCGACGGTCAGCTGCACGGTGGCCTCGGCGAGGACCCGCTGGAGCGGCTCCCCGTCCGGGCCCTCGGCGAAGACCGTGCGCAGCGCCTCGTGCCGGGCCGTGACGTCGCGCAGCGCGACATCCAGGGCCTTGGCGTCCAGGTCGCCCCGCAGGCGTACGGCGAGCGGCAGATGGTAGGCGGTGCCCGCGGTCTCCAGCCGATCGAGGAACCAGAGGCGGCGCTGGGCGTGGGAGGCGGGGAGATCCTGCGGCCGCTCGGCGGCGACCATGGCGGGCCGGGCGGTGGCGGCCCGGTCGAGGCGGGCGGCGAGGCCGGCGACGGTGGGCGCCTCGAAGAGGTCGCGGATCGCGAGTTCGACGCCGAGGACGGCGCGGACCCGACTGACCAGGCGGGTGGCGAGCAGGGAGTGCCCGCCGAGGGCGAAGAAGTCGTCGTCCACGGACACCCCGGTCACGCCGAGTACCTCGGCGAACACCGCGCAGAGCAGTTCCTCGCGCTCGTCCCGGGGCGCGCGACCGGTCGGGGCGGCGGCGGCATCCGGGGCGGGCAGCGCCCTGCGGTCCAGCTTGCCGTTGGGCGTCAGCGGCATGGTGTCGAGCACCACCAGGGCGCTCGGGACCATATGGGCGGGCAACAGCCCGGCCAGGTGCTCACGCAGGTCGCGTGCCAGCGCGGAGCGGTCCCGGGCGCCCGCCGGGATGTTGGTGAACGAGGCGACGGGGGCGGCCGCAGCGGGCTCGGGCAGCTCGGGTCCGACGCCCGGCGCCGAGAACACGACCTCCATGGCGCCCGGGTCCGTCCTCGCCCACTCGACCGCGACCCGGTAGCCCAGCCCCTCGCCGAGCGCGTGGAAGTCCTCCGGGTCGGGGGCCGCGGCGGTGGCCGACTGCGCCTGCGCCACGGTGCCGCCGCCGTCCAGGGTCCGCAGCGCGGCCAGCTCGGCCGCGATCCGGCCGTTCGGGACGTGGGTCAATCGCAGTCGGTCGGGCCGTTCCGCGTCCAGCAGGGCGAGGACGTCGGCGAGGTCGCCGCTCCAGCGGCGCCGGAGGGCGGGCCCGGCGGCGGCGTCCGGGAGCGGGCGGCGGCGCAGCACCGCGTCGTAGCGGTAGCGGCTCAGCTCGTTGTGGTGCCGGCCGCGCCGCAGCAGCACCTCGGCGGCGCCCAGCTCCGGCAGTTCGCGCGCCAGGGCGGCGAACAGCGCCGGATCGACCAGCAACTCCTCCTCGCCGGCGGCGGCCAGCTCGGCCTCCCGGCGAAGCACCGCCGGATCCGCGTCCGCCGCCGCCCGGCCGAGCCGGATCGCGGTCTGGAAGCAGCGCTGCAACCGCAGGTCGCGCAGGTCGCCGAGGAACACCGTGCCGCCGGGGGCGACCAGGCCCAGTGCCTGCCGGACCACGTCCACCAGGTAGCCGGCGCTCGGGAAGTACTGCGCGACGGAGTTGATCACGACGGTGTCGAAGAAGCCGGTGGGCAGCCCGTCCAGGACGTGCGCGGGCCGGGCCGACAGCTCGACCTTCCCGGCCAGCCCCGGCACCTCGGCGACCTTGGCGCGCAGCGAGCCGATCACGGCCCCGGAGACGTCGGCGCCGTGGTAGGCCTCGCAGTGCGGTGCGACCTCCGCGAGGATCAGCCCGCTGCCGACCCCCAGCTCCAGCACCCGGCGCGGGCGCAGACCGAGGATGCGGGCGACGGTGGTGTCCCGCCACTCGGCCATCTGCTCGGCCGGGATGGCCCGGCCGTCGTAGCTGCTCTTCCACAGGTCGAAGTCGGCGCCGAGGGCGCGCTCGGCGCTCTGCCGGTACTCGGCGTCGAACACCGCCTGCCAGCCGTCGACCTGCTCGGACTCCCGACCGGTGTCGCGGTCGGCCGCCTCGGCGGCGGGCACGACGTAGCCGACCAGCCGGACGTCCCCGGGCCGGTCCTCACGGGCCAGGACGGCGCCCTGCGCGACGGCCGGGTGGCCCAGCAGCGCGGCCTCGACCTCGCCGGGCTCGATCCGGTGGCCGCGGATCTTCACCTGGTCGTCGGCGCGGCCGAGGAAGACCAGCTCGCCGTCGTCGGTCCAGCGGGCGCGGTCGCCGGTGCGGTACATCCGGCTACCGGCCGGGCCGTACGGGTCGGCGGTGAAGCGCTCGGCGGTCAGGGCCGGGCGGTCGTGGTAGCCGCGGGCGAGGCCGTCGCCGGCGATGCACAGCTCGCCGGCCACACCCGGCGGGACGGGCCGCAGCCGATCGTCGAGCACGTACACCCGGGTGTTGGCGATCGGCCGGCCGATCGTCGGGGCGGTCCGCGGTGTGACCGGGGCGGCGGTGGACCAGATGGTGGTCTCGGTCGGGCCGTACAGGTTGGTGACCGTGCCGATCCGGCACAGTTCGGCGGCCAGCGGCGCGGGCAGCGCCTCGCCGCCCACCAGCACGCGCAGCGGTGGGAGTTCGGCGGCGCGCTCGGCCAGCGCCCGCCACAGGGACGGCGTGGCCTGCACGACGGTCGCGCCGGAGGCCACCAGCAGGGCGGCGAGCGCGCCCGGATCGCGCACCGTGGACCGGGGGACGAGCTCCACCCGGGCGCCGGAGACCAGCGGCAGGTACAGCTCCAGGGCGGCGATGTCGAAGGAGACGGTGGTGACGGCCGCCCAGCGGTCCTGCTCGTCCAGTGGGAAGCGCTCGGCCATGTCGGCCAGGAAGTTGGCCAGGTTGGCGTGCGACAGCACCACACCCTTGGGGCGGCCGGTGGAGCCCGAGGTGTAGATGACGTACGCGGGGTGCGCGGGCAGCGGCGCGGTGAGCGTGACGTCGGTGTGCTCGTCGGCACGCTCGTCGTCGGCGGGGGAGTCCAGCAGCAGCACCGGGCAGGGGAGGCCCGCCGGAAGCCGGTCGGCGGTGTCCGAGGTGGCGAGGACCAGCACCGGGGTGGAGTCGGCGAGCACGTAGGCGATCCGCTCGGCCGGGTACTCCGGGTCCACCGGCACGTACGCCGCACCGGACTTGAGCACCGCGAGCAGTGCCACCACCAGGTCGGAGGTGCGCGGCAGCGCCAGCGCGACCCGCCGCTCCGGCCCGGCACCCCGGGCGGCGAGCACCCGGGCGAGCCGGTCGGCGCGGGCGTCCAGTTCACGGTAGGTCAGCTCGCGGCCCTCGCAGGAGAGTGCGACGGCCTCCGGGGAGCGGGCGGCCCGCTCGGCGAACAGCTCCGGCAGCAGGGCGGCCGGGGCGGTCCGGCCGGTGGCGTTCCACTCGGTGAGGACGCGCGAGCGCTCGGCGCCGGTGAGCAGCTCGGCCGCGCCGATCGGCCGTTCCGGCGCCTCGACCAGGGCGGTCAGCAACCCGACCCAGCGGGCGACCAGCGTCTCGACGGTGCTGCGCCGGTACAGGTCGGTCGCGTACTCGACGGTGCCCCGGATACCGTCCGGCCGGCCGTCGGGGCCGGTGTGCTCGGACAGGTTGAGGAACAGGTCGAACATCGCGGTGTCGGCGGCGACCGGCTCGACCCGGCTCGCCAGGCCCGGCAGGTCCAGGACGGCCCGGGTGTTGTTCTGGAGCGCCAGCATGATCTGGAACAGGGGGTGGCGGGCGAGGGAGCGGGTGGGGTTGAGGGCGTCGACGAGCTGTTCGAAGGGCACGTCCTGGTGCTGGTGGGCGGTGAGGTTGGTGTCGCGGACCCGGTGCAGCAGGTCGGTGAAGGTGGGGTCGCCGCTGGTGTCGGTGCGCAGGACGAGGGTGTTGACGAAGAAGCCGACCAGGTCGTCGAGGGCTTCGTCGGTGCGGCCGGCGACGGGGGTGCCGAGCGGGATGTCCTCGCCGGCGCCGAGCCGGGTGAGCAGCGCGGCCAGCGCGGCCTGCAGCACCATGAACACGGTCATGCCGTGCTGTCGGGCCACCTCCGCCAGCCGGGCGTGGACGGCGGCCGGGATCTCCACGGCTGCCAGGTCGCCCCGATGGCTGGCCACCGGCGGGCGCGGGCGGTCGGTGGGCAGCGCCAGCTCCTCCGGCAGGCCCTGGAGCGCGGTGCGCCAGTGCTCCAGCTGGCGGCCGAGCAGGCTGTCGGAGTCCTCCTCACCGCCCAGCAGCTGCCGCTGCCAGAGCGCGAAGTCGGCGTACTGCACCGGGAGTTCCGCGAACAGCGGGGCCTCACCCGCGCGTCGGGCGGCGTACGCGGCGGAGACGTCGCGGGCCAGTGGCGCCAGCGACCAGCCGTCGCCAGATATGTGATGGATCGTCAGCTGAAGGACGTGCTCGTCCTCGGCGAGCGCGAACAGCGCGGCGCGCAGCGGCGGTTCGGCGGCCAGGTCGAACGGCCGGGCGGCCTCGGCGCGCAACGCGGCGCCCAGCTCGCCTTCCACCACCGGTCGCACCGGCAGCGGGACGGCCGATTCGGCGCGCACCACCTGGTACGGCAGACCCTCCGGGCCCTCGGCGAAGACGGTGCGCAGGGACTCGTGCCGCCCGGCGACATCGCCGAGGGCGGCCTCCAGCGCGACGGTGTCGAGCGCGCCGGAGAGCCGGACGGCCAGCGGCATGTGGTACGCGGTGCCCGCGCCGAGGTTGTTGAGGAACCAGAGCCGGCGCTGCGCGGAGGAGACCGGGACGCGCTCGGGCCGCTCGACCCGCACCAGCGGCCGTCGGGCGGCCCTGGCGAGGTCCAGTCGCTCGGCCAGCGCGGCGACGGTCGGCGCCTCGAACAGGTCGCGGACCGGCAGTTCGACCCCGAGCACGGTCCGGATCCGGCTCACCAGCCGGGTGGCGAGCAGGGAGTGCCCGCCCAGGGCGAAGAAGTCGTCGTCCACCGACACCTCGGGGACGCCCAGCAGCTCGGCGAAGAGTGCCACCAGCTGGGCCTCGCGCTCGGTGCGCGGGGCCCGGCCGTCCGGGTCCACGGCCAGGGCGGGCGCGGGCAGCGCGCGGCGGTCGAGCTTGCCGTTGGCGGTGAGCGGCAGGGCGTCCAGGACGACCAGGGCGCTGGGGATCATGTAGTCGGGCAGGGTGGTGGAGAGGTGCTTGCGGACGCATCCGAGATCGAC
>NZ_JBEXKB010000138.1:0-10265 GCF_040609455.1 Kitasatospora sp. NPDC004669
CTGCGACCGCCGGGCCCGTCCCGTTTCCGTCAGAGGTCCAGCTGCGACCGCCGGGCCCGTCCCGTCATCGGTGGGTGATCAGTGGCCGCCCGCGTCGACCACCTCGACGTCGGCGACCTCCCGCTCGATCTCCTCGGCCGGCAGGGCGACCCGGATCGCCCAGTAGTAGATACCGAGGGCGAAGACCGAGACGAGCGCCATGTCGTACCACATCGGGATCCGGCCGGTGCCGTCGCCGAAGCCGCCCTGCCAGGAGATCAGGCCGAGGCCCAGCAGGTAGACCGGCAGCCACTGGGCGGCCTTCCAGTTCAGCCGCGGCGCGTTCGGAAGGCCCTTCTTGATCGCGTACGCGGCGTAGCTGCCGAGCAGGGCGTAGCCGATCACGATGGCGATGCCCAGGCGGGACAGGGTCTGCCAGCCGGACCAGTAGATGATCAGGCTGGAGACCACGAAGGCGGCCGGGGAGATGACCCCGCCGAGCGGCAGCCGGTAGGAGCGCTCACGGTTCGGCAGGCGGCGGCGCAGCGCGCCGAAGGCGAGCGGGGCGCCGGCGTACATCAGCACGCTGGCGGAGGTGATGAAGCCGACCAGCTCCTGCCAGCTCGGGAACGGCAGGAAGCAGATCACGCCGGTCACGAAGGAGATGATCAGGCCGAACCACGGCACGCCGTTCTTGTCCAGCTGCTCGAACTTCTGCGGGGCGTAGCCGTTGCGGCTCAGGCCGTAGGAGATGCGCGAGGTGGAGGTGGTGTAGATCAGGCCGGTGCCGCCGGGGGAGATCACGGCGTCGACCTTCAGCACGTAGGACAGCCAGCCGAGGCCGACCAGGGTGGCCAGACCGGCGAAGGGGCCGTCGATCCCGGGGAAGTCGAGCTTGTCCCAGCCGTTGGCGAAGGCGCTGATCGGCAGGGCGCCGATGAAGACGACCTGCAGCAGGGTGTAGATCAGGGTGCCGATGGCGACGGAGCCGAGGACGGCGCGGGGGATGTCGCGCTTGGGGTTGCGGCTCTCACCGGCGATCTGGATGGCCTGCTCGAAGCCGAGCAGCGCGAAGATGATGCCGCTGGTGCTGATCGCGGCGAGCACGCCCTTGGCACCGAACGGGGCGAACCCGTGCGAGGTGAAGTTGGAGCCGTGGAAGCTGGTGATCGCCAGCAGGAAGATCGTCAGCAGCGGAACGAAGATCTTCAGCCAGGTGGCGACGCTGTTGGTCCGGGCGAGGACCTTCACGCCGAGGAAGTTGACCGCGACGAACACCGCCATCAGTACGGTCGCGACGATGAACCCGCTGGTGGTGAGGGTCTTGTCGGCGTTCAGCAGCCCGCTGGCCCAGGGCGTGTCCTTGGCGTAGTTGATCATGGCCTCGACCTCGATCGGTGCCACGGTGGCTGCTTGCAGCCAGGAGAACCAGCCGAAGGACATGCCGGCCAGGCCGCCGAAGGCGTAGTGCGGGTAGCGGGCGGTGCCGCCCGATACCGGGAAGAGCCCGCCGAGCTCGGCGTGCACGAGTGCGAGCAGCACGATCGCGACGGCGCCGATGCCCCAGGAGATGACTGCTGCCGGGCCGGCGGCGGTGACGGCGTTCTTCGCGCCGAAGAGCCATCCGGAGCCGATGATCGAGCCGACCGAGGCCCACATGAGGCCGATGAGGCCGACGTGGCGGTTGAGCGACCGGTGGGTGGTACCGGAGTCGGTGCTCTGGCCAGGCGGCGAGATCTGGTTGAGGGAAGCCATGGGCGATCTCTCTGTGTGTGGGGGCTCCGGCAATCGGAGCGCTGGAGAGTTGCCACACAGTAGGGCTATTCATAGACCTCTGCACAGATTTCATTACTGAATGTTTACTTTCTTTGCCGGATAACCCTGCAGGTAGGGGGTGGTGCAGTTTCCGGCGGATTACGTGACTCGCGGGTAGGTTCAGAATTTGAGCCTGAATTGAGCATCGGCTGGCGAGGGTGCATTATTGGCGGTCACGCGTTTCATAGGGATGGTGATCGCTGCATAGTGATGCGGTCGGCTCGGATCGATGACCGGTCGACGGTCCGCCTCGCCCGCTCCTGCGCCTCATCCGGTCGGGTCTCGTGGCGCGTGCTGCGGCGGCTGTACGTGCGTGCTGCGCGACGTCGACGTCGTCCGGCTGGTCGCGCCCGAGCCGGACGCCCCGCGCGGTGAGCCGGCCCGGATCGACGTGGCGCGGCGGCTGCCGTGCGGCTGGGGCATCGGCCGACAGGTCGGCATGCCAGGGCGCGCCGTGTGCGGACTCGCGGGAAGCGGACCCTGCGTGACGCGACGTCAATGTCGGTGCCATGAAAGAGGTCCCGTGCTCCGATCGATCGGAGCACGGGACCTCCGCACAGTCGTCACCGGACGTGCCGTGCGTCCAGCGGATTCAGCCGTTCGTCGGCGGGCAGTGGCAGTCGAGGACCGCCTGGATCCGCCGGGTGGCCGCTATGCGCGACCCCGGCCGACATCACCCGCGTGCAGGACGCGTAAACCTGTAGGAGAATAGCCATGTCGGTGCCCCGGCCCGATTTCGGCGGGCCGGGGCTCCAGTCATGCCGTTGGATCAGTTCCGGAAGTCCCGGTTGGGTTCAGCTCCGGAAGTCCCGGTCGGGTTGAGGTCCGGAAGTTCCGGTCGGGCTCAGTTCCGGAACTCCCCGCCGCCGTGGCCCTCGCCGTGGCCCTCGCCACGGCCCTCGCCGAAGCCCTCGCCGCCGTGGAAGCGGTGGACGACCCGGAAGCTGCCCACGACGCCGTCGTCGACCTCGATGCCCTCGTGCACGCGCTTCGGGTGAACACCGTCGCTGGAGCTGTGGGGCCCGACGGTGGCGATGGGGGCGCCGTTGTCGCAGACCGCGCCGCTGAAGACCTCGACCTCGCGCCAGCTGTCGTTGCGGATGTTCAGCGACTTGGCACCCAGGCCGCTGACCACAGTGATGCAGCCGAAGTCGTCGGCGGAGTACGACCGCTCGTTGACGTGGATCACGCCCCGCTCGCGGTGCTCGCGGTGCTCGCGGCGCTCGTGGCGCTCCTCGCGGCCCTCGTTGCCCTTGCCCTCGTTGCCCTTCCCGCCGCCGTCGAGCAGCGCCTGGGCGGGAACGGCCGCCGCGGGAGCAGCCGCCGGGGCCGCCTTCTGGACGACCGGCGCGGCCTTCGCCACCGGCTCGGATGCGGCCGACGCGTAGGTGATGCCGGTGACGGCCACGCCTGCCGTTGCCGCGAGGACAATGGCGGTGGTCATCTTGTTCATGGAACTTCTCCTGTCTCGACTGGATCGGCTTGGTGCCGACACATATGAACGTACTGGCCGCTTGAAGGACTGTCATATCAATCCGTGCCGAATGGTTGATGACGGGGGCCAAATGGGGGACGCGGGGCGCCCTGACCCTGTTTTCGGAGGTCGATATGGTCGGCTATCAGATTTCTCAAAGTGCCTGATTCAAGCGGGAGTTGACGGCTTGGATTGGGTCTTTCGGGTGGCGACTGACCCCTGCTCACCCTTTTGGCGCCCTCTGGCGTGCCTGCGGCGTTGGACCGGAATGACGGGGTGCCACATTGTCGGCCTCGCTGCCCGTGCCGAGGGCCCCTGATTCGGGCCGTGTGGCCTCGGGGCGCCTATCGGGTTCCGCGCTGACGAGGGGGGGCTCTCGACTTCTGCGTGATCCATCGAGTGAGAACTCTGATGATCTTTTTCCTCGCGCCTGTCAGGAAAAAAGGTCCCGCGCTCCGAGTGGTCGCAAGAGCGGGACCTCTTCGCTCGGTCATCATCAAATGTGGTGTGGGTGCGGTGAGTTCAGTCCTTCAGTGGCGGGAAGTGATGGCTGGGGACCGCCTGGATCCGCCGGGCGTCGGCGATCGGCTGAGCCCGCTGGTCGGCCGTCAGGCGCTCGCCCCTCTCGCCCTGGACCTCCCGGACGAAGCTGCCGAGCTGATGCCAGGCCTCCCCGGTGAAGCCGTCCCGCAAGGCGCGCTCGGCGATCTTGATTTTCACCGCCGGGGCGCGACCGGGCGTCCCGAGGCCGCGCAGCGGCGCCTCCAGGTCGTCGATCTGCTCCGCGGCGCCCTTCACGTGGACGGTGACCCGCGTGGTGGCGCCGGCGTCGGGGTCGGCGGCCGGCACGAGGTGGCTGCTGAGGGTGGCGCCGTCCGGACCGGTGGCGTCCACCGGCGCCGGGACGGATAGGACGGTCGGGGTCGGCGGCGGGGTATCGGTCTTGACGGTGGCGGTGCAGACGATGACGCGCGTGCCATCGGCCGGTCACGGTCACCGGCGTGCCGTTGTCCGTACCGGACAGGTCGACGAGGGTGCCGGAGGTGCCGGTCGTCGAGGTGGAGGCGGGGATGCTCCCGCCGGCCGCCGCGAGGTCGGCGGCGTTGCACCCGTTCCGTCCGGCCGGCGGCGCGGGGGCGGTCGGAGCGCTGTCGAGTGCCTCCTGCCCGCCACCCGGGCAGGACGATGATCCGTCAACTCGTGAACGGCGTGACGGCCCTGCTACTGCGCAAGGTCCGACGGATCCGTGTTGGCGCCGCACAGCAGGACGGCGATGCACTCGCCGTCCACCTGGTCCAGTGCCGCCAGGGCGGTGGCGGCGGCGTGCTCGACGGCGATCCGATGGCCGTCCCACAGCTGCCGCCGGGCCCGGACGATGGCGTCGTCGGACACCAGTACCGAGCGGACGCCCTCGTGCCCGGCGGCGTGCACGGCGAGGGCGGTGGCCCGGCGGGCGCCGAGCGCGTCCTGGGCCACCGATGCGACCGGGACGTCCACCGGACGGCCCGCCGCCAGCGCCGCGTTGAGGGCCCGACTGCCCCCCGGCTCCACCGCCACCACGCGGATGCCGTGCTCGCGGGCCGCGACCGCGACCCCGGCGAACAGCCCGCCGCCGCCCACCGACACCACCACCGTGTCCAGCTCGGGCACCCGGGCGCGGATCTCCTCCAGGACCGTCCCCGCCCCGGCCGCGATCAGCGGGTGGTCGTACGCGTGTGAAGCCAGCGCCCCGCTGTCCGCCGCGAACTCCTGGCAGGCCGCCAGCGCCTCCGCGTACTCCCGGCCGACCAGCCGTACCTCGGCACCGTACGAGCGCAGCCGCGCCAGCTTCACCGGCGAGGCCGTCTCCGGCAGGAACACCCTTGCCCGGACACCGAGTTCGCGTGCCGCCCAGGCGCAGGCCAGCCCGGCGTTGCCGCCCGAGGCGATGGTGACCCCGGCTCGCGGGAGGGCGCCCGCCTCGGCGTGGGCGAGCAGGAAGTTCTGCGCGCCACGTGCCTTGAAGCTGCCGGTGTGCTGCAGGAACTCCAGGGCCAGCCAGATCCGTCCGCCGTCGTCACCCGGCGCCACCGCGACCTGCCGAACCCGCCCGGCGATCCGCTGCCCGGCGGCCTTGACCTCGTCGTGCGTCAGCTGCTCCATCGCGCGTGCTCCTTCGCCCGGGGGTGTTCCCGCTCGACCGTAGTCGGCCCGGGCGGGCCGGAAAAGATCACCGACGGGCGGCGTAGGCTGGCCCTCGTGCGTCTCGTGATCCTCCCGCCGCCGGTCCGCTAGCGGGCGGCGTACTTCACCCGACCCGGCCGAGCGGGACTGCCCGCCGTTTCCGGGGCGATGGCTGCCGCCCGCGTACCCCGCGGACCTGAACCGGCGATCCATCGTGGAGTACCGACGCATGACCTCCTACGCCGCCGTGCCGTTCCGGCACGGCCTGTTGTCCATTTCCGCCGCCGCCGTCGCCTGGGGTGTGGGCGGAGCCGTGGCCGCGCTGCTGCTGCGCACCAGCGGACTCGGTCCGGTGGCCGTCTGCTGCTGGCGCTTCGGCGTCGCGGCGTTCTGCCTGGCGCTGCTGCCCTCCGGTGAGAGGGGCGGCGGCCGCCGTGGCGCCGCCGTACCGACCGGGCTCGGGCTGGCTGTCAGCCAGTGCGCGTACTTCGGCTCCGTGCAGTACGCGGGCCTGGGGCTGGGCACCCTGATCACCATCGGCGCCGGGCCGGTACTCACCAGCCTCGGCGGGCACCTGCTGCTGGGCGAGCGCCTCACCGGGCGGGCGGTGGCCGCCGTGGTGCCGGCGCTCGGCGGGCTGGCCCTGCTGGTGGCGGCACCGGCCGCCGGGCCGCGCCCGGCGCTGGGCGTCGCTCTGGCGGTGCTCGCGGGCGCCGGCCAGAGCGGGCTGACCCTGTGGGCCCGGGGCGGCGGCTCGGCCCGCGCCAGCACCGGAGCCTTCACCACCGGGCTGCTCTGCCTGCTGCCGTTCGCGGCCGTCCAGGGCGTGCTGCCGACCGCCGGGAACCCGGCGGTGACCGGGGGAGCGCTGCTGTTCCTCGGGACGGTGCCGACGCTGCTGGCCTACCGCTGGTATTTCCGCGGCCTGACGGCCGTGCCGGGCGCGACGGCATCGGTGCTGGTGCTGCTGGAGCCGGCGACGGCGGCGGTGATCGGGGTGCTGTTCCTCGGCGAGCCGTTCACCGCGGCCCTGGTGGCCGGTTCGGCGCTGCTGCTGGCCGCGATCGCGGCGCTGGCGCGGGCGTAGCGACCGAGGCGGCGGCGTGTACCCGGGCGGCGAGTCGTGGTCGCCGGGCGCACGCCGCCGTGCTGTCGTGGCCGCATGAACTCCTCACTCCTGGCCCGGGTGGCCGTCACGACCACGACCGCCGTCCTCCTCACCGCCGGCGCCACCGCCCCCGCCGCCTTCGCGGCGGCGAGCGGCAAGCGCGACGTCACCGCCGAGCAGTGCCGTGCCGCGGGAGGGCATGTCGAGGGCAGCGGCTACTGCGTCGACGCCGACGGTGAGGACGCCTGGGGCGACCCCGTCGACGGGCAGGCGGTCAATCCGGACCCGCGCCCCGGCCAGGAGGGCTGAGGGCGCGGGCCTCTTTGAAGCCGGTGCTCACGGCACCGGCCGCAGGGTCACCGGCTGCGGGGTCAGCGCCCGTAGCACCAGGTCGATCCGCACCTTGGCGGCGCCCGCCCGCTGGAGCGCGGCGGCGACCGCCCGTAACTCCTCCGGCCCGGTGCAGGCCAGGCGGAGCTCCAGGTCGGCGTCCCCGGCCAGGGCCAGGCCGCTCTGGACGGCGGGGAACTCCGCCGCCAGCCGGTCGAAGTCGAGCGGGACCGGCCCGTAGCTGACCCGGGCGATCGCGTGCAGGACCCGGGCCTGCGCGGGCCGTCCCGGTGCGGCCTCGGGGCCAGCCGGGACCAGATGGAGCGGGGCCGTCACCGGTGCTGCAGTTGTGCGGTCGGGGCCGGCGTGCGCGGCGCGGCGGGTACGGAGACGGGCGGGGCGACCAGCCGCGGGTCCAGGACCAGGGTGTCGACCCCGAGCGGGGCGGTGAGGTCGCGCAGGGCGGGCTCGCCGATCTCGGTGTAGGCCTGGTCGGGCCCCAGGAGGGCGGCGAGGGCCTCGGGGCTGGAGAATCCGACCGCACAGCGGCGGCCGTCGCGCAGGCGGAACAGACGGAGGGCGGTGGTGCTTCCGGTGCCGGTGGTGGTGGCGGTGACCGGAACGTGCCAGACGACGCGGGCCATGCGAATGCTCCCGAGTGGGGTGATGGTGCCTGCCGGAACTGCTTCCTCGACGCTAGGCCGGGTCGGGCGCGGCGTCGCCCGTCCTGACGCAGCGTTGACCGAATGGGGTGGTGCGTTGACGCACTCCTGACACCCGACTCACTCGATTGGACTACACCACTTTCGCGATCGCCCGAACACTGCCCGGGTGCGACCCGAACACCGCCCGACCGGCACCTGATCCGGACGGCCCGGGAGCGCTCCGCTTGCCTCCCGTCCCGCCGCGGACCACGGTGGATACGGCCGCAGTCGCGACCGTCGGAGCACCCCCCGGATCCGACCGGCGCGCACTCCGGGGCGGGGGGAGGTGGAGCGAGGGGCCCGGGACGAGATATCTTGACGTCAAGACGTTGGAGACGTGAAGCGGAGTACCGATGACTGACTCGACCATCATCTATACGCACACCGACGAGGCTCCGGCCCTGGCGACCTACTCGTTCCTGCCGGTGGTCCAGGCGTACGCCTCGACGGCGGGTGTGCGGGTGGAGACCCGCGACATCTCCCTGGCCGGGCGCATCATCGCCAGCTTCCCGGAGCGTCTGACCGAGGCGCAGCGGATCGGCGACGCCCTGGCCGAGCTGGGCGAGCTCGCCAAGACCCCGGACGCCAACATCATCAAGCTGCCGAACATCTCGGCCTCCGTGCCGCAGCTGAAGGCCGCCATCGCCGAGCTGCAGGCCCAGGGCTACGCCCTGCCGGACTACCCGGACGACCCGCAGACCGACGAGGGCAAGGACGTCCGCGCCCGCTACGACAAGGTCAAGGGCAGCGCCGTCAACCCGGTCCTGCGCGAGGGCAACTCGGACCGCCGCGCCCCGCTGTCGGTCAAGAACTACGCCAAGACCCACCCGCACCGCATGGGCGCCTGGTCGGCCGACTCCAAGACCAATGTCGCCACCATGGGCGAGAACGACTTCGCGAGCACCGAGAAGTCCGCCGTGATCGCCGCCGACGGTGCCCTGCGCATCGAGCTGCTCGGCCAGGACGGCACCACCACCGTGCTGCGGGAGAAGGTCCCGGTGCTGGCCGGCGAGGTCGTCGACGCCTCGGTGATGCGCGCCGCCGCCCTGAACGAGTTCCTGGCCGCCCAGGTCGCCCGCGCCAAGGCCGAGGGCGTGCTGTTCTCGGTGCACCTCAAGGCCACCATGATGAAGGTCTCCGACCCGATCATCTTCGGCCACGTGGTCCGCGCCTTCTTCCCGAAGACCTTCGCCAAGTACGGCGAGGTGCTGGTCGCCGCCGGTCTGAACCCGAACAACGGCCTCGGGGGCATCCTGGCCGGCCTCGACAACGTGCCGCACCTGGGTGCCGAGATCAAGGCCTCCTTCGAGGCCGAGCTGGCCGAGGGCCCGGCCCTGGCCATGGTCGACTCGGACAAGGGCATCACCAACCTGCACGTGCCGAGCGACGTCATCGTCGACGCCTCGATGCCGGCCATGATCCGCACCTCCGGCCACATGTGGGGCCCGGACGGCCAGGAGGCCGACACCCTCGCCGTGCTGCCGGACCACAGCTACGCCGGCGTGTACCAGGCCGTCATCGACGACTGCCGCGCCCACGGCGCCCTGGACCCGGCCACCATCGGCTCGGTGCCGAACGTCGGCCTGATGGCCCAGGCTGCCGAGGAGTACGGCTCCCACGACAAGACCTTCGAGATCGCGGCCGCCGGCACGGTCCGCCTGGTCGACGCCGAGGGCAACGTGGTGCTGGAGCAGGCCGTCCAGCCGGGCGACATCTTCCGCGCCTGCCAGACCAAGGACGCGCCGATCCAGGACTGGGTCAAGCTGGCCGTCACCCGCGCCCGCGCCACCGGCGACCCGGCCGTGTTCTGGCTGGACGAGAACCGCGCCCACGACGCCGTGCTGATCGAGAAGGTCAAGACCTACCTGCCGCAGCACGACACCACCGGCCTGCAGATCGAGATCAAGTCCCCGGTCGAGGCCACCGGGTTCTCGCTGGAGCGCATCCGCCGCGGCGAGAACACCATCTCGGTGACCGGCAACGTGCTGCGTGACTACCTGACCGACCTGTTCCCGATCCTGGAGCTGGGCACCAGCGCCAAGATGCTGTCGGTCGTCCCGCTGATGGCGGGCGGCGGCCTGTTCGAGACCGGCGCCGGCGGCTCCGCCCCGAAGCACGTCCAGCAGCTGGTCAAGGAGAACTACCTGCGTTGGGACAGCCTGGGCGAGTTCTTCGCGCTGGCCGCCAGCTTCGAGCACCTGGCCTCCAGCACGGACAACGCCCGCGCCCAGGTGCTGGCCGACACCCTGGACCGCGCCACCGGCACCTTCCTCAACGAGGACAAGTCGCCGAGCCGTCGTCTCGGCGGCATCGACAACCGCGGCAGCCACTTCTACCTGGCCATGTACTGGGCCCAGGAGCTGGCCAAGCAGACCGCCGACGCCGAGCTGGCCAAGGCGTTCGACGGTCTGGCCAAGGCACTGACCGAGCAGGAGCAGGCGATCGTGGACGAGCTGATCGCCGTCCAGGGCTCGGCGGTCGACCTCGGCGGCTACTACCAGCCGGACCCGGCCAAGGCCGCGGCCGTGATGCGCCCGTCCAAGACCTTCAACGAGGCGCTCGCCAACCTCGCCTGACCTCAGGCGAGTCGAAGCACCGAGACTGGGCCAGGGGGTGAGGAGCAGGTGGTCGTATCGCATTTCGCCCTGGGTGTGTGGCTCAACAACCAGAAGGCAAGGCGGGCGAAGCTGAC
>NZ_JBEXKB010000139.1:0-10249 GCF_040609455.1 Kitasatospora sp. NPDC004669
TTGGCGGCCGCGATGTTCTCGGGCTTCTGCCCGCCGTCGGGCGCGAAGGTCATGACCTCCTCGCACACCTCCCGGGTGAGCGTCGTGAGCCGGTCGCGGATCTGGTCGAGGCCCGTGAGCTGTTCGACGCCGGGGTGGTTCCCGGCAGGCCGTAGGTCGGCGTAGTCGGCGATGAGCTGTGCAGCCGCCGCCCGGGAGGCCTCCACGCGCAGCTGCTGCGCGGCGAGTTCGGCCTGTTGGCGGGCCATCAGGAGCTCCATCCCGACCTCGGGGGAGACCGCTCGCAGTTCCCCCTCGCGGTCTGCGGACGGCCGTAGCAGGGCCAGTTCGCTGAGCGTGTCCAGGGCCGTCCTGATCTGCTGTTCGGGCAGGTCGAGCCGCTCGCCGAGAGCGGAGACGCCCTCCTGCGGATGGGCGAGCATCGCCCGGTAGACCGCCTCCGAGACGCTGTCCAGCCCCAGTGCCGCGAGCATGCCCACCCCCGTGATGAACCCGTGTTCGATACGCACGCGATCATTTCACAGCTGGGAGAGCCCGGCCGCAGAGCTTTGTGGACGGTTCAGGCCGGGGACTGAACCGTCCATGGTCATCCCCTATACGGAGATTGCCCGCTTCGGCACGCTCGTTCCATGTACCTCGTTCACGCCGCCTTGCGGCCCGTTTCGCCTGGCCGCTCGCTGCCCCTCGATGCCCGCGAGCTCCTGCTGGCCGCCGTCCGGCCCGAGGACCGGGTCGAACACCTCGTCGTCCACCCGGACGCGGTCCCGGACCCGGTGCTTGGTGTCTACCTCGTCGCCGACTCCCTCGCCGAGGCGGAAGGCCGGACCGCCGCGTTCTGCCGGCGTGTCCTGGCGGCCGTACCCCAGCTCACGGGCTGGAAGGCGGCAGGGGCCGCCGCACCGCTTGTCGTGCCGTTCTACGAGCGCCTGCTGTCCACCCCCGGTCGGTCCTGGCCGGAATGGTCCTGACCGGAGTAGTCCTGGCCGGAACGGTCCAGGGACGCTTCCGTCCATCCGATAACCCTTCCACCCGCCCTGACCAGCGACGAAGCTAGTGATCGCCGGAAGGGAACACCGCCCGGACGGCAACCGGAGAAAGCGTCACCGCGGGACGCCCACACCGGATTCCCACACTCCGTCGTATCCGAAAGGGGACACCATCATGTTCCGCACTGTCATCGCCAAGGCCGCCGCGGTCGCCGCCCTCGCCCTCGCCGCCCTGCTCCCCGCCGTCGCCGCCCAGGCCGCCCCCGCCCAGCCGGCCACCACCGCTCAGGCCGCCACCACTGTCCAGGCCCAGCCCGACAACATGATCTGGGGCTGACCTCCCGCCAGGGCCACCGCATTCCGTCGACCGGTTGCTCCTGCAGGGCAACCGTCCGGGTCCGCACCAGAGGGCGCGAAGCAACGCGCCTGTCCTCGTTCTTCTTCGCGGCCGTAGCCGCCGCCCCACTTCCGCCGCAGTGACGGGCGGACTGTCATCCAATCAAGCTTGTAATGCACATGACCATAGAAGGGTCTACCGCCATGTCCCGTCGCGCCGTCGCCCGCAGCCTCTCCATCGCCCTGGCCGCCGCCTCCGCCTCCGCCGTCCTGACCGTCCTGCCCGCCCACGCCGACACCCTCGTTGCGTCCTGGGCACGGGCCAGCGCGACCGGCACGATCGGCAACGGCGCCGCTCCCGGCGGCACGGTGACCCGCAGCCAGGCCGTCGCTCGGGCCACGGACTGGGTCAACAAGGCCGTCCCGTACAGCCCCAACGGCCTGAACAGCCCCTACGGCTGGTGGGCCGACACCGAGACCGGCGGCCGCTACCGCCAGGACTGCTCCGGCCTGGTCTCGATGGCCTGGCAGCTGCCGGACAGCCTGACCACCAGCTCGCTGCCCGACGTCTCCACCCACATCAGCATTGACGCCCTGCAGCCCGGCGACGCCCTCAACAACATCAGCACCCACACCGTGCTGTTCACCGGCTGGACGGACAGCTCCCACTCCACTGCCAGCATCATCGAGGAGTACAGCCGCTCCGGTCCGACCCGCGCCCGCACCATGAGCCGATCCGAGATCTCCAGCCGCGGCTTCCAGGCCTACCGCTACAACCAGATCACCGACGACGCCCCGGCTCCCGCCCCGGCCCCGGCCAGCACCACCAAGGGCCAGTTCTTCCACGGGACGCGCAACGCCGACGGCACCTGGACCGGCCTCGGCGCGCTGGGCGGCGTCGGCTCGGCCCCGCAGTTCAACGGCTACAGCGAGTCCATCGCCGCAGCCCCGGACGGCTCCTCGCAGGTCGTCGGCGTCGGCCTGGACGGCAACGTCTACCACACCATCCGCTACAGCAACGGCACTTGGCAGCCGTGGGGCGCGCTGACCGACGGCAGCGGCCACCAGATGGCCGCCAGCCAGGTCTCCATCGCGGTCGGCCCGGACAACAACGCCCAGGTCCTCGCGGTCGGCGCCGACAACACCCTCTACCACGAGATCCGCCACCCCGACGGCACCTGGACCGGCTTCCAGCCACTCACCCTCGCGGACAGCTCCCCGATGAAGGCCGGCCACGTGTCGATCACGGTCGGCCAGGACGGTTCCGCCCAGGTCCTCGCGATCGGCGGCGACGGCATCGCATACCACACCGTCCGCGCGGCCAACGGCACCTGGAGCGGCTTCCAGCCGGTCACCTCGACCACCGGCACCCCGATGCAGGCCCTCGACGTCTCCATCGCCGCCAACCGCGACGGCTCCGCCCAGGTCCTCCTGATCGGCGGCGACGGCAAGGTCTACCACGAGATCCGCCGCGCCGACGGCACCTGGACCGGCCTCGCCCCCATCGACGGCGTCGGCACCCCCGACATGTCCGCCAGCAACGCCTCGATCACCATCACCCCCGACGGCTCCGCCCAGATCCTGGCCATCGGCAACGACGGCAACGTCTACCACCGCGCCCGCTACGCCGACGGCACCTGGACCCCCTTCACCGCGATCGCCGGAGCCTACGGCGCCTCCACCTTCAACGCCCAGCGCGTCGGCATCGCCGGGATGCCCGACGGCTCGGCCCAGATCCTGGTCACCGGCGGCCGCTGACCCCACACCTGCCACACCCACCCAGAGCCCCCGGCACCCGCCGGGGGCTCCGCCCTGACCGGAAACACGCTACGGGTCCCGCCCGCCGCCCCGCCCGGCCCACGGCACCCGACCCGGCCGCTTCCAACAGGGCAGCCCTCCCGGTCAGCACCGGCCCCGACCCGTCCAGAACCGGTCCAGCCGAGCCGCCACCACCCACGCAGCGCGCCTTCCAGCACCACTTCCCAGGAGCCCACCATGCCCGCACGCTCCCTCCCGGCCCCCGTTCTCCGCCGGATATCCACCACCGCCATGCTGGTGGCACTCTCCGCACCACTGCTCGCCCCGACCGAGGCCTCGGCCGCCTCGGTCACCACCTGGGACAAGGTCGCGGCATGCGAGAGCACCGGCAACTGGAGCATTAACACGAACAACGGCTACTACGGCGGCCTCCAGATCAGCCTCTACAACTGGCGCTACTATGGCGGTCTCAACTACGCCCCCCGCCCGGACCTGGCCACCAAGCAGCAGCAGATCCTCATCGCCGAGAAGCTCCTCGCCGACCAGGGCGCCCGCGCCTGGTCATGCGCACCAGGCACCGGCCTCGCCACCGACCACACCAACCCGTACCCCGCTCCCACCCCGGCCCCGGCCTCGCCCAACCACGTATACGACAACATCCGCTTCGCGAACGGCACGTGGCAGGGCGCGCAGCTCGCGGACGGCGGCGCCGACGTGTCGCAGGTCGCCACCGCGTCGCTGCCCAACGGCGACACGCACGTCGTCACCCTCGTCGGCGGCTCTGTGTACGACAACATCCGCTACGCGGGCGGCACCTGGCAGGGCGCGCAGGTCGCCGACGGCGGCGGCAAGGTCGACCAGATCGCGGTGGTCGGCATGCCCAACGGCGACATGCACCTGGTGACCCGCTCCGGCGGCCTCGTCTTCGACAACGTCCGCTTCGCGAACGGGACGTGGCAGGGCGCGCAGCTCGCGGACGGCGGCGGCTCGGTCGGCGCCATCGCGGTCGCCGCGCTGCCCAACGGCGACATGCACCTGGAGACCCTGAACGACGGCGTCGTGTACGACAACATCCGCTACGCGGGCGGCACCTGGCAGGGCGCCCAGGTCGCCGACGGCGGCGGGCACGTCACCTCGATGGCGGCAGTCGGCATGCCCAACGGCGACATGCACCTGGAGACCCTGAACGGCGGCGTCGTGTACGACAACATCCGCTACGCGGGCGGCACCTGGCAGGGCGCCCAGGTCGCCGACGGCGGCGGCCACACTGACGCCATCTCCACCGCGGCGCTGCCCAACGGCGACATGCACCTGGTGACCCTGGCCAGCGGCAACGTCTTCGACAACGTCCGCTACGCGGGCGGCACCTGGCAGGGCGCCCAGGTCGCCGACAACAGCGGCTCGGTCAACGGGATCTCCGCCACGGGCATGCCCAACGGCGACATGCACCTGGAGACCCTCGCCAAGTAACGGGTCGCGACTGGTCTTCTCCCACACCAACGCAGATCGCCTCACGCTCGGGCACTGACCTGCATTACCTGCTCCGACTGGCGACGCCAGTCGGAGCCACTTGCCTAATAAGCTCGCATGCCGCCTTTATGTGGCGGGGTTATGGGCCGCTTGGGGTCAGTCGATTGCCGCGTCCAGCTCGGCAACATTCCTAGCTGGCGCTGGCAGGGGCACCCCGACGTCGAGGCGGCCGATCACCTGGCGGGCCGCTTCGGCGAGTTCGGGCGGGCCTTCGACGGTGAAACGGCAGTTGAAGGTGACGAGGAAACCGATGAGCGCCGACCAGGACCACGCCCCCATCCGGATCCGGGTGATCCGCTCGTCGATCGCTTCGAAGCTCGCCGCGCCCGGAGCCCACTTCGCCACCAGCGTCGCGGGGCACTCCATCAGGACGGTGCCCCAGCACGGCCAAGTGTCCGCGGTGTCCCCCCGGTCGGGCTGGCTCTGGACGAAGCGGGTGATGTCCGCCTCCGGCACTTCCCGAGGACCGAACCGCCAGGCGGTGGAGGTCAGTTGCCCGATGCGGTCGAGCCGATAGGTGTGCCAGGAGTTCCTGCGCTGGTCGTACGCCACCAGATACCAGCGCCCGGACCAGACGACGAGCCGATGGGGTTCGGCCAGGACCTTGTCGTCCTCCACAGGGTCGCGGTCGATGGACCGGTAGGCGAACCGCACCAGCTCGCGCTGCTGCGCGGCGGCGCTCAGCTGCGCCAGCAGCGCGGGATCGACCTGGGGCGGGGCCAGCTCCCAGGCGTTCTCTATCTGCTCGATCGAGAAGGTCGCCAGCCTGCGGGCCAGGTGGGGAGGCAGGAGCTCCTTGATGGAGTTCAGCGCCCGCTTCGTGGCGTCCCCCATACCGGTCACCGAGGCCGGAGCCGTCTGCAGGGCCAGCGCGATGGCGATGGCCTGCTCGTCGTCGACTATCAGCGGGGGCAGCCGCGCTCCGCGGGACAGCCGGTAGAAGCCGGAGGGGCCCTTGCGCGCCGTGACGGGATAGCCCAGTTCGCGCAGTCGGCTGATGTCGCGCCGGACCGTCCGCGGGGACACCCCCAGCCGCTCGGCCAGACCGTCGCCGGTCCACTCCTTCTGGGCCTGAAGCAGGCTGAGCAGCTCCAGCGTTCGGTTGGCGATCACGGATTGCCCTCCGAATTGGTGTCAGTAGAGGTCAGAATACGTCCTCTTCTTCTGGCAGGGTGCCATGGGCTCGGAGGCGGGACGCCTCCCCGACACCCCCAGTACCTCGCCCTCGGCGACCGAACCGGGTGCACCCCCATCGAACAGAACGGAGGAACGCTGTGTCCGAGAATCCGGCTCGGCCCTCACCCACCAACCGGGACGCCTGGTTGGGTCTGGTCGCCATTTCCCTCGGTGTCTCGCTGGTGGTCGTGGACTTCACCATCGTCAATGTGGTGATGCCGCCGATCATCGACGACCTGGAGATCTCGGCCTTCGGCGCTCAGTGGATCCAGGAGTCCTACGCGATCATCCTGGCCGCCCTGCTGCTGGTGATGGGCCGCTTCTCGGACATCCTGGGAGCGCGCAGGCTGTTCATGGCCGGGACCGTGGTCTTCGGGCTGGCCAGCATCGCCGCGGCGGTGTCGCCCACCGGGGAACTGCTGATCGCCAGCCGGTTCGCGCAGGGTGCCGGTGGCGCGATCATCATGCCGACGTCGCTGGCGCTGCTCAATCTGACCTTCCGGGGTCCGGACCGCGGCAAGGCGTTCGCCATCTGGGGATCGACGATCGGGGCGGCCGCCGCGGTCGGACCGCTGCTGGGCGGCTGGCTCTCCGACTACACCTGGCGGTGGGCCTTCGGCATCAACATCGCGGTCGTCGCGCTGATCCTCGTCGGCGTCATGAAGTTCCTCCAGCCCTCCCCCCGCCAGCCGGGACGGTTCGACGCCGTCGGCGTGGTGCTGTCGGTGCCGGGCCTCGGACTTCTCGCGTTCGCGCTGATCGAGGGACGCAACTACGGGTGGTGGGAACCGCGCAAAGACTTCGGTCCCTTCGAGGACGGCACGAGCCTGTCGGTCATCCCGGTCGCCCTGGTCGTCGCGGTGGTGTGTCTCGCCCTCTTCCTGTTCCTCCAGGTGCGGCTCACCCGGGGCAACGGCACGGCGCCGCTGATGGACACCTCGCTGTTCGGCATCAAGTCCTTCAGCACGGGCAACATCGCGACACTCATCATCGCCCTGGCCGAGTTCGGCATGCTCGCCGTGCTGCCGCTGTGGCTCCAGTACACCCTGGACTACTCCCCGGTCCAGACCGGGCTGCTGGTCTTCGTCGTCGCGGTCGGCAGCTTCTTCGCGAGCGGCGCGAGCTTCGGCATGGCCGAGAAGACCGGGCCGGTCGGCCTGGTCCGGATCGGCCTGGTCCTGGAGGCCGCCGGCCTGCTGATGTTCGGCCTGCTGGCCGGCAGCGACTCCCAGTGGTGGGTCATCGCCATCGCCCTGTTCCTGTACGGCACGGGGGTCGGCTTCGCCACCGCCCAGGTCACCAACGTGGTCCTGGCGGACGTGCCGCCGCGGCAGGCCGGCCAGGGCTCCGGAATCCAGAGCGCCGCGCGCCAGCTCGGCTCCGCACTCGGTATCGCGGTCCTGACCTCGACGTTCTTGACGGCACTGGCCTCCGACCTGTCGGACCGGCTCGTCACGCAGGGAACGCCCGAGGCCGGCGCCGACCAGCTGTCCTCGGCGGTCTCCGACAGCGCCGGCGCGATGATCTCCGGGCTGGGCGACAACCCGCAGACGGCGTCCGCCGCCGACGCCGCCCGCGAAGCCATGTCCCACGCGATCCAGATCAACGGCTACACCTGTGCCGCGCTGCTCGCCCTCGGCATGCTGGCGACCTTCCTCATCCCCTGGCCCAAGCAGGGCGCCCAGCAGTGGGGAGAGGGCAACGCCGCCGACGCAGCACCGGACGCCGAGATCAACGCCGGTCGGACCCGTGCCTAGATGATTGATGCCAAGGGCTCGCTGGCGCGCATGACATGAAGCGAGGGAGTCCAGAGATCGGTTGTGACGCCTGACCTGGACTCCCTCGCCACCGCGCTTTACGTGAAGACCGACGACCTGCTGAAGGAATCGCCGCATCTGGCTCCGTGGCGGCCCGAGATCGGCATCGAGCCCAAGCTCGGCGATGCCGAGCTGGTCACTCTCGCGGTGATGCAGGCCCTGCTCGGCTACGTCTCCGAGCGCCGCTGGATCCGCTACGCGAGTTCCCATCTGCGGCATCTCTTCCCGTACCTGCCGGGTCAGTCGGGCTACAACCGGCGCCCGCGCAAGGCGACGGACCTGATCGCCCGCGTCAACCGGCTGCTGGCCGTTGACACCCGCCTGTGGACGACGACGTGTGGGTGGTCGACTCCACGCCGATCGAGTGCGGGCGCTCCCGGGAGACGGTCAAGCGCTCCGACCTGGCCGGATGGGCCGAGTACGGCTACTGCGCCAGCCACTCGCGGTTCTTCCGGGGCTTGGGGCTGCACCTGGTGTGCACCCTGCACGGCCTGCCCGTCGCGTTCGCGCTGACCGGCGCCAAGGCCGACGAGCGCACCGCCCTGCTGGACATCCTGGACACCGAGGCCCACCTGGTGGCCGCCCGGCCCGGGCAGACCCTGATCGGGGACAAGAACTACTTCGGCGCCGCGTTCGAGCGTGAGCTCGCCGAACCGGAGATCCGGCTCCTGCGTCCGGCCCGCAAGGGCGAAGCCGAGCGGGCCGGATCACAGCTGTTCAAGCCGTTGCGGCAGATCATCGAGTCGGTCAACGACACCTTCAAGGGCCAGCTCGACCTCGAACGACACCAAGGCCACACGCCGAGAGGTGTCATGGCCCGCGTCCTCCAGCGGATCCTCGCGCTGACCGCCACGATCTGGCACAACGACCGCACCAGACAACCCGTCATGCGCTCCCTGACCGCATATGACCACCGAACCCCTTGGCATCAGTCATCTAGGACCGGGCGCGCAGAGCGGCGACCGTTGCGCCGCTGCTGCTTCTGGCGATGATCGGTGCCTCCTACCGGCGGCGCTGACCCCCGCGGATGCGCGGCGAGCAGCAGCCGCACCGGCTGGTAGGCCACTCTGCGGCTCCCAGCCCCTACAGCTCCGCCCGCCCGCCCCGGGTGCTGAGCGGGTGCCAGATGGACGCGGACGGGCTGCGCTGGATGAGGCCTTCGATGCGGGTGGCGCTCGCCGGGACGGCGGCGAGCATGTCGGTGACGGCTGGGTTTTCCTCGGCGGCCAGTCGCAGGTCCGCCACCGCCGAGCGAGCCCCGGCGGCCGCCGTGCCCACCAGGACCACCAGGGCCGGGGGACGGAGCGCCAGCGCTGCTCCCATGCCCGCCCCGCCCCGTCCAGGCCCGGCTGCTCCCACAGCTGGGTGCAGGCCGCCGGCTGCGCCGTGGTCTGTTCGGCGCCGGCGTGCGGGGCGTTCGACGAAGGCCCACACGCCAGCGTCGCTCGCCTTCGGCGCCCCGTCTACGTTTGACCGTGCGCCTGTCGGCGCTCGGCAAGCGGTGCCCCGTGCCAGCGCCAGTCCATTCGGCGGGGGCGATCGGGCGTCTCGATGCGCCCGGTGGCCCACAGAAGTGTTGACCAGGCGCTGCCGATGACGGGGACGTCGGGGAACAGTCGTGCGAGTGCCCGTTCGCACAGGTCCTGCGGCGGCTCCCAGGGACGGTCCGGGCGTTGGACGACGTCGTGGGTGTGGACCAGGGCCTCCACGACACCCATCGCGGCGAAGCCTTCGGGGTCGGAGGCCCCGAATACGTGCGGGGCCAGGGCCGTCGCGTCGGCGATGTCCACGGCGGCCGCGAGCAGCCCACCGCACGCCTGCACGACGGTCAGCAGCCCCAGGGGTCCTGCCTCTTGGTCAGCGAAGATCACGTTGGCCGGGCCACCCGGTCGGTCACCGGAGACGCGCAGCGGGACGCGTGGTACGGCGATGGGCCGGGCGAGCCCGAACCGCAGGGCGTAGGTGAGCAGATCGTCCGCGATGTGCTCGACGGTCTCCCAGCGCGTCCACTCCAGGTTGCCGGCCCGTTCGTGCCACAGCGCGGTCGGAACGCTTTCGAGGACGTCCACGCAGCAGGCGACGGCCTGACGTATGTGATCCCCGCTCACCAGCGGGTTCTTTTCTGCGGACTGTGCCATGCCGGGAGCCTACAAGGCCGCGGTGAGCGGCCCGTCGTGGCCACCACCATGCCGCTGCCGCGCTGGTCCGGCCATGACGGCATCCGTAGCCTCCACCACGGCGCGGGCCTCGCCCGCGGCTGGACCGAGCGCGACGTCGATGCTGGACGGCTGGGTGGCCCTGGTCAGTGGCGCATCCGGTTCCGGCCCGGGGCCACGGTGATGCGCCGCGACATCCACGCCGACAGGGTGTGGTCCGCCCAGCCCCACCGGACGATCTCCGACACCGGCACCCTGCTCGAACTCGGCTACTGGCCGGGCATCAACGCCCTCGCCCCGACCACCTGGACCACCGCGCTGCGCACTGGCGACGACACCTGAAGGGTGTCTTTACTGTCGTACGGTGGCTGAGCAGCGGCTTTGCAAGCGGTCGCGTCACGGGCATGATCGCGGTTCGTGGGTCTGCGACTGCTGTACTTGATCTTGTGCCGGGTGTTGGACCGGCTGACACTACTGGGGTGCTCGTCAG
>NZ_JBEXKB010000140.1:0-10055 GCF_040609455.1 Kitasatospora sp. NPDC004669
CACCACCCCCCGGGGGGCGGCCCCCCCCCCCCCCCCAAACCCCGCCCGCCCCCCCCCCCCCCCCCGGGGGGGGGGCCCCCCCCCGCCCCCCCCCGCCCGGGAACCGCGCCCGAACCCCGAGGCCCTGGTTCAGGTCGAAGTCGTCGGGGTCGAGGTCGAAGTCGTCGGCGGTGAACCCGCCGTAGGGGCCGCCGTTGAAGTAGTCGGCGAGGGCCTGGCCGAAGGACTCGACACGGCGGTCCTCGCCAACTCCACTCCCGACGCTGAGCCCGGATTCCCCATGCCGTTCGCGGAGTTGGCGCTCGACGGCATCGACACGGTGTTCGCGATCTCCGACCAGGGCGCCGCAGGCGCGTTCACCGCGCTTCGGCTCGCCGCGAACACCCTGCCCGCGGGCTCCAACGGACGTGCGCTCGTCCTCGTCAAGGACCAGGCCACCGTACTGCAGGGGCCGCCGATCCCCGAGGACACCCGCCCCACCCGCGACATGGCCGTGGCGCTCGTCCTCGACCGCGACGGCACGCTCGGCGCCCCCAGGATCCGTCAGCACGCCGGGGTGTCGACGTCCGGCATCGTCAACCTGCTGCGTGGCGAGGCGGAGGAGGCCGAGGCCGTCACAGCGATCTGCCGACCGGCCTTCGCCCGTACCGGGCGAAGGCCGGTGTCCGCGCAGACGTCCTGCCCGCCCCCGAGGCACTGCCGTGCACCGGGTTGTGGGCCGCGCTCTCGGAGCACTGCGCGAACCCGCCGGAGGCGGACCGGAGGGTCGTCCTCGCCGACTACCACCATCGCCTGGGGCACCTGAGCCTGTGCCGGCTCGACACGGCAACGGCCTGAACCGTCCAGCCCCTGTGGACATTCGTCGGTGAATGTCGATAGCGTCCCGCGGCTCTTCCCCCCTTCACGCCCAGCCGTCGCACTCCGGGAGGTCCGTATGTTTTCCCTGGCCACGCATGAAAGAAGGGGCGTGTGGCGCACCATATCGGGCCTCGCTGTTCCGCTTCTTGTGGCCGAGTCCCTCAATTTCGCTGTCCAGCTCGGCATCGTCGCCGTTCTGGGGCGTATGGGGGGCGACGCCATTTACATTCGCTCCCTGTATCAGCCGGTCAGCCTCGCCGTCCTCGCCGTGACCGTAGGCTTCGCGGTCTCCAACCAGGTCGCCGCCGCGATCAGCAAGGGGGCCGGGCGCCCCCGGAACGTCATGGCGAACGCCGCCAGCCTGGCCAGGGTCTGGCTCGGGCTCGGCGCGGCCCTGTACCTGGTCCTCGCGATCGCGGCTCCCCTGCTGGCCGGTCTCCTCCATGTGGACGCCGAGCAGCGGGACACGTTCGTCTCCTTCCTGCGTTGGACCAGCGCCGCCAGCCTGCAGGCCATCGGGGCGGAGCTCTGCGCGTCCAGCCTGCGCGGCTACGGGTACGTGCGGCACGCCACCCTTCTGGTCGTCTGCACGGCGAGCGTACGGATCGGCCTCGTGGCCGGCCTCGGGCTCGGCACCGACGTCGGGACCGCGGCGGTGCCCGTCGCCGAGGCGACAGCGGGTCTGACCGGTCTGACCATGGGCCTGGTGCTGCTGCGCCGCACCGAGCTGTGGCATCCGCCGGCCGTCCTGATCTGGCGGCGCGAAGTCTTCACCGACCTATGCCGCATCGGCGTGCCCATCGCCATGTCGCTCCTCCTGATCTCCGCGTACAACCTCGCGGTCATTGGCGTCCTCGGGCACTACGGGCAAAACGCCGTGGCCGGGTTCACGGTCGCGTCCACCGTGCAGAACGTCGTACTGCTGCCGGGAACGGTCCTGGGCACGGCCACGGCGATCACCATCAACCAGCAACGCGGAAAAGGCGATTGGCAGCGCATACGTGCGCCGATGCGCGGCGGCATCGAGGTCACCGTCATGGCCTACATGGCGATCGCGGTACTGGTGTGGTCGGTGCACGACCCACTGGCGCGGCTGATCAGCGGCGACGCCGGGGTGGCCGCAGCCGCCGGCAGCTACCTGGGCGCCGTGGCGCTCACCTACGCGGTCCAGGGCCCCGTACTCACCTCGCTGACCGTCATGGAGGAGACCGGCGGCGGCTTCCAGGCCATCGTGCTCAACGCCGTCTACTTCGGCCTGATCGTCGCGGTCAGCACCGCTGCGGCACACGCCGCCGGCAGCGCGGACGGCTTCTACGCAGCGGTGGCGTACTGCAATCTGATCGGCGTGAGCGTGCCGTTCATCGCCGTACGGCACATACGAAAACTGTCAGCCGAGGGCAGCGCCCGGACAGCTGCCACAACCGGCCCGGCTTCGCGGCGCCCGGCCAGTACCGGGCCAGGATCTTGTAGGCGTCGGGGTTGATCTCGGCGTGCCAGGCGACGATGCCACCGAGGGTCACTGCGTTGCCCTCGCCACCTTCGGGACGCCTGCCGATGCCGACATCCTGGCCGCCTACCTCGATCGCTATCTGCCACGGCCAGACCTCTACTACAACCGGACCCGCGCCCTCGGTGTCTTGCTGCACCTGGACACGAAGCTGGGCTCGGAAAGAGCGACCCGATTCCTCACCCCGGAGGGTCTCTGGGAACAGTGGACCGACGGGCCGCCCGGCAAAGAACGCTGCGACCCCGAGCAGTACCGCAGGCACATCGGGGACCTCTGCGCCTTTGCCGAGGAAGCAGCCAGACACTGTGTGGCACGCAACTGATGACGCTGTGTCCCGGAGCACACTGCCTTCTCAGTGTTGATCATTTCCAGATTCTGTTGAGGGCGAGGCGGGGGCGGCTCGGGCGATCTCGCCGATCCGGTTCGGGCCGAGGGTGATGTGCTGCAGGGTGCGCCAGCGCTGCTTGAGTTCGGCGGCAGCCCGTTCTCCGAGTGCGCGGATGCCTCTGATCAGGCTTTTCGTCGTGCGTGTGTCTACGTGGAGGGCCTACTCGGACCGGCCTTTCGGGCGTCGGACCGGGACGAGGATGCCGATGCCGGCACCGATGTATCCCTTGTCGGCGAGGGTGGGTAGGCCGTCGACCCTTCCGTGCCGTCGCGGCCTGGCAGGAGCCCATCGTGGCGTAGTCGAATGACCAGGACGCCGCGCTACTTGCGGAGGAAGTGATGACGTTCTCCGGCGACCTGCGGCTTTGCGAACAAACGCGCGGCTGCGGCGGCGCGGACAGATGCCCCAAGGAGCGTGCCTCGCGGTCCTCGGCCCTACTCCAGGGTCTTCGCGGCGTTGCGGATGACGTCGAGGACGGCCTTGGGCTGCGAGAGCATCGGGACGTGGCTGCTGTCGAGGCTGACGATCGTGGCCTTCATACGTTCGGCGGAAGCGCGCTCCCGGTCCGGGTTCACCGTGCGGTCCTGGGTGCCCACGATGTACCAGCTCTGCTTGGCTCGCCAGGCGTTGCCGGGAACCTGCTGGTCGAAGAGGTCCGCGACCGGCGGGTTAGCGGTCGCCAGCACGAGCTTCTGTTCCTCCAGCGGCAGATCACCGCAGAAGTGGCCGATGCCCGACTCCTTGAGGTAGATGCGGTTGTCGGCCACCTCGAGGTGCTCGAAAACCGGCGAGCTGGGAAATGCGTCCAGGTGCTGCTGCGAGGTCTCGTCGTCATCCGGGGCGAGCGCGCAGATGTACACCAAAGCGCCCACCCGGTCGTGCACGCCCGCCTTGGTGATCAGCGTGCCGCCGTAGGAGTGGCCCACGAGCACGACCGGGCCGGGCACGTGGTTGATCGCGCGAGTGACGCAGGCAACGTCGCCTTCGAGCGAGTCGAGGCCGTGCTGCGAGACGAAGACCTCGCGCCCCTCGGCCTGGAGTGCGGGGATGAGCTTTGCGAAGCAGGAGCCATCAGCCCACAAGCCGTGGGCGAACACGACGCTGGCCTTGCCTGCCATGATTTCCTCCTTCGTGGGCGCACGACAGTGAAGATCCAATTCGTTGGATCTTCACTGTCGTACCCTAAGGGCCGTCCCGTTATGAGCAGATGAGGCGGGGCGGGCGGTCACGGTACGGTCCTCGGATGGAGCTCTTGAACCCGGTCTGCCCGCTGCACGGACCCGGTATCGACCCCTCGTCTTTCCGTCGCAGTCCGCCCGGGCTCTTTTACCTCCGCCCAGGTCACCTCCCTCCACGCGGCCACGACCTGCTCGTCGCGTTCCGCGGCCCGGCGCGTGGGGACCTGCGGGGTGAAGCCGAGCCGGCGCATCAGCCGGGTGGCCCCCGAGACGCTGTAGGAGACATGGAACCTGCGGCCGATCAGCGTGGCCTGTGAACGGTCAGCGATTTCCCCCACTTCTGGGACTTCGTGGTCACGGAATTGGCCAGGGTCGCGGTCACGAGTCCCCAAGGGGAACTTGACCACGCGAAAGCCTCGAATACCCCAGATCAGGTGGTTTGACCTGCGAGTGATCGTTCCATCCGAATCGTTCAGGTTCCCCCTGGGCATCCCCGAGCCGGGTTGAGGGTCCTGACCGTCTCGGAGTCGTCACCGTCCCTCGACCGACAGGCCGAGAGGTCGACGGACACTCTGGATGGCAAGGAGAACGTTCACCGTGGTCGACATCGTCGAGATCTACGTCCACTGGTACGCGGGCCGGTCGAAGAACCAGCTCGCGGCCTCGCTGGGGGTGGACCGCAAGACCATCAGGAAGTATCTGGCGCCGGCGGAGGCGTCCGGGATGGCCCCGGGTGGGCCGCCTATGAGCGAGGCGGACTGGGGCAAGCTGATCAAGAGCTGGTTCCCGGAGCTGGCCCGGCGCCGGCTGAACCAGGTCACGTGGGCGGAGATCGAGCCGCACCGCGACCTGGTCAAGGGGCTGCTGGAGACGACCACGGTGACCACGATCCATCAACGCCTCAGAGATGAGGGGAAGTTGGCGGTCTCGTTGTCGACGTTCCGCCGGTGGGTGACCGAGAACCTCCCGGACGAGTCGGCCCGGTCGAAGGTGACGGTGCTGCGGGACGACGTCGAGCCGGGCTCGGAGGCCCAGATCGACTACGGCTTCCTGGGTCAGTGGATCAACCCGTCGACCGGCAAGAGGCACCGGATCTGGGCGTTCGTGATGGTGCTGCCCTGCTCGCGGCACATGTTCGTCCGACCGGTGGTGCACATGGACCAGCACGCCTGGACCCAGGCCCACGTCGCAGCGTTCCGGTTCTTCGGCGGTGTCCCACGGCGGCTGGTGCCGGACAACCTGCGCACGGCGGTGGACCGGCCGGACCTCTACGATCCGAAGATCAACAAGTCGTATGCCGAACTCGCGACCTACTACGGCGCCCTGGTCGACCCGGCCCGGGCGGCGAAACCGAAGGACAAACCGCGAGTCGAGCGGCCGATGCCGTATGTCCGCGACTCGTTCTGGAGCGGGCGGGAGTTCACCTCGGTCGAGCAGATGCAGGCCGAGGCCCTGACGTGGTCGACCGGCACCGCCGGCCGCAGGCAGTGCCGCCCGCTGGGCGGCGCGAGTCCGCTGTCGGTGTTCGAGGCGGTGGAGGCCAAGGCCCTGCTGCCGTTGCCGGACAAGCCGTTCGTGCTGGCCCGCTGGTCCACCGCCGCAGTCGGCCCGGACATCCACATCAAGGTCGGCCGCACCCTCTACTCGGTGCCCTGGAAGCTGATCGGCCGCAAGGTCGACGTCCGTTCCACCGCCACCATGGTCCAGGTCTTCCACGAGGGGGAGCTGATCAAGACCCACGCCGCGCTCGAACAGGGCAAGCGCACGGACAGAGGCGACTACCCGCCGGAGAAGATCGCCTTCCAGATGAAGACGCCGATCTGGTGCCGCAGCCAGTCCTCCGAGGTCGGCGACGCCTGCCGGGAAGTGATCGACCAGCTGCTGGAGGTCAACGCGCTCTACCGGCTCCGAGCTGCCCAGGGGATCCTCGGGCTGCAGAAGAAGTACGGCCACCAGCGGCTTGAGGCGGCCTGCACCAAGGCCATCGCGGTCGGCGACCCGTCCTACCGCACCATCAAGGGCATCCTGATCGCGGGCACCGAGACCGACCCCGAGCCGGAGACCGGTGACGCCGGGGCCGCGGCCTTCCTCCACGGCCCCGAGGGCCTGTTCGCCACGAGCATCCCCTCCCAGACCTCCGGCGAGCCCGAGGGCACCCCAGGCCACGCTGACGCCGACGACGCCGAGGAGGCCGCTCGATGAGCGTGATGGACACCGCCCTGCGCGAGTCGCTCAAGGCCCTTCGCCTCTCCGGGATGCTGGAAACCCTGGACGCGCGGCTGATCCAGGCCCACGGCGGTGAACTCGGTCACCTGGACTTCCTGCAGGTCCTCTGCCAGGACGAGATCACCCGCCGCGAGACCGTCGCCTTCCAACGGAGCCTGCAGAAGGCGAAGTTCGAGCAGCAGGTCACTCTGGAGGAGTTCGACTTCGCTGCTTCCCCGAAGCTGCCCGCAGCCCAGATCCGCGACCTGGCCGCCCTGCGCTGGCTCCATGCCGGCGAGTCGGTGATCTTGTTCGGCCCGGTGGGCGTCGGCAAGACACACGTCGCCCAGGCCCTGGGCCACCTCGCCGTCCGGCAGGGCGCGAACGTCCGGTTCACGAAGACCAGCCGGGCTCTGGCCGAGCTTGCGGGCGGCCACGCGGACCGCACCTGGGACAAGCGGATGCGGGAGCTGATCCGACCCGACGTCCTCATCCTGGACGACTTCGCTATGCGGCAGTTGAGCGCGGCCCAGGCCGACGACCTCTACGAACTGGTCTCCGAGCGGCAGGGGCGCTCGCTGATCATCACCAGCAACCGGGCTCCCAGTGACTGGTATCCCCTCTTCCCCAACCCCGTCGTCGCCGAGTCGCTCCTGGACAGACTGATCAACACCAGTCACCAGGTGATCATGAACGGCCCCAGTTACCGGCCGAACAAGCGGCCTAAGAACTCCACTGACAAGTAGGCCGCTTCGGCCATCCGACAGTGTTCGGGGAACGTCTCCCAGTGGAGGGGACGTTCCCCGAACATGTTGAGTCTGTTGCCCATCATGGGAAGCCTGCTGTTTCCCGCAGCCCTGGTCGTGCTGTTCTTCGTCGCGTCCGCCGGGCGGCAGGCCGTCCTGCGGACACCGAGACTGCGCTGGCTGGCCAGCCGCCTGCGGCCGAGTCACGAAGCCGGCGAACGCGGGACAGGCGCGACCGCGACGGAAGAACTTCACGCGCTCCTCTACCCGAGCAAGCGGATCCAGCTGGAGCAGCGCCGGATCGAACTCGTGCTCCGTGACGACGAGAACGACGGCGCACCCCCCAAGACCGGCATCGACCTCACTGCCGGCACCGCAACCATTCGCCGAACTGCGAGCACCAGCCCTCGAAGCCAGGCCCTCACCGAGCCACAACCTGGGGAATTACGTGACCGTGGGCCTGGGGAATAGCGTGACTGTCCACAAACCCGCGCAAACCGACCAACCGTCTGAGCGCACCAGCGCATGCGGACCGCAATATCCAGCTTGCGGCGAATCGAAATGTTCACGGGTTCGGGCAGCACTGGCAGTCGGCGGGTCTCTCCGGGTGCCCGTCATCCCCGGCTCCAGCCCTGAAGTCCGCCGACCAGGCCCTACGGGCTCGTGGCCGCGCGCTGGCGCCCGTAGTGGCGGGCGACTCGGGCCCGGTTGCCGCAGGAGGGTTTGCACCATTCCTGCCGTCCATGGGTCTTGAGGAAGTACCGGACGCATCGAGGGGCCGTACACGCTCGCAGCTGCGCCCGGTCCGGGCCGGCCAGGAAGTCGATCACCGCCCGCGCCAGCGCCGCGATCAGCCGGGTCCGGGTGTCGACCACCGAGGAGGCCAGTCGGACGGTGGGCCCGCCATCGCCCGGCCAGTCCAGCTGCGGGACGACCGGCTCAGATGCGGCAAACACGTTCAGCAGCTCGAGCGCCTCGGCGGCCGGCATGAGCCGGCGCGCATCCGCCGGGCTCGGCGGAGCCGGGCTGACCGCCCGAGCGAACAGGGCCCGGGCGGCCCGGCGCAGCGTGATGATCTCGCCGTGCAGTTGCTCGTCCACGGTGAGCCGCGCCGTCGTGTCGGCTGATGGTTCGCCGTGCTCCGCCAGCCAGGCAGCCGTCTGTTCGGCCGTGGCCAGGTCGTCGAGGACGCCTCCGTTCCCGTCGTGGCGAATGGTGCTCACCAACTCCAGCGCCGGACAGTGCTCCATGTCGCCGCTTCTCCTCTCCACCGACCGATCGAGCCCTACTTGATCACATCCTCTTGATCACCTCCACGTCCCTACCCTAAGGTCGCTAACGCCAAAGTGATAACTATCCATTAGTTTCCCTGGTCGGACTCGCCTTGCCCTGCGCGGATGGGTGACCACGTACACGAAGGAGACAGATCGATGACGGTCCTGCTCGCCCAGATCAGCGACCTGCACCTGGACGGCAGCGAACGGGCGACCGAGCGGGCCGCGCGGGTCATGGACCACCTGCGCAACCTGCCGCGCCCGGTCGACGCCCTGCTGGTCACCGGCGACATCGCCGACCACGGCGCGCCGAGCGAGTACGAGGAGGCGGCCCGGCTGCTGTCCGCGCCGTTCCCCGTGCTGACCTGCCCCGGCAACCACGACGTGCGCCCGGCCTACCGCAAGGCCCTGCTCGGCGAGGCGCCCGGCGAGCAGCCGATCAACCGGCTCCACCACGTCGCCGGCGCGGCGGTGCTGATGTGCGACTCCACCATCCCTGGCCGGGACGAAGGGCTGTTGGAGCAGCAGACGCTCGACTGGATCGACACCACCCTCGCCGCCCTGCCGTCGACCACGCCGGCGCTGATCGCCTTCCACCAGCCGCCGGTCGCGCTCCACCACCCGCTGCCCGACTCCGGCATGCTCCGGCATGCTCCGGCAGCCGGAACGCCTCGCAGCCGTGCTCGACTCGCATCCGCAGGTCGTCGCGGTGATCACCGGGCACGCGCACACCGCCGCCGCGTCCACCTTCGCGGGCCACCCACTGATCGTCGGACCGGCCGTCACCTGGACCCTGCGAATGCCATGGGAGGGCGACCGGCCCGCCGACCGCGACCAACCGCCCGCGCTCGCCTTCCACGTCCTCAACGACGACAACCGCCTCACCACGCACTTCCGCGTCGTGCTCTGACTTCCCCGCGGCCGCAGCCACCGTGGTGCACCCGTATGCTGTCGCCGGGTTCCTGGCGTCGGTCTTCCCGCTGATCGCCACCCCCGGCGCCAGCCTGGCCCTGCTGATCCGGCAGGTCACCGAACAGGGCCGCCGCCAGGCGCTGCCCGTCATCCTCGGCACCGTCGGCGGCCTGTACGTGCACGCCACCCTCGCCATCGCCGGGCTGGCCACCGCAGCCATGCACTCCGGCCGAGCCTTCACCGCCGTCCGGCTCGGCGGCGCCGCCTATCTCATCGGCCTCGGCGTGTGGACCTGGCGATCCGCCCAGGCCGGTCCCGGCGCCGACCGGCCCGGCCAGGCAACCTCCCGGCGACTTGGACCCGCCCTCCTCCAAGCGCTGCTGGCCAACGTCCTCAACCCCAAGGCGGCCTCGATCTACCTCACCCTCGCCCCACAGTTCCTGGACCCACACCAGCCGCTCGCCGGCCAGGTCCTCACCCTGGCCAGCACCCACGCACTGCTCGTAGCCGGCTGGCTGCTGGCCTGGGCCTTCCTGCTCGGCCGAACGACGCACGCAGTGCGCGATCCGCGGCTGCGGTACTGGGGGATGAGAGCCACAGCCGTCGTCCTGCTCGCCATGGGCATCCGGTCCGTTACCTGAAGGCGGCGCCCGCGCGGGTTCACCCCAGGGTCTCCGTGGCACTCGTGTGCACGACGGGACGGTCCCGCGCCTTGGTCCCGGTGCTGTCGTTTCTGGTTCTGGCTCAACTTCTGGATGTTGTTGGTGATCTTCACCGGCGAGGGTGAGATTGTCGTCGATCGGCGGCCGTTGACTGTGCCCACCTGCTGTCCTGGCCTGGAGATTCGGGCTGGTCGAAGGGTGGACTGCGGTGGCGATGGGTTCCTGGTCCGGGCGGGAGATCCCGCCGTTGACCGCACGGATGGCCCGGGCGAGCAATCCGCGGGGCACGGCGGCGATGTGGGTGCGCGATCATCTGGACGGACTG
>NZ_JBEXKB010000141.1:0-9948 GCF_040609455.1 Kitasatospora sp. NPDC004669
ACGACAGCAGGCTCACGGACAACAGCCGGTCACCGCATCAACTCTGGTGCACAGTCACTCGTACGAGGTGGTGCATGTTGACTCGTACGCCGACACCCGGTCGCCGTCGATCTTCACCGAGTCCAGCGGTGTGCGTCCGTAGAACCACAGGACCAGCTCACCGGCCGTGCCCCGGGCGGAGGCGTCGGCCGGGGCCTGGGCCTCGCCCTCGCCGGCAGCCGGGAGGCGGACGGCGCGGGCGCCGTCCGCCTCGACCGTGAAGCGCCAGGAGCGGCCCTCGGTGGCGTGGTAATCGACGACGGCCGGCTCGTGCGGCCAGACGCCCGACCACGCGCAGCAGGTGAACAGGAAGTCCTCGACGCCGTCCAGCGCCACCTCCGCCGGCAGCGGCTGCGTGGCGCCCACGGTGAGCTGGGCGTCATAGGTGTGCATCGCGATCTCCTGAAGCTGGTGCCGGGCGACGGCACCGCTGGTCCGCGGCGACTGCGAGGCGCCCCACCACGTCCAGCACTCGGCGTCCGGGCCGACCTCCCGCAGGGTGTCCAGCAGCTCCTGCGTCGACGCGGCCAGCCAGGCCACCAACGCCTCGCGCTCCCGGGGCGCCTGCGCCTCGGCGCGCGCCGCCACGGCCTCGGCCGGCGGGGCGTCGGCCGGACCGGCCTCGACGACGGCGGCCCAGAACGGGCGGCCCGAGCCCAGGTGCCGCGCCAGGTCGAACAGCGTCCACTCGGGACAGGTCGGCACCTGCACGTCCAGGCTGGGCGCGGCGGCGATCGCGGCCCGGAAGGCCGTCGCCCGCTCGTCGATCAGTCGCAGCAGGTCAGGGAGTTCAAGATTCTTCTGCACTACGGCTGTCTATCACCGCACTCCGGCGGCCGAAAGCGAATTTCCCGGCCGCCGCCTGCCGACGCCGCCGTCCGAACCATCCGCCCGAACCGCCGCCGACACCGAACCTCCTTCGAAACCACGGGAGTTCCCCACCCGACTTCACTCCAAGGTGGGGTTTGGCTCAACGCCCCACCGCCCGGGTGCTGAGAAGCCAACGGTGTGTCAGTAATCGACAACCGCGCCAAGTACTTGCCGGAACAGCTGGAGGTACGGCTCCACGCTCACGCCCTCCGCGCAGGATGCTCCCCCTACGAGGTGATCAAGCAGGCGCTCGAATCGTACTTGGGTGTATCACGCACGGGTTCCACCTGATCTTCGACGCCGGGCCGTTTCGTTGCGGTGAAGTCCCCGAAGCGGCGCTGGCGATGTCTCGTGAGACAGCGAAACGGTGGAGAACACTTCCGTAATCCCCCGGAAGACCCGGAGGTCCGCGAGGTGATGCTCCACTCCAGCGGCCTGGACCAGGTTGTCTACGACTACGTGCTGGCCACCCCCGGCGCCGTCGAGATCGCCGAGCGGACCGTGGTGCGTGTCCTCGCCCAGGCCGCCGCGCTGCCCGGCCGGCCCGTCGCCCTGCACGTCTGCTGCAGGGGCGGAAAGCATCGCAGCGTCGTCCTGGCCCGCAAGGCCGGTGAGCTGCTGCGGGACGTCGGCGCGGACGTGGTCGTGACGCACCGCCACGTCCACCTGCCAGTCGTCGAGACCGGCGCGGCCGCCGTCACCGGCCCGTCGGCGGAGATCAGCGACGACCCGACCGGCGCCTGGACCGGTGACGCGTGAAGCCCACCACACTCCTGACCGCTGCGGCCGGCACCGTGCTGGCCGCCGCCGGGATCACGCTCCGCCTGCGGCGCCACGCCACCACCGGCCCGGTCCCGGACGAGCCGGCGGACCGGTGGGGCGACCTGCCCGGCCCGTCGCCGTGCGAGGGCGTCGGGCAGCTGCATGACTGGCTCGCCTCCGGCGACTGGACCGACCCCACCGACGTGCTGGAGGCCGTGCGGCAGCAGGCCCTGGCCCAGCTCCTCGCGGACCTGCTCCGTCACCCCGACCACATGACCGCACTGGCCTACTGACCGGGGGCACTCCACCCCTCGCCATGACGATCACCGCAGGACCAATTGCAGACAACCACCAGCGCGAAGAAGGGCCAGCACCCCCTCACCCGCCACCGCCATGCGCATGCCGCGTCAGCACGATCAACAGGCAGCGATGGATGGGAGCGGCTTACGACCTCGGGGGAATCTACTTGGGGACGTGCTGGTACTGGGCCGGCGGTTGATCAGTGGAGGGCCTGCGCACACAGATGGTGATGGCGGTCGGCTGGGGAGATCGCGGATCTGGCCGAGGCTCTCGGCGGACATACGACGGTGACCCGGGTGCCGATACCCGTCGACTGCACCGACGGCTTCAACGGGACGTACTATGCGCGCTCCGAGATGCTGCTCGACCCTGGTGCTCGACAGGCGTGCTCGGCGTGGAGCTTCGTCGACGAGCAGTCGCGCGAACGATTCGCCTCAGATTTGCGGGGCGACCTGGACAGCGGAGCATGGGACGCTCGGTTCGGCGCCCTGCGGCAACAGCCTTTTTACGAAGGCTCGTTGGTTGTGATCCGGTCCGTTCCGGCCTAATACCTGCATCGCAGCTCTGCTCACGTCGTGACGTGAGAAGGGCCGCGCGGGCAGCTGGCCGACGAGGGCTTCGCCTTCCTGCACTCCCGGATCGACAGCGTCGGCCCCGTCCTGACCGCCATCCGCAACGACCGGGTGGTGGGGGCCATCGGCCCCATGGAGACCATGCCCGACCCGATCGGCCGGGCCCGGCTGCTGCCGGAGTACTTCGGCGTCCTGCCCGAGTACCGCGGCCTCGGGCTCGGCCGCCAGCTGTGGCGCGCGGCCATGCACTGGGGCCACGCCAACGGCGCCGACTACCAACTGCTGCAGACCACCGCCAGCGGCGCCTCCGACCGGCTGTGCCAGGCCGAAGGACTGGCCGACCTCGGCTTCGTCTGCACCACCACGGTCTGACCCCCTACCGCTCCCGGTCGATGTGCCGCCTCAGCGAGCGGCACCTGAACGACCGGCTCCGGACGCCTGCCCAAGCCGGGCACCCTGGCCCGACCGCCATCCCACCAAGATCATCCCATGGCGGCTTTTGAGCTCACCTTGGCCGGACCCCTCCTCGGGGTGAGCCCCGGCACCCTCTACAACCACATCCCCGACCTGCAGGAGCTGCGCGAGGTCGGCCGCGCCGCCATCCCCTCCCAGCCTGAGGCATGATCCCCGGCCCCACCGACTCAAGGGCGACGCCCTCCAGCTCGGCTCCGACGAACCTGGCCTGCCCGGACCGTTCGGCACCTGGGCCTACGAAGACAACCAGGACCAAGAGGAGCCCGAGACCGACCTCCGGTGCTGAGCCCCGCGCTGGCCGGCGCACGACCCTGGAGGCGTTGCCCGCATCCGCGACTGCGCGAACTGCGGCGCCCGGCTCCCCCGGACAAGCTCAACGCGACAGGACACGAGTGCCGGCCCGGGCCAGAGCCGGTTGATCTATGCCGACGTCAAAGGCCCTTCAGGACACGATCAAGTGCCGACCGGCCTGCGGGCCCCCAGTTCGGCTTGCCGCCGGGCAGGCCGCGGTCCCCGTTCTGGCCCATCAGCATCAGGAACAGGCTCTTCATCGCGGCCAGCCCGCGTGCCCGTCGTACCGTCGCGTCGTCCGCCTGCGCGTAGCTGTCGAAGAACCGTGAGGCACCGCCCGCGGGGAGCAGCAGCCAGGCGGCCATAAGGTCCCATGCCGGGTCGCCGGCGAAGACTGCGCCGAAGTCGACGACGCCCGCCAGTGTTCCGTCCGCGACGACGACGTTCGCGGGATGCAGGTCGCCGTGCACCCACACTCGCGGGCCTTCCCACTCGGGAGCCGCCACCGCGTCGTCCCACACGGCCCTGATGTCGTCCTCGGCGAAGCCGCCGAGGTCCACGGCCTGCAGGAAGCTCTCGAAGCCGTCCGTGCACTCCCTGGGGTGAGCACCGAAGTCCGAGGCGGCCGGCGCGTCGGCAGGCGCCTCCGCATGCAGCGCCTTGAGGAAGGCCGCCAGCGTGTCGGCCGCGTGGTCGCCGCAGGTGATCGAGCCGTGGTCCAGCGGCGTGCCTTCAACCCAGGTCATGACGGTCCAGACCTTGGGGAAGCGCTCGGACGGTGCCCCGCTTCGCACCGGGGTCGGGATCGGAAGCGGCAGGCGTGGGGCCAGCACCGGCAGCCAGCGGCGCTCCTTGAGCTGCAGATCGGGGAGTCTGTCCATCCGCTGCATCCGGACGGCCAACTTGTCCCCGAGGCGCCACATCTGGTTGCCCCAACCGCCCTCCACCTCGCGGATGGGCAGCTCGGCCAGATCCGGATGCTGTTCCCGCAACAGGTCGCGGACCAGATCCTCGCTGATCTCAATCTCGGATTCGATCACGCGAAGTTACAGTACTTGGGGAAAGCGGAGCCAACCTTGCCCTCGGGAAGATCCAGGGTTCGATCTCCCAAGTTCTCGCTGGACCGATCAAACCGACCCGGCCGAGGACGCTCCCGCCGAACTGCAACTGCTGACCTACCAAGATCATCCCGTGGGATGTCGCACAACGGGACCGTGGTGCTGAGCCGTGGCTACGACATGTGACTGTCGCTACAGAGAGCTACTTGTCGCTTCGTGGCAGCTTTGGGAGCACAGGGCCCACCACGCTGCCCACCACCGCGCCCCGCCCACCGGCCAGCCAGGCCGGGACGGCGGGCGCGGTGGTGAGCGGCGCGGCCGCCCGGCCCAACCCCGCTCCCCTCCCGGAGGCACCCGTGACCGACACCCTGCGCACCCGCCTGGCCCGCACCGCCCTGGACGCCGCCGACAGCGTCGCCACCGTCACCGCCGCGGCCGCCGCCGGCCTCACCACCTACCGCGCCCTCACCCACCGTCCGGCCGAAGCCCGCGTCACCCTCGCCCTGGCCACCGGCGCCCTCGCCGCCGTCCTCACCGACCACCACGCCTACAAGGCCCTCGCCCCGCTGCGCCGCCGTCTCGGTGCCGAGCACCATGGCCCGGCCCGCGAGGCGGTCCCGGCGCCGACCCGGGAGCAGCTGGCCGCCGACGTCTGCGCCGACGCCGCAGCCCGTGCCGCGTTCAGCGCGGGGCGGATCGACTACAGCCACGGCGCGCTCACCAAGGCGGAGAACTGGACCGGCGCGGAAGACGGCAGCGCGACGTGCGAGATCACCTCCACCGCGCGCCTGCTGGCCGTCCCGCGCCCGACCGACCACGACGGCTACACCAGCCGCACCTACCTGCTCGCCCGGGACGGTGAGCAGCCGGTGCCGATCCACACCATCGCCGACCTGGCCGCGCTCCTGGACGCCCCCGCCGCCGACACGACGCAGCCCACCGACGGCGAGGCCGAGGACGGCGACCCGTGGGCCGCGCTCGGCGAGCACCTGGCGATCGCCGAGCTCTGCCCCGTCCCGGCCGACGACGATGAGGACCAGGCCGACGAGGATGAGGGCGAGGACGTCGACCAGGAGGCGGAGGCCCACGCCGCCGGCCTGCTGTAGCCGAGCACTCCCGACAGCGGGCCTTCCCTCCCTCAAGGACCGGCCCGCCGCCTACCGCACCTGCCCCCCCCACCACCAACCCGGCCCCGGCCCGCACCCAGCAGGTCGGGGCCGACCCGTCAGCTCACCCGATGGAGGATCACGTGCCCCGACCCGTCATCGCCCCCCGCCTCGACAGCCCCGCCAGCCAGGCCATGGGCCTGGACCTGGACCTGGACGGCACGCTGATGGCGGTCGACAGCCGAGGTGGATGAACGGCCACGAGCACCCTGGAAGCCCTGGAGCCGCTCCGAAATCCGATGGATCCTCCGCCGCGAGCGAGACACAATCCCGGTGAACCGCAGCGGGGGGGGAGCTTGTTTGGACGTGTTCGCATGTGCCGGGTGCTGCACCGAGCTGACGGCACCGGCGTCCCAGGTCGCACTCCCCGTCCACACCCACCACGGAGCCTGGGAGGAACTTCATCCACCGCTGATGGAGCCGGGGACGTACGCCGTCGACCCCCGGCCCACCGGACCGCCCTGGCGGTTGTGGCAGGACGTCGGAGAGGAAGCGGCTGCCCACCAGGGGGTGTATGCGCCGGTGTACTCCGTCTCCTTCGGCGCACGGAACAGGATCGTCATCGCGCCCGGTGACTCCCGGTCAATGACTCTGATCCTGGAGAAGTGTGAGGGCTACTGCCGGGGCGTGGACGGCCGGGCCGGGCCCAACCTGGCCTGTGTGGGGTGCGGACGGGCCGTGGCGACCCGGATCGACGACTGCGGCTCGTGGCAGACAGTGTGGCTGGAGCCCGACGCGGTCGTCCGCCGTCCCTCGGGGCTCCCGGGCGGCCCGCTGCCCGGCTGGGCGGACGTGGAGCGTGCCGAACACCGCGTCCCGCCCGTCGAACCCGACGGGTCGTGGAGCCGTCGTTGGGAGGCGGCGGTCGGCGTCGCGCTGGCCCACCTCGTGGCGGCCACCGAGAACCACCCGGTGACCCTCCCCGCCGGCCCCGTAGCCGAGCTGCTCGGCCACGCCGTGGCCCGCTACCTCCCGCCCGGGCCCAACCCCCGCTCGGTGGGGCTGGCCGGCCCGGGCATCCCCGAGCCCCGGCCCCGCCCCGACGTCCTCCTCGTCCCCCGCCACCCCGGCACGGGCGAGCCGTGGCGCCCATCCGACTGCGAGGCGACGGTAGTGCCGCTGGACAGCGGAGTCTGGGCGTACCTCACCAGCCCCGGGGAGACCTCGCCAACGCCCGCCACCGGGGTACTCCCGGAGGGTGTCCTGCGCGACGACTACCCACTGCCATCGCGCCCCTGGTACCCCCTGGAACCCCACCACGGCGCCTTCAGGGACACCCTGGTCGGGCTGCCCGCAATCCGTAGCCCCCGGCTGCGCAGGTATCACGACGCGTACCGATCGTGAACGCCTGATGGGCGACGGCGGGGGCCACTTCGAAGCGTCCCAGCGTCCGTTACCGTCCCTCCGGGGCTGCGGGCGCCAACTCGACGTTCGAGTCAAGGAGTCGTGTCGACTCGGCGTCGGCCTCCGGAAGGAGCTGGACCACGCTGATCCAGGGGGAATCGCCGGTCTTGTGGAACGCGCGGACTCTCCAACGTCCTGCAGACAGGTGGACGGGGGCTTGGTCCGGCTCGCCTCTGCCGTCCGGGTAGGGCATGCCGAGGTTCTTGCCGGCCTCGGCCGAGTCCATGAGGATCGCCGGTCCGTCGGTCTCCCAGAGGCCGCACTCCTCCCACGGCGTCGCCGGGTCGTTCAGCGCGGATTCGGTGGCGGCGAGCAACTCGGCGTCGGAGTCGGCAGCGAGCCAGCGCATGAAGGCCCTCGGCTCAGGCAGGTAGCAGGTGGTGGCGGGTTCGTCGCCCAGCACCAGCGCGGAGACGTCGCCTCGGCCACGCAGGCCGATCGCCTCGGCCAGGTCCTCGACCTCGCAGGCCCGGTCGTAGTCGTCCGGCTGGTCGCTTTCACCGATGATCACGCCGTCCTCGGTGCAGCCACCCCAGTGCTGCAGTGCGGACACCGGGACGACGATCAGCGGACCACCCATGGATTCGACCCAGGTCAGATCGAGGGTCATCCGGACGGCATGTGGATCAGTACTCATGCGCGCAGTGTGTCGCTGATCAGTGACAAGCAGGGAACCCGGGTGAGTACTACCTGAGCAGCGGACAACGGACAGAACTGGTGGACCTAACATAAGTTCACCGCCCGCCCGCGTCACTGGCTGCCGGAGATCGCCGACTGGGTCACCTTTCTCTGGGGCAGATCCGTGTTGCGCGATCAGACGAGGTGAATCGGCACAGCTCAGCGGCAGTGTTGAGGACGCAACCGGGTGCAACAGGTGTTGCGCTATCCCTCGTCGGAGTGGTGCGGGCGGGGGAGTTCAGCGTCCGATCGCATAGCGTTTCTATGGCTTGTCAGCCGGCGGGCGGTCTTCGTCTGACGGCAGCGGTACGGGGGAGCTGGTGGATGGTGGTGTCCAGTTCCAACCGAACTTGTCCACCGTGCTGAGGATCCACTGCCGTCCGCGTTCGTCGGCGACGACCCAGGCATAGGCGAATCGGCGCTCTGATCGCGCTCGACTCCACCATGGTTTGCGGGGTTCGGGAAGAAACGGGATGTTGTCGCAGAGGTTGGCGAGCCAGCGAATGCAGGCGACGTAGTCGTCGTCGGGCCAGTCTCGGATCGGCCTCCGTCTGCCGGACATGGCGCGGATTTCCAGCAGCGCCCACCAGCGAAGCCACGCGCCGACTTCCCAGTCCTCCAGAGTGCGTTTGCGCCGCATTGCCGCTTCCGTCTCCATGGTGGGCCGTATCTGCGCGGTGACTCTACTGCCCACCGACGAGTGTGGTGATCGCCACCCACACCCGAGCCCGCGCCAGCTGGGCTGGCAGTGTGGCAACACTCCAAGATCGGTTTGTGATCGTTGTCCTCGACGGGGCTCCCTGCCCCTGTCCGTGCTGCCGCAGACTTGCACCGATGCAGTGGCCAGTTGGTCGCCGCGTCCTTGTCCCGGCCGACCCAAGGACTGCCATCGTGAACGAGCGCGTTCTCACCCCCCGCAACCGAGGCTTCCTCTTCCTCGACTCTCATCCGGTGGGCTGCCAGCAGCTGGTGGCCGACATGTGGCAGACCTGCCCCGCCCCTGCCAGCCTGCCGGAGGGCGCCGGGCCGGTGGCACTGGTCATCGGCTCCTCCGCCGGATACGGCCTCGCGGCCACCCTCGCTGGACTCAAGCGCGCAGGCATTCGCGGGATCGCGGTGTCCTTCGAGAAGGCCCCCACCGAACGGCGTACCGCCACGGCCGGCTGGTACCGCACCGCCGCCACCGCTGACATCGCCCGCACCGCCGGGCGGGACATGGTCTTCCTCAACGGCGACGCGTTCTCCGACACGATGAAGAACCAGGTCGCCGACCTCATCGAGCAGCGTTTCGGCGGCAGGCTGGACTACCTGATCTACTCGGTGGCTGCGCCCCGCCGCACTGACCCCGACACCGGCATCACGTACTCCTCCGTCCTCAAGCCGATCGGCCAGGCGAACCGCACCAAGACCCTCCTCTTCGACGACCAGGGCGTTCCCGAGGTCCGCGAAGTCGAGACCGGGCCGGCCGAGGGCGACGACGTCGAGCAGACCGTGGCCGTGATGGGCGGCGCGGACTGGGAACGCTGGATCGACCACCTCGCCAGCCGAGGCCTACTGGCCGACGGCTTCGCCACCGCCGCGCTGTCGTACATCGGCTCGCCGCTGACAGCGGCGATCTACCGGCAGGGCACCATCGGCGCTGCCAAGGGCCACCTGGAGGCCACCGCCCGAACCCTGAACGAGCGGCTCGACAAGACGGTGGGCGGGCGTGCCGTGACCTCCGTTAACGGCGCCGCCGTCACCCAATCCTCCACCGCCATCCCCGGCATCGCCCTGTACACCGGCCTGCTGCGCGGTGTCCTCGGAGAGGACCTGGTCCCGCCGATCCGCCAGCTCGCCGCCCTGTGGGACCAGCTCACCGGCGCCGCCGCACTTGCCCTGGACGACGAAGGCCGGGTCCGCCTGGACACGTGGGAACTCACCGACGACGTCCAGGCGGCTGTCGCCGAACGCTGGGAGGCCGCCACTACCGCCACCATCGCCGACCTCGCCGACCTCGACTGGTTCCACGCCGAAGTCCAACGCCTGTACGGATTCTCTGTGCCGGGCGTCGACTACACCACTGCGGTGGCCATCGACGTCCCCTGGCCTGACCACACGTCCTGACCCGGCCCGGAGGAACGCCACCGAGGGCATATGAGTGGGGCTCCGGCCGGTGGCCGGAGCCCCACTCATATGGCAACCGACCCGCAGCGGCAGAAGCGGCGGTTTCTAGCGGTCGTTGCAACACGTGATCGGTTGTCTAGGCCGCGAGGAGTTTAGCCAGACGCTCGGCTGGGGTTTCCCAGCCGAGCGTCTTGCGTGGACGGCGGTTGAGCTGGTCGGCGACGGCGG
>NZ_JBEXKB010000142.1:0-9823 GCF_040609455.1 Kitasatospora sp. NPDC004669
GACGACTCAGCTTCGGTCCTCAGCTGGACGTGCACACCCTTATTAATGGGGGCGGCGGCCGCGTCCGCGTGCCGGGCCCACGGGCATTGACGGGGTGTGTGCCTACCGTGCGGAGGCCGTCTCGGCGACGGGTTCGGCCGCGCCGGGCCCGGGGACGGCCGGGGGGCGGTTGCCCTGCGGGGCGGTGCGCGGCGGGCGGCGCAGCCCGAGGTCCTTGAGCTTCAGGGACGGCTTCTCCACCAGGTGCCAGGAGAGGAACGCGGCGGCGGCGAGGACCAGCGACACCAGGCTGTAGACGGTGTAGCCGTGGCGGTTCACCTGCCACAGGGTCAGGCACTGCTGGATCGGGAACGCGTAGATGTAGATGCCGTAGGACAGTCGACCTTGGTGCCGACCTTCGTCAGCGGGCCGGGCATGCGGGCGGCCAGCCAGATGAGCCCGTAGGCGAAGGCCGGCAGCCCGACGACGGTGAACGCGCCGTAGCGGCAGCTGGCGAGGAACAGCGCGAAGGCCGCGACGCCGGCGAGGTCGTTGATCGGCAGCTTCGTGCGGTACAGCTCGGCGAGGGCGCCGAGGGCGAACATGAAGCCCACCGGGAGGAGCTGCTCCATCGGGATCCAGCCGAGGAAGGGCAGCGATGGCAGCCGGATCATCGTCCGCCAGTTGCTCGGGCACACCAGCGGCATCTCCGACGACGGCCTGCCCGGGTACACCACCGCGAAGGAGTACTACCGGCAGCGCCACGACGTCTACAGTGACGGGCAGTTGGTCGCCCTCGCCATGGCCCACGCACCGGACTTCCCGCCCGGCGAGGGCTGGAAGTACTCCAACACCGGCTGCGTCCTGCTCGGCGTGATCATCCAGGAGGTCACCGGCCGGCCCGCCCACCGGGAGATCGAGGACCGCATCCTGCGCCCCCTCGGCCTCGACCGGACCCGCTGGATGGGCACCTCCCCCACCCTGCCCCGGCCGCACGCCCAGGCCTACCAGTTCTTCGGCCCCGGTTCCCGGGTGAACGTCACCGACCAGACACCGGTGGACCACGAGCCAACCTCGACGAAGCCGTCGCTGCCGCACGCATCTGCCGACAGCAGTGGGACGAAGCAGGAGTGCGCCAGTCACTGTTCGAGATCGTCGTCGGCGAGCGCCCGGGCAGCGACGGCATCCGGATCCGGCACGTCAGCGACGCCGACGTCGAGCTCTACCTCGCCACCCTGCCGGACTACGTCACGATCTCCTTCCCCGCTGACGCGGCCAAGGTACTCGCCGCGTGCGACCCGTACTTCGGCGCGATCGCCAGGCTCCAGCAGCTGCGGGAGGTCATGGCCCCGGCGGTCGCCGCGCTGACCGCGAGGCTCGCCCTGGCGGTAGCGGCCGGCCGCTTCGAGGCGGACGAGGGCTCGCTGCAACAGACTGCCGAGCGGCTGGTGGGGGAGTGTGAAGTTGCATTTCGTTGTCGTGGTGAGCTGCAGCAGTTTGTCGTGATGTCTGGGGGCTGATGCCTGGTCAGGGGTAGTGGTGGCCGGTGCGGCGTCATCGTGGTGTGGGGCGTTGTCACGTTGTTGGGTGCGAGAGTGCCTGAGGGTGTGTCGGGGTGTGGTGGGGCCAGGTTGCAGCTGTGTGTTCAGGCCGCGGTGGGCGGGCTGGCGGCTCCGGTGACCTGCTCCCAGATCGCGAAGCGGACGGTCATCTCGGCTCGGTAGCCGGTGGCGGCCATCAGGTGGCGGCGGGGTCGGAAGTGGGGTGAGATGCCACTGAACGCGGACAGGAAGCGTTGGGTCGCGCCGGCGGAGCGGAAGCCCTTCATGGCGCGTTCGCGTTGTCTGGTGGGCTGGTGGCTGTTCTCGGCCCGGTTGTTCAGACCCTTGTGGGAGCGGTGCTCCACGGACGGCATGACCTCGCGGTGGGCGGCTCCATGGGAGCGGCTTGTCCGTGACGATCACCTTCGGCACCGCGCGGGTCCGCTTGAGGAGGCGGCGCAGGAAGCACCTGGCCGCGGCCTTGTCCCGCCGCCCCTGCACGAGGATGTCCAGCACGTTGCCGTCCTGGTCAACGGCTCGCCACAGGTACTTCCGCTCGCCGTTGACCTTGATGAAGACCTCGTCCAGATGCCACTTGTCCCCGGTCCGGGGCTGCCTGCGGCGCAGCGCATCGGCGTAGGTCTGCCCGAACTTCAGGCACCACCGCCGGACCGTCTCGTGGGAGACGACGACACCGCGCTGGAGCATCAGCTCCTCCACCTCGCGGAACGACAGCGGGAACCGGAAGTACAGCCACACACAGTGGGAGATGACCTCGACCGGGTGTCGGTGACCCCTGTGCGACGGCGACGTGCTCTCCACGAATGATCCCCCCTCCGCCGTGATCGATCAGAAGATCATCTCACCCAATCGGCTAACGTGACAGCGCCAGCTGGAGCGCACTTGCACCGCCGCCCTCGCACTGCGTGGCGAGCAGGTCCCGCCCACCCGGCCCGGGGTACGCCGCAGCCGCCTCTGACCGTCGGCCGCCGCGCTCCCAGGCAAGAAGCACCGGTCCACCACCATGGTGGCCGGTGCTTCTTACTGCTCTTCGCCCGCAACCAGGGAACCTGACCGCTCGACCTGGGCATGCTCCTGGTGGTCTCGGTGCTCTTCGGCGTCCTGGTCACCTGGCCGCTGCGGCGGCACGAGCCCGCGATCATGCGCCGGTGAACGCCCGGATCACTCCTGGATCCACCGGTCGCGGGTCATCGCAGCCTCTGCGAGACTTGTCACGGTATGGTCACTGAGAGTGACGGCCGTGATTACGCAGCGATATCCGGTGAAAAGAGTGGGACCTTGTCCGATATCCAGGCGTTCGACGTCATCATCGTCGGCTCCGGGGCGGCCGGTGGAATGGCGGCGAACGAGCTCTGTGCGGCGGGCGCTCGCGTCCTGATGCTGGAGGCGGGCCGGGACTACGATCCCGGGACCGAGACGCCGATGTTCAACACGCCGCAGGACGCGCCGTTGCGGGCGGCCTCGACGTCGGACAAGCCGCAGGGCTTCTACGACGCCACCGTCGACGGCGGCTCGCAGATCGCCGGTGAGCCCTACAGTCAGGCGGACCCCCCGAATCCGGACAAGTCGAATCAGTTCAGCTGGTGGCGGCCACGGATGCTGGGCGGCCGCACCAATCACTGGGGTCGGGTGGCGCTGCGCTTCGGACCGTACGACTTCAAGCCGAAGACCCGCGACGGACTGGGCTTCGACTGGCCGATCGAGTACGCCGACCTGGCGCCGTGGTACGACAAGGCCGAACGACTCATCGGTGTCACCGGCCTTCCCCACGGGATCGAGAACGCCCCCGACTCCCCGCCCGGCGTCCAGCTCCCACCGCCGCCCCCGCGCGGCTTCGAGATCGTCCTCAGCCGGGCGTTCGAGCACCTGGGCATGAAGGTGGCGACGATCCGGGCGGCGGTGCTCACCCGCCCGTTGAACGGCCGCGCGGCGTGCCTGTACTCGACCCAGTGCACCCGCGGCTGCGCCAGCCGCTCCAACTTCCAGAGCACGACCGTCCTCATTCCCCCCGCCCGCGCCACCGGCAATCTCACCGTCGTGTGCAACGCCATGGTGTCCCGGGTCGACGTCGACGCGACCGGGCGGGCCACTGGGGTCACCTACAACGACCGGGTGACCGGCTCCGAGTTTTCGGTCACGGGGCGGGTGGTGGTGCTGGCGGCGGGAACCTGCTCGTCGGTGCGCATCCTGCTCAACTCACGAAGCGCCGTGTTCCCCAACGGGATCGGAAACGGCCACGGGCTGGTCGGCAAGTACCTGATGGACTCGGTCGAGTTCTCGCGCTCCTCCCGAATTCCAATGCTCGAAAAACTCCCCGTGCTGAACGACGACGGCATCTTCACCCCGCACATCTACGTGCCGTGGTGGCTGCTGCCCGAGCAGGCCGCCGGGCAGCTCGGGTTCCCGCGCGGGTACCACATCGAGCCGCGCGGGGGTCGCAGGATGCCGACCACCGGCATCGGAAGCCTGATCGACGACGGCAGCGCGATCTACGGCGACGCCCTGCGGGCGGAGGTCCGGCGGAGGTACGGCACGACCGTCACTCTCATCGGCGAAGGCGAGATGATCCCGAACGAGGACTCCTTCTGCGAGCTCGATCCGACGGTCAAGGACAAGTGGGGAGTTCCGGTCCTGCGGTTCCACTGGAAATGGGGAGATCCGGAAGTCCGGCAGGTCACGCACATGCACGACACCTTCAACAAGGTCTTCAGCCTGCTCGGCGGCGCGCCGGACACCAGTCCCGTCGCGATGCCGCAGGGCGGCGGAGCGGTCCACGAGGTCGGCGGCGCGCGGATGGGGACCTCGCCGCAGAACTCCGTGCTCGACGCCTACAACCAGTGCTGGGACGTGAGGAACCTGTTCGTCGTCGACGGCGCCGCGTTCGCGTCGAGCCCGGACAAGAACCCCACGCTCACCATCCTGGCCCTGGCCGCGCGGAGTTCGGCCCGCATCCTCGAACTGCTGAGGAGCGGCGGGATCTGACCGCACCACGCGCCCAACGGTCGAGCGAGCGCGACCGGATGACGGTACATCGCAAGCGAGAGGACGAGATGGACCAGCACAGTGCCGCCGGGGTCGGTACCGCACCGCAGGGCTACGGCACCGATCCCAACCTCGTGACGCCGCACACGCCTTGGCCGCGCACGCTCTCGGAGCGCGAGCGCGCACTCGTCGCGGCCCTCGCCGACATCGTTCTACCGGGCACCGCTGAGTATCCGGTGCCGAGTGCGATGGGGATCGCCGACTTCTTCGACGACTGGGTGAGCGCTCCCTACAAGACGCAGCAGGGCCACAGGACCGTCATCACGACCGGCCTCGCCACGGTCGACGCGGAGGCGCGGCGCCAGTTCGGGACGGGGTTCGTCGAACTGGACGGCTCCCGGCAGCGCACGATCGTCGACCAGATCGCGTCGACCACCGCGACGGACCGGAGCTTCTTCATCAGGTTCCGGTCCCTGCTGCTCGCCGGCTACTTCACCTCCGACATCGGGTTCAAGGCGATCGGTTATCCCGGGAACGTGCCGCTGCTCGCTTTTCCGGGTGTCCCGCCGGAGGCGCAGCGCATCATCGACGACGAACTCAGGAAGTTGGGGCTGTAGCGTGAATCCGGTGACCGCGGGCACTCCGCGCATGAAGACCATCAGGGAGTACGTCGAGGCGGGAGTTCTGCCGCTGGACGACCTCAAAGGCGCCCTGCATCTCGCGATGCGGCTGGAATTCGCCACCATCCCGCCGTATCTGTGTGCGCAGTGGTCGGTCAAGGACGACCCGGACCGCACCGAGGGTGTGCTGCACAGAATCGTCAGCCAGGAGATGAACCACTTCGCGCTGGCCGGAAACCTGCTGGCCGCGATCGGCGGCCGGCCGTCGATCGCGCACCCGGACTTCCTGCCGACCTATCCGGCCAACGAGCTGCCCGGCGGCATTCCGCAGGAGCTTCCGGTTGATCTGAAGCCGCTGGTCAAGGACCAGCTCGCGGTGTTCATGCAGATCGAGTACCCGGAGTTCCCCCCGATCGCCCTCCTGGCCGGGCGGCCGCCTGCCACGATCGGCGCCTTCTACGACACGATCATCCAGACGTTCCAGAAGCTCGAGCCGGCGATCGACCCGAAGGCCCACGCGGTGGAGGTGCCTTTCGCGAAGCCGATCAGAACCGTCGCCGACGCGGTCGACACGATTGACCGGATCAAGCGCGAGGGGGAGGGGACACAGGGCTCACCCGATCAGCCGCCGGGGGAGGGGGACAACGGTCACGCGCACTACTACCTGTTCAAGGAGCTCTACGTCCAGAAGCGGCTGGTCAAGACCGGCGACAAGTGGAGCTTCAGTGGAGCTTCCGTCACCCTGCCGGAGGTGTACCACTTCGCAGCCTCCCAGGCCCGGCCGAACCCCTCGACCGAGTTCAACCGCACCCTGTCGAAGCTGCTGGTCGACCTGGAGGCGTGCTGGACGTCTGGCGCGCCGCCGAACGTGGCGGCCATGTTCCAGCTTCAGATCCTCGGACGGGACCTGATCAATCGGGGGATCCGTCCGGAGTTTCGGTGGGATGACGGAGCGGCCTGAGCGAGCTCTGCGGGTGCCAGCGGGACCGGCTCCACCTGGTCGCCCCGGCCGACACTCCCTCACCGAGGCGCTGGACAACCCGAACACCCGCGCCGCCTACGACCAGCGCCAGGCCGTCCGCGAGCACGAGCAGCAACAGGCCCACCAGGAGCTGATGGACTCCCTGGCCTGCATCGACTGCGGCGACATCCCCGAGCAGGAGAGCACCTGGGAGTACGGCCTCCACAGCAACCACAAGTGGACCCGCCGCCCCGGCGGCCGCTGCCGGTCCTGCCACCAGCAGCGGAAGGAGCAGCTCGAGCGGGAGGCCGAAGAGCAGCTGGACGCCGCCCGCACGGCGAACGCCGCGCTGCGCCCGTGCTGGACGTGCCGGGGCTCCATCGGCGGGAATGAGGACTCGAAGCTGGAACTGCGGGAGAAGGCCGGCCGGGACCGGCTGGAGTGCCCGGGGTGTGTGGAGGCCCGCGTCGTACGGGGCTTGGGGCCTCTGGTGCTGCCCGCACCGACCAAGCGGGAGCTGGTGGCCGCGCTGGTGTCCGCTCCGGACGATCCGTGGTGGGAAGCGCGGGTGCTGCACGCGAGGCTCTACCCGGTGCGGGACCGTCGGGCGTGACCTGGCGGATCGCGCTGGGCGGTTCGCTGTTGCCTTTGCCGGCCCGGTCGCCGACAGCGTTTTGTGGCTTCGGGCCTGATCGATCTCAGTGGGGGATCATTCGGGATACCGGCTGAGGTGGCTGCCCGCTCGGGGGCGCGTTGGCCGGTCCGACTTTCCTGAGGAGCGCCGGATCGGCCGCGCTGGGCCGGGTGCCCGTCGTGCTACAGGACGGCGATGGTGAACTCGGCGTCCGTCTGACGACCGTCTTTGACGGGGACGACGGTGATGGCGTCCCGCCGGTTGCCGCACGACTGGGTGGGTTCCCGGAGGATCTGCACGCTGTCGGTGCCGACCCCACCGTTGGCGAGGATCAGGGCGCTGGGGAGGTCGATGCCGGCGCTCGGGTCGACGATGACGCAGTAGACACCCGTGAAGGGGCGATAGCTGTCGATCACGTTCTTCTGCCTCTGCAGCCTACCGAGGCTGTCCACCTCTGCGGCGGCTCTGGCGTTGGGGGCGGTGATCTGGGCCGGGGCGGCGGCGGCCTGGAGGGTGAAGGCGGCCGACAGGGCGGCGGCTCCTGCGAACACGGCGGCAGTACGGCGCATGACGGTCACTCCTGGGGGTCGTTCCACAGCGCAACGGTGGCAAAATCTGATGGACCGCCAGTCACCCTAGGCCCAATGCCAGTGACTTAAGTTGCGTCCCGCTGGGTGATCGTGACGGTGGCCGGTTGTGGTGGTGGCCAGTTGCGGTGTTGGGCGCGTTTGAGGGGCCAGTTGGACATCTTGCGTTTGATGACGCGGGGGCAGGTCCGCTGGCGGCGTTCGGGCAGCAGGCGTTCGGCGATTTCAGCCAGGGTGCGGGTGAGCGCCCTGGCGAGCCTGCCGGGGGGAAAGTCCCGCCTGGGCGGGTACTTGGCGGCGCACGACCCGCAGGCTACGGGTGAAGGACAGCCGGTCGGGGTCGATGCCCTGATGCAGGGCTGCCTGGTGCATCAGCTGTCGGATCGCATAGTGGACGAGCAGGAGGCCGTAGACCTCCTGCTCGACTCCCCACGGGTACTTGGAGCGCAGGACGAGCCGGGGGCCGCGCTGGTGGGTCTTGATCTCGTCCAGGGTGGTCTCGATCTCCCAGCGCTGGACGTAGAGTGCCGCGAGTTCGGCGGCCGGTGCTTCCTTCGGGTCCAGGAGGGTGGTGACCAGGCGGTAGAGAGTGGCCTCGCCGGTGCGGGCCAGGGTGTACTCGACGACCCGGACGGTCACCGGATTGCGGCGCGTCCCGCGGTCCCTCCCGGCGTGGATCGTGCTGAGGTAGGAGCCGTCGTCGAGCACCCGCGTCACCGGCAGCGCCGCGTTCTTCTTCACCCGCCACAGCAGGTCCGCGCCTGCTGCCACAGCTCGAACCCGTAGAAGCCGCGATCGGCCAGCAGCAGCATCCCCGCCCGCAGGTGCGCGAACAACTGCCGGGACAGGGTCTGCTCGCTGACCGACAGCGGCCCCAACGCGGCGCCGAACACGGTGTGGGTGCCGCACTCCGCCAGCCCGACCAGCCTGGCCTGCGGGAACGCGCCGCTCCCGCGGCCTGATCCCGGCCGGCCGAAGAACTCGTCGTTGGCCTCGGTGTCCGCCAGGTCCATCGTGGTGCCGTCCACCGCGACCAGCTGCCGGCGCCGGTACCAGGCACCCGCCGTCCCGGGCACCGCCACCGGACGGCACACCCGCGCGAACAGCAGCCGCAAGGGCTCCGCGCCCAGCCGCCGGCGGGCCCGCCCGATCGCGGCGGTCGTCGGCACCCGCCACGACCGCCGCCCGTCCCCGAGCCCCTCACCCAGCAGCCGCGCGACCTCCTCATAGCCCTGCCCGAAGAACAGGCACATCGCCAGCACGAAGTACACGACCACCCGCGCCGGCAGCAGACGGCTGCGTTTCTCACCCCGCCCGGTCTCGGCGATCACCTCATCGACCAGACCCGGCGGAAACGCCTGGGTCAGCACCCCGATCGCGATCCGGTCCGATATCCGCTCACTCGCAGGCGACTTGACCTGCCCCACCCTCGCCACACCACAACCAACGAGGCACAGACCACAAAGTCACTGGCATTGACCCTAGGCCGCAAGGCGGGTCGCCCGCCCATCCGCGAGGCCGGCCGATCGGGTGATGTCCTGAGCGTGTACCGACACGCCTGTCGTGTGGGTGTCGGTGATGGTGGGGAGGGCGCCTCGGCCTGGCGGGCGGGGAGCCCAAGCAGCGGTCCGTAGCCCGGCGAGCCACGTGCCGGCGCCAACCGTGACCCGCGCCCTTCGACCAGATCCGCGAGCTATGTGTCGAGGCGGTGGCAGTGCCGGCCTTCGACGTGGAACGGCAGGTCGGCGAAGCCGGAAGCGGGTGCGACGAACTCGCACAGGACGACGGCCTCGCTGAACCTCCCCCAAATCCTGAACTCTCCGTGTACGGGCCCGTGCTCAGGCAGGTTGCCGTGGACGACCTCGCAGTTGCCGAAGGCGTCCCAGCGGCCGACGGGGCTGATGTCTGCCCTGAGGTTGTCGCAGGTGTACTCGGGGACGGGCCCTGTGGTGACTGCGGTGGCCGTGGCGGCGGGGCCGGCCAGTGCGGCCGCGGTAGCGGCCACCACCAGGGCGCGGGCGGTTCGTCGGGTGATGCTCATGAGGATTCGGTGCCTCTCTGCGCTTGGGGGATCGCCGGGGAGCCCGGTGGGCTCACCGTCCCCGGGCCCGAGCCGGCATACCGTCCGACGACTCGAACGCCACCCGAACAGCTCCTCGGGCCCCCGCCCCCTCCTCGGCCCCCGGGTCAGGTCGGCGTCCGCCGCCACGGTGGCCGACCGCAGCGCCCCCGCCGACGGCACCGGCATCGCCACCTGCGCCAGACCCGGAAGCAGGCCGCCGCCCGGGCCGCCCAGGCCGCGATTGCCGGGTCGGGGTCCGTTGTCGGCGGCTGGTGCGGGCTGAGGGGTGATCGCCACCGTGTCGGGAGCGGCAGTTCGGTTTGGTGCGTGATGGTCGCTTCGGATGCTCCTATAGACGTCAAGCCGCAGGAGCGAGGTCGGTTTGAGTGATCTGTGCGGTTGGTGTGCTGGTCAGGGCGCGGTAGACCTCGCGGGC
>NZ_JBEXKB010000143.1:0-9641 GCF_040609455.1 Kitasatospora sp. NPDC004669
GACGGCCGGACCGGGTTGCGCGCCGAACACGAGAAGCAGATCGACGAGGAAGCCCGTGCAGCCTACTGCGCGAAGATCGAGCAGGCCGCCAGGTCGGCCGCACCAATCAAGGCTTAAGCTCTCCTTTCCTTGGGCTCTTTGGGCTTTCTAGGGCCGAATACCGTGCGCAGGAATGAGGCGTTCTCGGCGATCTGGACGCGGCGCTGGTGGATGAGGTCCCAGTCGGGGGTGTCGTTGAGGGCGTCGGTGACGGTCTGCCACTGGCTTCGGCCGAATCGCCACCAGATGGGGCCGAGGAAGCTGTGGCGGCGGAGGCGGTCCATGGTGGTGCCGAGGACGGGGATCTTGCCGTCGAAGGTGACTCCTTCGTCTTCCCAGCGCTGGCCGCGCCAGTGGTCCTCGGTGGCCGGCCACCCCACACACCGGCCACTGACAGCAACCGACGTCTGCACTGAAAGCCAGCCGTCGCCTACCAGCGTGCTGACCGGGTCTACTGGGGAGCCGGGTTGCGGGGCTCTGGCAGGATCTGCCGGGCGGTGCGCGCTGCATCCCATTGCCCGTAGCGCGCACCGCTTGGTCGGCCTGTGTTCGGTGTCGGTCGCTTTGGTCGCTGCCGTCCCGCCCCGGCCTGATCGGCACGGGGGCTGTTCCAGCAGGTGCCTCTCCACGGGTATGGAGATGGCGCGGCGTCAGCCGTGACTAGCCCGGGCCTCCGCCGTTGCCGCCGCCTCCGCCGTTGCCGGGGGCGCCGATGTGGATGCTGTTGCCGCACAGGTTGATCGGCGCGTTCACGGGGATCTGCACCGTGTTCCCGGACAGGACGCCCGGCGAGCCGACTGCGGCCCCGGCCGACTCGGCGGTGCCGACGTTGACGCACCCGCCATCGCCCGGGCCGGCCAACGCGCCGGCCTGGGCGGGCCCGGCGCACACCGTCGCCAGAACGCCCCCTAGGCTCGCGGCCAGAAGCACGATTCTCTTCATGTCCAGGACTTTCGCAGTCGGCGCCTGGCGAGCTAATCCACGACACCTAAAGATCACCCGACAAGAGCAACGGCCACTGCGGGCTGGCGCACCCCGCAATGCGCGAGGTCTGCGCCGTCGATGGGAACGACAACACCGTTGGCCGCCATCGACATGCACAGGTTGCCGTCACCTGTCCGGCGCTGTCGGCGACGTCGAATCCTGGGAATACCGTCCCGGGTCCCGCATGATCACCGTGTGAGACGTGTGCCGAAGTGGCTTGGACCGCTGTATGTAGTGCTGGCCATGGCGTTCCTGGCGTGGTACCTCACAAGCGGCCACCCAGTCGACAACCTGGTCGCCGTAGTCTCCGCGCTCACCGCCGCGCCGCAGCTGCATTGGCAACTGGGCAAGTGCCTGCCGGGCGACGGTGATGTGGTCGGCAGCCGTGTTGCTGCCCGCGTTCCCCGGCCGTAGCAAGCCCGCGACCGGCTCGCCCGAGCCCTCCGGGCCGTGATCGACGAACGCGAACAGCGGATGGTGGCCGAAGGTCTTCTTCCAGGTGGCGGCGGCGTCCTCTTTCTCCGAGTGTGCCAAGACCAGCACGCCGTCGATGTCCACGATCACCTGGCCACCAGTGTTCGGTGCGTCTTGGCCGGCCAGTTGCCAGACCCGCTGGCGAACGTCGGCTCGGGCTCGGCGGAGGGCGGCGAGCGCATGCGGACCGGATGCGGCGAGGGCGTCGACCAGCCGGGACACCGTCGGATCGGACGCGACTGGCCCGAACAGGCTGGGCTCGGCCCGCAACACGCCGACGTCGGCCAGGCAGTCTCCGCCCAGCGCGACCGCCAGGGCGAGGTCGAGGAGGATCTTGCCCGGGTCGTGCACCGCCCGCGGCTTGCGCCACGGCTCGAGCGCCGCAGACAGTGTGGTGTCCAGGCCGATCCGGCGAACGGTCTCCGCCAGCAGCGCTCCGCCGGCCTGCGAGACCACTCCCGATCCGCCCCGCGATATCCGGACGCGTGGATAGGACCCATTGCGCTTCATCAGGTGTGCCTCGTACTGGGGCGATGTAACCGGACCATGGACGGGCGGTATCCTCGCAGCTCAAGTGCGCTTCGTTGATCTGCGTCTGCCGCCTGGGGCGAGGAGTCGCCGGTCTCGCCGGGCACGAAGCGCCCAGAGGGAGGGGCCCATCCATGTCAGCTGGCACATGGCCGGAGTTCTTGGACCACTCCCAGCGGTTCACCGCGCCCTACACCGAGTTGCCGGCTCTGGAGGGCCTGGTTCTCAGATCGGTGCACCTCAGTCCGTACGGCCCTGCTGTGACGTTGCGGGTCGAGCTTCCTCGCTTTCCGGACCTCGTCCCGTCGGATTGGACCGAGGCCGACTGTGACCGGTTCGAGGCCCAGATCGAGTTCCACGCGGTGGGCGAGGACCTTCGGATGCGGGGCATACCCGACAGCACCGTGGTCGACATCGAGCTCGGTCCCCGCCTCCAGACCCCGGAGCGCCGGATCAGGGTCGCCGTAAGCGGTCCGGCGTTCTCACTGGACTTCACCGCGCACGCTCTGAAGGTGGGCCACCTCAACGCCTATCGCTCCGGCGACGCGGACCCTTACACGGCTCGGCGATGGTTCGAGAGTCCCCTTGACCAGCGCCTGCACCAGGGGGCGCTGCCGCCCACGACTGCGAAGGTGTTCTATGAACGAACGTGACTGGTCTGCCGAGGTGGCCAACCCCAAGGCGATCCGCGAAGTCCTCGGCGCACCCCCACCACCGCTGACGGACTACCACCTGGACTCTGTCCTCATCGACGAGCGCGAAGCGTCAGTCACCTTGAGATTCTCCGCCTTCGCTGTCCCGGTCGGCGCTGCGGACCTGTGGCAGGCGCGTGGCCACAACGCGGTCGAGTTCGTCCTGGTCTGCACCGGCGTGAAGAACTTCGAGGTGGACACCTGGTCCGGCTGGCCCACAACCGTCGCCAGCCTCAGCGGAAGAACCGTTGTTCTCGCCGGCCAGGACAAGCGCGTGTCCTTCGAGACCGACGAAATCCGCGCTCAGCCCCCGGTCGGACATCTGTGGAGTCGAGCACAGTGACCTCACCCGACGGTTAAAGAGGCACTGGCGCGTCGAGGACTTCACCTCGAAGGTGAACGTCGCGGATGCGCGACCGGGCCCGCGCAGGAGGCAAGAACCACAGGTCAGCCATGGTTTCTCGCACCCTGATTGCCCATCAACACCATCCCTCGTGAAAGCGCGAGGTTAGGGTGGGCGGCGCCCGCTCGGGCTCCGGCCCGCAGTGTCTGCGATGGGCGGCCTGGGGCAAAGGGGGGTGGCTGGACGATCCCTCTGGTGTGCCTCGGGGACCGGAGTAGACGCCCGATCCCACCCCCTCACCCTCCTCGACACGCCGTACCTGGGGCGACCCGGGGCGGGGCATCACAGGTCGATCATCATCCGTAGATAGGTGCGGATCTCGTCGGCTTCCTTGCCCGTGACGGTGCCGAGTGGCCGGCCGGTGAGACGCTGTTCGGAGATGGTGCGGACGTCGTCGGTGCGGGCCCAGCTGGGGCGGTTGAGGCCGGACTGGGTGGAGGTGACGGGGACGTGGTGGGGCAGGCCGCGGTCGGCGGTGGTGAGGGGCACCACGATGGCCATAGCGGTCGGGAAGCTGGCGAACAGGGGGCTGGAGACGACCACGACGGGGCGCCGGCCTGCCTGCTCGGAGCCGATGACCGGGGACAGGTCGGCCATCCAGACCTGCCAGGGGGTGGACTTGCGGCTCACGCCTCACCGCCCAGGCCGTCGCCGGCCACGGCGTCCCACTCGTCCAGCTCGTTCTGGTAGTCGGCCCAGGCTGCCTGGTCGGCCTCCAGGCGGGCGTAGGCGGCCAGGATCTGGGCCTTGCGGTGTTCGGTCAGCAGGTGTTCCAGGGCGGCGTTCAGCGTGACCCCGCCGAGGTCGTCGGCCGCTAGGCGCGCGAGTTCGTCGCGCACCTCGGCCTGCACTTTTATGGTCGTCATCGTCACACCAGACAGAATACCCGCGGGTATACCAGTCGGCATACCGTGCTGGCTTCCTCTCTCGGGCGGTGCAGGCCGGAGCCCGTCGGGCGAGCACTTCAATCGGTCAGCCAGGTCCGTGCTGGAGGCGGCGTACGAGGGCGCGGCGGGTGGGTCCGTGTGTGCGGGCGAGGAGCAGGAGTTCGCGGACGAGTTCCGCCTTGTCGACCCGGTGGCCGGTCTCTTCTCGCAGTACCACCTGGAACAGGTCCACCTCGGTGGCTTCGGCTGGGTCGACTCGGACGGTCAGAGCCACGGCGCCGGCGGCCCGGGGGGCTGGCCGTCGGCCTGGGCGCGGGATGCGGGAGGCGGCTTCGGAGTCCACCTCTGGTGGGTGTTCCTCCAGCCAGTCCGTCAGCGCCTGCGTGACTGCGTCCTTCAGCTTCACTTCGTGGATGGCGAGCGCGACTGTCAGCTGGCGGCGTAGCGCGGCCGGGACGGTCGTGGTGATCGCGGCCTCTTGCGTCTTGGCTGGGGCGGCATTTGCCGGTGTCGGTCGACGATCGCCTGGAAGGTCTTTGTGTCTCGGCATGAAGCAGCCGTTCCTCTCGGCTCGGGGTCCCGGCTGGGGTGGCTGCCGGGCGGTGCTGTGTGCGCCCCGGTCGGGGCGCACGGCCGGTTCAACGAGGGCACGGTGCGGGGGGGTTCGGTGTCCGGACGTGGCGCCGCTCGTGGCTGCTCTTGGTCTACAGCTGCCCGGGTATGCGGGCGTCCCGGCGGGGTCGGGTTGGCATGGAATTGGGTGGCTGGTGGTTGGTCTGGCGTTTTCTGGTCAGCCGAAGAATCGGCGCTTCTTTTTCGGTTCGGGACGGCGAAGTGGCGGGCGTCCGGAGAACTCTCGCTTCTGGTAGCACTTCCAGCATTCGACTGCTTCGGGATCGTGTTCCAGAAGGCTGTTTTCCAGTAGGCCGGTTTCACAGGTGGTACAGCGGGGCCGGGATTCGGCTTCTCGGAGTTCTTGGGCTTCTTCTTCGGCGATGCAGAGGCCGCATTTCGTTGTGCCGTTGCTGGCGTCCCAGTTGTTCTCGTACTGGTCGGGGGTGCGGTTGCAGGTGGGGCAGCGGCGGGCTTCGTTCTCCTGGCGCTCCTTCTCGGCTTCTGCGGCCTTGGCGGTCTGGGCCTGGGCAGCGAGGCGGGCGCGGGTGCGCTGGAGGTAGTCGCGGTTGGCGAGGGCGTCGGTGAGGGTCTGGAGGTCCTCGCTGCCGTAGCGCAGCCAGATGGGGGCCTGGGGGCCGTGCTGCTGGAGCTGGTCGAGCCGGACGGTCAGGATCGGGATGCGGTCGGCGAAGTCATACGGTCGCCAGGCGCTTTCGGGCTTCCAGAACTCCTCGGTGAGGTCGCGGACCTTGCCGGTCAGGTTGTCGAGTCCTCGGGGGCCGGCGCCGGTGAGGACGAGGGCGATCGGGGGCAGGGTGTCGGCGCTGGCGTGGGGGTATCCGTTGCGGTGGTCAGGGCTACGACACCTCATGATTGCCCAGAGGCCGTGTCTCCGTCCGTTCAATCCCGGTCCCGCAAACATGGCAGTCCCACCAGCCATCTGAACCGGCATCAACCCGGATAGATCCTCTGAACGACGCCGCCCTGGGGTTCGGACGCCCACGCGACTGTTCTGGCAGGAATCCGGACAGGCCCTGCGGCAATTGTCGCAGGGCCTGTCCGGATTAATTCAATTGGGAAGAGGGTGCTACCAGGTCAGGGCTTAGGGGGCCAGACGATGAATCCCTCAAATCTCTTCTCCGTTTCTTCGTCTGACAAGTCACCACCAATCGCGTGCCATCGCGTAAACTTTCCGGCCACGGCCAATCGAATATTGAAGGCTCGTGCCATGTAGTTGACAACCTGGAAGGCCGTGCCAGCCCGATCGTCAGACGGCCCTAGCTCATCCACCAATTTCCGCAGCACCGATACGACCGATTGTTCCGCATTCCAGCAGTCGCGAATCGAATTAATGATCCTTCTGCGATTTCTTTCGTACTCTTCAGTTTCCATCCACTACTCCGACCTAGTGAAATATACCATTGCCTCTCGGAATGTCCCGTCTGGATTCTTGACCGACATTTCTTGGTCGATGTGAACAGACGTCCATCCTCTCATCCCCGCCTGTCCGCCGGTCCACGTTCCACGCGCCGCGTCTTCTTCCGAGTGGCCTCCCCGGATCAGCTCGTTGAACTGCTTGAGATTTGTATCCAGATCTCCCTCATTCCAAGATGCCGTGATTCCCTTGATTTTATCTGCGCCACCAAATTGGTTCAGGGCCTCTTGGAACATCTCGCTGCCCCTGGGAACCCCTTCATATCGTTCCCCGTTCGACTTCTTGGCCCGAAGGGTCATCTCTACCATTCCGTCTTCGAGAGTGGCCGAGAGGCCCCGATTATCCGTCGCTCCATAGCGGTTCTCGTAGTACTTGGTGCCGCAGCTGTTGTGAACCAGGACGGGCGTGGCACCTGCGAGCGCGTAGTACGTATGAACATCGGCGACGGTGAGGTTGTACATCGCCTGCTCGCCGGGCACCTGGCGGATGGCCTCGACGGTGGCGTCCTGGCCGTTTTCCGTCTTGAGGGTGTGCCCTGACTGGAGGTCGGTCGCGGGGATCCACTTCTGCGCGGTGGCATCCCAGAAGGGGTGCTCGGAGGTGGTGTGGATGACCTCCTTGCGGTCGCCCGATCGGACGGTGACATCGACGAGGTCGTTGTCGTCGTGCTTCCAGGTGGCGGAGACGGCGTGGCCGCTGTCTTCGCCGGCTTGCGGGTCGGCTGCTTGGACTTGGTCACCCGGTTTGATTTTGCTGATTTCCCGGGTGCTGCCGTCGGCCATGAGCACCGGCGTCGTGGCGTCGAAGCTGCACCCACCGAACTTCGGTGCCAACTTGAACGCAAGCTGCTTCAAGAAGGCCATCTCTTCGACCTTGCTGGCCACGAGGTTCTCAACGGCGCCCTTGGCGTCGCCGTCATGAGCGTCCATGAGTGCCGTGACGGGGGAGGCCTCAGGAACTAGGAACGTGGTGGCGAGTTGGATAAATCCCTTGAGGCGTTCCTTCTTGGACCGGTGGAAGCGGACCAGGGACCAGTCATTGCCCGCGTGGTAGGGATGATCCACCTTGGTCGTGACATTGTCCCAGTAGTCGACGTTCCAGCCGCCTTCACTGTTGGGATGCCAAGCCTCGTGGATGATGTTGCCCTGCTGGTCCTCGCAGGTGCCGAATCCGCCGCAGACTCCTTCGGGGTGAAGCCCGCTGGGGTCGCTGAGGTTGGCGGGGTTGTTGTTGCTGTAGGCGTAGCCGTTCCACTGCTGGGGGTCGGCTTGGTCGAGGACGGGGTCGGGGCTGATGAAGCGTCCGTGGACGGGGTCGTATTGGCGGGCGCCGAGGTTGGTGAGGCCGGTGGCGTCGTCCTTGGTGCCGCCGATGAAGCCGTGGTCGCCGGCCCAGGTGGTGGGCTGGTTGCCGCGGGGGTTGCCGAAGGGGTCGGCCGGGCGGCGGGTCTTGGTGAGCGTGGTGCCGTCGAGGGCGAGGATGCCGGTGCCGTGGTGGTCGGAGATCTGATAGGTGGTGTTGCCGCCCTGGCGGACGAGGGTGACGCCGCCGGGGATCTGGTAGTAGCGGACGCCGGTGACGGTGTTCGTGTTGCTGTCGTAGACCAGTTCGTCGCCGCCGAGCGTGATGGTGGTCTTGCCGGGGTCGCGGCGGATGAGCTGGTTGCCGGCTGCGTCGTAGAGGTAGGTGGTCGGTCCGGCGGTGCCCGTCTTGGTGTAGGAGGCGAGTTTGTTCTCGCTGTTCCAGGTGAGGGTGGCGGTGCCGGAGGTGTCGGTGACGGCGGTGGTGTTGCCCGCCGCGTCGTACTGGGTGCTGGTGCCGGTGGTGCCGCTGGGCGCTGTGGTGGTGGTGCCGGTGAGGGCGTGCGGGCCGCCGGTGTTGGCTGCGGTGGTGGGGGTGTTGACGGTTCCGGTGGCCGGGAAGGTCTGGTTGGTGGTGGTGTCCTTGGTGGTGTCGCCGGAGGGGTCGCGTTGGACGAGCTGGGTGCGGTTGCCGGTCAGGTCGTAGCCGTGGCTCTGCCAGTACGCGGCAGGTCCCCCGACCGTGGTCCTCATCGGCGCCTGGGCGCCGCTGGTGGGGGTGGCGTTGGCGCAGGAGCCGATGCCCCCGACGGTGGGCTGGGCGGCCTGGGTGAGTGTGCCGGTGTCCGACCAGGCGCTGGTCAGCCGGCCCAGGTAGTCGTAGCCGAAGCACTGCAGGTCGGTGGACGACGGGGTGTTGTCCGGGATGTTGCGGACGGCAGTGAGCTGACCCGCCGTGTTATAGGCGTAGGTGAGCTGTTGGACGGTGCCGGTGGAGGCGGTCTGTTTGTCGACGAACTGCGACAGCGGGCGGCCGGTGGATTCGTCGTAGGTGTTGGTGACGACGATCTGGGTGCCCCAGGGGTTCACCGTGGCGCGGATGCTGCGGCCGTAGGCGTCCCAGTCCGAAGACAGGTCGTAGGTGGTGGTGCTAGTGCCGTACGTTCTCAGCGGGCCGTTGTTGTCGTATTTGTAGACGAGTGTCTCGCCAGCGATGTCGCCGACGGCTGAGCGGTTGTCGGTGGCCAGGGCGCCGGTGATGGGGTCGTAGATTGCCTGGTAGGTGTAGGTGAACGGGGTGGTGCCCTGGCCGATCTCGGTGCCGGGGATCGTGGTGGTGGTCTTGGTCGGGTGGTAGGCGGTGTCGTAGGCCAGCACGGAGCTGGTGTACGCGATGCCGGAGGCCCCGTTGACGTAGCGGGTCGAGGTGGCGGGCTTGCCCTTGACGACGGTGTCGTAGGTGAAGCCGGTCAGCTGGTGGTCCGGGCTGACCGATCCGGAGTAGGTGCCCGTCATCCGGCCGAGCAGGTCGTAGGTGTAGGCGATGGTCTGGTTGCGTGCGTCCGTGGACGCGGCCAGCCGACCCGCGGCGTCGTAGGTCTTGGTAGCGGTGCCGGTATCCGGGTCGGAGGCCGTAACCTCCCGGCCGCGCAGGTCGTAGCCATGGGTCCAGGTGTTGCCCGCCGCGTCCTTCTGCGTGGCCAGGTGGCCGTCTGCGGTGTAGGTGTAGGAGGTCACGTCCGCGTCGGCCTGGTTGCCGGTGGCGGTGGCGGTCTTGTACTGCCAGAGCTGGGCCTTGTGGCCGCGTGCGTCGGTGACGGTCGAGGTCGGCGTGGCGCCCGCGGGCGGTGTGACGTCGGTCCGGTCGGCGCCGGGATAGGCGGTGGTGGTCGTGGTCTGGGTGACGCCGTAGGCGACGAACTGCTTGGTCACCGCTCGGCCCAGGCCGTCGTAGACGTTGTAGGTCTGCGCCGGGACCTTCTGCGTGGTGGTCAGGAACGGGGTGGTGCTGGGCGCGGTGTCGTCGTTGTACCAGGGGCTGTTGGCCCTGGTGACCCGGCCCTGCGAGTCGTACACCGTGTCGGTGATCAGCCGGCCCGTGTAGGCGGTGAGCGCGGGGGTCGACTGAGTCTGGACGATCCTCCCCTCGCCGTCCAAGATGTCGATCTTGACGGCGTAGCCCTTTTAAGGCTCTTGTGCTGGATCTGTGGGTCGGATCATGTGAGTTGGCGTCGGGGCAGGGTGGGGCGGTTGCCGCCGAGGCAGAGCATGACGAGGGCGATG
>NZ_JBEXKB010000144.1:0-9500 GCF_040609455.1 Kitasatospora sp. NPDC004669
CGTCTGCTGCGCGACATCGCCGAGGGCCGCGAGGTCGGTGACACCACCACCCTCGCCGACAGCACCGTGATGAGCCAGATCCAGGCCCAGCTCCCGCCCTCCGGCAGCAACGGCTGAACACGTTGGGCAACGGCTGCACGCACTGAGCAACATCTGCGCGCACTGAGCGACGGCTGAACACGCCGACGCAGTGACCGGGGCCCCGGGCGGACACCACCGCCCGGGGCCCCGTCGTCACGCCCCTCGGCGGGCGATCAGGGCCTCGCGACGATCGCGGCCTCGCGCCGGACGACCAGGGTGCGCAGCGTCCCGTACCGCTGCGGCCGAAGCCCGGGCCGCGCGTCGCCCGGGCCCCGGCCAGCACCGCCGGCCCCACCTCGGCCCGCGGGCCGAACCCCATGAAGGCGGCGGACCCCCGAGTCGCCCCGGCGTGGAACACCAACCCCGCGGAGGCTCCGACCTCCCCACCGACCTCCCCGGCGGTGGCCCCGCCCCGGCGCCGCCCGACCCTGGGTCGGCGGATCTCGCCGAGCGCCGTCCGTAGCGCCGCCGCTCCGACCCGCTCGGGCAGCACACCGGCGGGCCGGCGCGAAGGCGCGACGGCGTCCAGCGGCAGGTGTGCCTGCAGGTAGCGGAGCATGTCATCGGCGGTCGAGCACAGCGGGGTCGCGCCCGGCAGGGCGGACAGCCGGAGGGACGGCATCTGGCGGCCGCGCCGGTACCTGGCGGCGTCCTCCCGACCGGGGACCACCGGGCCGTCAGGATCGGCGAGCGCATCGCGAACAGGCTCACCGAACAAGCCGTCCGGCCCGGCGAGCGCACCAAGACGCGATCACCCGAAACGGGATCACCAGGAACCGGAATCACCGGGGCCGGAATCACCAGGGCCGGAATCACCGGGAACGGGATCACCAGGTAAGAGCGGCGGTTCGGTCACGGTGATGCCGCGACCGGGCATGGTCGTGCCTCCAGCAAAAAACAGGGAAGTCGCGCCGTCCCGCAACCGGGCGGCCCCCACCACCGACGATACGGAGGCGTTCACCCGGCCGCACGCGGCTGAGGCCGTTCGGGTACCGGGCCGCTGCTCCTCAGGAGTGCGGAACCGACCCGCAGGGCTTAAGTCCTTGAATAGGACAATCCGGAAGCCATCTGAACGTCCCGCTAGACTGTTAAGGACGCATCAAGATCCTCGAGTAGGAATCCGGGCGTCACAGGGCGCGCCGGGAAGTCTGGTCGGCAACTGCACCACCCGTGCAACCGTTGCCGCTCCCAGCCCCTCAGGAGGTCCCGCGTGACCGACCAGCCGCCCGTCCACAAGCCGACGACCCGCCGCCGGCAGCTTCTCGGTCGGCTGTCACTGCCCGAGCGCACCTTCATCACCGACGCCCTGCGCACCGAGACGGTCGGCGGCATGCTGCTGCTGACCGCCACCGGGGTCGCGCTGATCTGGGCCAACGTCTGGCCGCACTCGTACGAGAGCGTGCTCGACTACACCATCGGTCCGTCCACCCCGCTCCACCTCGATCTCACCCTGGCCAACTGGGCCAAGGACGGCCTGCTGACGATCTTCTTCTTCGTGGCCGGCATCGAGCTCAAGCGCGAGTTCGTCGCGGGCGAGCTGCGCACCCCGAGTGCCGCGCTGCTGCCGGTGATCGCCGCCGTCTGCGGCGTCGCGCTGCCCGCGATCCTGTTCGTCCTGGTCAACTCCGGCAGCGGCGGCCACCCCAGCGGCTGGGCCATCCCCACCGCCACCGACATCGCCTTCGCACTCGGTGTGCTGGCCGTGGTCGGCAGTCACCTGCCGTCGGCGCTGCGCGCGTTCCTGCTCACCCTGGCGGTGGTCGACGACCTGATCGCGATCCTGATCATCGCGATCTTCTACAGCTCCGGCATCAAGTTCTGGGCGCTCGGCCTGGCCTTCGCAGGCCTGGTGCTGTTCTGGTTCCTGCACCGGCGCGGGGTGAAGGGCTGGTACCTGTTCATGCCGCTGGCCGTGGTGGTCTGGGCGCTGATGCACGAGAGCGGCATCCACGCCACGGTGGCGGGCGTCGCGATGGGCCTGACGCTGCGCTGCCACCGGGAGGGCGACGAGGAGCACTCCCCCGGCGAGCACATCGAGCACCTGGTCCGCCCGATCTCCGCCGGGCTGGCCGTCCCGCTGTTCGCGCTGTTCTCGGCCGGGGTGACGATCTCCGGCCCGACGCTGCGCGAGGTGTTCACCCAGGCCACCCCGCTCGGCATCGTGATCGGCCTGCTGGTCGGCAAGACGGTGGGCATATTCGGCGGCACCCGATTGGCCGCCCGGTTCACCCGGGCCGAGCTGAACCCGCAGCTCAAGTGGGCCGACCTGTTCGCCGTTTCGGTGCTCGCCGGCATCGGCTTCACCGTCTCCCTGCTGATCAGCGAACTGGCTTTCCGGGACAACCCGACGCTGACCGACCGCTCCAAGACCGCCGTCCTGGTCGGCTCACTGCTCTGCGCGCTGGTCGCCACCGTGCTGCTCAAGCTGCGCAACCGGCACTACCGCGCGCTGTGCGAGGAGGAGGGCCGGGACACGGACGGCGACGGCATCCCGGACATCTACCAGGAGGACGACCCGGCCTGGCGGGCACGGGTCTCCGAGCCCACCGAGGACCTGCCCGGCGAGCGCCCCGAACCGGGCCGCTGAGCCCCTCGGAGGCCTCCCCGAGCCGTCTCGAAGGCCGCCCCGGAGGCCTTTCCCGGAGGCCCTCCCGAAGGCCGCCCCAAGGCGCTCGGAACACTTTCCGCAACCGGGACACGTCCTCCCGGCGGGCCCCGGAGTGGTGTCCGACTGACCGGTAGGGGCATGATTCTGAGCTGTCGACAACCCACTGACGCCTCCGGAACCCCCACCGGCACCGGAACCGCACCCGCGACGGCGTCACGCCGCAGCAGCCGCAGAGGAGAACCGCTGATGCCCGCAGGAGCCGCAGACCCGTCCAGCAACGGCCGGGCGCCCTACGAGGGCGAGCGTTCGGTGGGGCAGCTGTTCGCGGCGGCCACCGCCGACCTCACCTCGCTCGTCCACGACGAGATCGCGCTCGCCAAGGCCGAGATCAAAGCGGACGTCAAGCGCGGCGCCACCGGCGGCATCTTCTTCGCCGTCGCCGGGGTGATCGGCCTGGCCGCCATTCCGATGGCGAGCATCGCGCTCGCCTACTTCATCCACTGGCTGGGCGTGCCGCTGGGCGGGGCGTTCGCCCTCTCGGCCCTCTTCCACGTGCTCATCGCCGCGCTGGTCGCGTTCGTGGCCGTGCGCATCTTCAAGAAGATGCAGAAGCCGGAGCGCACCATCGAAGGCGTCCAGAAGACCGCCGAGGTGCTGAAGAACGTCCGGCCGCGCCCGGCCACCCAGGAGGAGATCGACCGGGGCCTGGGCCGCATCCCGTAACGGCCCCTGATCCGCGGGACCCTTCGGGACCCCGCAGGACACGTACTCGGGCCCACCGACAACGAGTGCCGGGCACGTGTCCGGTGCACGGATGTGACACGCTCTCGGTATGCCGCTTGACCAGAAGCCCGCGCCCGCGCAGCCGTCCGCCGACTCCGGCCCCGGCCCCGACTCCGGCCCCAACTCCGGCCCCGACTCCGAGCTGGCTCCGGGGCAGGAGCCCGGACCGGAGATTGCCGGGCCGGAGACCACTGGACCGGAGACCGTCGGACAGCAGCCCGGCCAGGCGTCCGCCGATGACGCCCCCGGCGTCGGACGGCACGGCGGCGGGGCCGCTGCGGAGGCCTGGGGCATCCGGCGGTCCGGTCCGTGGACGCACCGCGACCTCGCGGCCAACGGCGCCCGCTTCCACATCGCCGAGCTGGGCTCCGGCCCGCTGGTGCTGCTGGTGCACGGCTGGCCCGAGTACTGGTGGGCCTGGCGCCACCAGCTGACCGCGCTCGCCGCGGCCGGCTACCGCGCGGTGGCGCTCGACCTGCGCGGCATCGGCGGCAGCGACCGTACCCCGCGCGGCTACGACCCGGGCAACCTCGCCCTGGACATCACCGGTGTGATCCGCTCGCTCGGCGAACGCCGGGCGCACCTGGTCGGGCACGCCTCCGGCGGGACCCTGGCCTGGGTGGCGGCGGTGATGCGCCCGTCGGTGATCCAGAGCCTCACCGTGGTCTCTGCCGCGCACCCCAGGGACCTGCGCCGGGCGCTGCTGACCGACCGCAAGCAGATGGCCGCCTTCGACCACGTGCTGGGCTTCCAGCGGCCGTGGATACCGGAACGCCGCCTGGTGGCCGATGACGCCGCGCTGGTCGGACGTTACCTGGACGAGTGGACCGGGCCGACCAAGCTGGACGAGGCAGCCGTGCACGCGTACCGGCAGGCGATCCAGATCCCCAGCACCGCGCACTGCTCGATCGAGCCGTACCGCTGGCTGCTGCGCTCGATGGCCCGGCCGGACGGCATCCAGTTCGCTCGGCGGATGAAGAAGCCGATCACCGCGCCCACCCTGCACGTCCAGGGCGCGGCGGACCCGGTGCTGCTGTCGCGCACCGCGATGGGCGGCGGCGAGTACGTGGCGGCGCCGTACCGCTGGCGGCTGCTGCCGGGGGTCGGGCACTTCCCGCACGAGGAGGCGCCGGAGGAGTTCACCGCCGAGCTGCTGGACTGGGTGGGCCGCCACAAGGAGTGACCGGACAAGGGTCGGTCGGGCTCCGCGGGAGGGCCGTTGGTCCCAACTCCCCTGTCATGACGCTCATATGACAAGCGCATAGGCCAATTTCGACGGACCCGGCGCGGTTACCCCCACCGACCCAGGGGCATCCATTCCGGTATGACCTGGATGCCCGATCGCGGCGGCGCCCCGCGCGGCCGACGCCACAACAGCCCCCAGCGCTCCGCGCCCCGCCCGGACTGGGCGGAGGACCTCGGCTTCGACGGCCTCGACGGCCGCCAGCGGGGGGTGCAGCGGCAGCTCGGCATCCCGCGCATCCTCGGCCGGCGCGCCCGGTGGGTGGGCGCACGACTGCGGCGCGAGACCTGAGGCCTCGCGCCGCTCAGTACAGTCGATCAACAGCCGGTCAATTGGTGATCGGTGACAGCGCGGTGAACCAGAGCAGGACGAAGGTCGCCACCGACATGATCGGCACCAGCACCTTGGTCTCGACGTCGTTGCCGCTGCGCTTGATCAGCACGATCTCGTAGCGCTCCTTGTGCGGCCACAGCAGCGGTGCGCCCTTCTTGGTCAGGCAGTCGCCCAGCAGGTGCGCCAGCGTGCCCAGCCCGACCGCGTACGGCAGCCAGCCGGGCGAATTGGGCATCCAGGCGTTCATCCCGAAGGTGCCGAGCGCGGACAGGCCGATGACGGTGATCCACGCCTCCGGGCCGTTGCTCGGCGGGCAGAGCCGCAGGGCCCGGACCGCGAGCGCCAGCAGGAAGAACGTCAGCCCGAGGGTGAAGTAGCGGCCCAGGAAGGTGACGCCGGCCCAGGTGCCGCCGCCCATCAGCGCGACGAACAGCAGCGAGTGGGTGGCGTGCCGGTGACCGCCGGAGGCCCAGGCGACGAAGCGGCAGAGCGCCTTGGAGACCGGGCCGAGGAAGTTGGCGATCGAGCCGTCGTGGTGGTCGAGGTCCGGCAGCAGGGCCGCCCCAGCGCACAGGACCGTGCCCATCAGTATGTCCGCCGGCTCCAGCTTGGTGTGCAGCAGCAGCGGGGGCAGGAACGGAGCGGACGCCGCGTACAGCATCGCCCCGCTCACCGCGTGCGAATGACCCATCATCGGACTACCACGACCTCCCGTTGAGCTCACTCCGGGACGGCGCCCGGTTGAGCCGAACGGGTGAGCGCGGCCGAAACTACCAGAGCGGACTGACGGTGCGACGGATCCCGCGCCGACGAAACGATCGGCGTCAGGATGAAACGATCAGCATCAGAGCGCGCAGCCCTGGGTGTCCACCCGGGTGTTCGCGGCGCTGCCCGCCTGCGCGTCCTCGCGCACCTCGGCCGCGGTCAGCACGTACCCGGTGTCGGCGCTGTCCAGGGACTTGGCGAACACCACGCCGAACACCTGGCCGTCCGGAGTGAGCAGCGGGCCGCCGCTGTTGCCCTGGCGGACCAGTGAGCGCACCGAGTAGACGTCGCGCACCACCTGGCCGCGGTGGTAGATGTCCGGGCCGTTGGCCTGGATGCGGCCGCGGATGCGGGCCGGCTGGACGTTGAAGGCGCCGTTCTCCGGGAAGCCCGCGACGATCGCGCTGTCGTTGGTCTTGGCCTCGCCGGCGAAGGTCAGCGGGGGCGCGTTCAGTTTGGGCACGTCCAGGACGGCGATGTCGCGCTGCCAGTCGTAGCGGACCACCGTCGCGTCGTACAGCTGGCCGACGCCGCCGATCTGCACGGTCGGCTCGTCGACGCCGCCGACCACGTGGGCGTTGGTCATCACCCGGTGCGGGGCGAAGACGAAGCCGCTGCCTTCCAATGTCTTGCCGCAGGAGGTCGCGGTGCCGACCACCTTGACCAGACTCTGCCGGGCCCTGGCCACCGCCGCGCTGCCGGCCAACGCCGGATCGGGGGTGTCGACCTGGGTGATCGGCTCGTGCTCGAAGGGGTTGAAGACCTGCGGGAAGCCGTTGCGGGCGAGCACCTTGGAGAAGTCGGAGAACCAGTTCGGCGCGTCGCCGGGCAGCGCGTTCTGGACGCCGCCGAGGATCGCCGAGGAGCGGACCTGCTTGGAGACCGTGGGCAGGGACGTGCCGGCCAGCGCGGAGCCGATCAGCCAGGCCACCAGCAGCATGGAGATCACGTTGACCACCGCGCCGCCGGAGGCGTCCAGCACCCGGGCCGGGCGGCGGTCGATGTGTCCGCGCAGCTTCCAGCCGAAGTGCGCGGTGATCGCCTGGCCGATCGCGGCGAGGGTGATCACCACCACGACGGCCACCACCGAGGCCGTGGTGCCGGGGCTGAGGTGGTCGAGCAGCAGCGGCAGCAGCTGGACGGCCAGCAGACCGCCGCCGAGGAAGCCGACGAGCGACAGGACACCCACCACGAAGCCCTGCCGGTAGCCCGAAATGGCGAATCCGACGGCGGCGAGGATCAGCAGCACATCCAGGACGTTCACCCTGACACCCTCCCACGCTTCGCGGACCGGCCGCGCCGACGGCCCGTCACGAGGTGCCGACGTCGCCACCCGGCAGGGCGCGGGAGTGTTCGAGGTCCCCCTGGACCAGCGCGAGCGCCTCGTCCGAGAGGTCGACGACCCGGGACGGGTCCCAGGGCAGCTCCAGGCCGCTGTGGTGCAGCACCCGGTCGATCACCCCGGCCGTGAACCCCCAGACCAACCGCCCGGCGACCGCGAAGGCCGGCCCGATGTGCCCGGACGGGTGCCGCAGCCGGACCCGGTTCGCCGGGTCGGCCAGGTCGGCGATCGTCACCCGGAACACCGCGCCGGTCTCGCCCCGGTCCACCGGGCGCACCGGCGACTCCTCGCGCCACCAGCCCAGCACCGGGGTCACCACGAAGCTGCTCACCGGGATGTACAGCCGGGGCAGCTCCGCGAAGACCTGTACCCCGGCCGGGTCCAGGCCGGTCTCCTCCCAGGCCTCGCGCAGCGCCGCCGCGACCGGGCCGGGACCGTCCGGGTCGCCGTCCTCCGGGTCCAGCGCGCCGCCAGGGAAGGACGGCTGACCGGCGTGCGAGCGCAGCGAACGGGCCCGCTCGATCAGCAGCAGGTCCGGACCGTCCGGTCCCTCGCCGAACAGCATCAGCACCGCCGCCGCCCGACCGCCCTCGCGCGGCGGCAGGAAGCGGCTCAGCTGCTCCGGCAGCACCCGCTCGGCCGCGTCCCGGACCGGTTCCAGCCAGTCCGGCAGGCCGTTCCTCTCGATGGCCCCCTTGATCATGCGCCCACCGCCAGGTCCGCGACCTGCCCCTGGTGGGCGGCGGCGTCGGCCCGGGCGGCGGCCTCGCCGGGGAAGTCCGACGGCGGCTTCAGGCGTTGGCCGGGCTGGCCGCCCATCTCGTACTTGAGCAGCTTGCGGGCCTTCTCCGGGTCGGTCTCGCCCTCCCCGTACGCGGGGCAGAGCAGCGCGATCGGGCAGGCCCCGCAGGCGGGCTTCTGGGAGTGGCAGATCCGGCGGCCGTGGAAGACCACCCGGTGCGAGAGCATCGTCCACTCCGACTTCGGGAAGATCTCGGCGACGGCCAGCTCGACCTTCACCGGGTCCTCCTCGGCGGTCCAGCCGAACCGCCGGGCCAGCCGCCCGAAGTGGGTGTCCACGGTGATGCCGGGGACCCCGAAGGCGTTGCCGAGGACCACATTGGCGGTCTTGCGGCCGACACCGGGCAGGGTCACCAGGTCGGCCAGCCGGCCCGGGACCTCGCCGCCGAACTCGTCGCGCAGCGCGATCGAGAGGCCGATCAGCGACTTCGCCTTGTTCCGGAAGAAGCCGGTCGGGCGGATGATCTCCTCCAGCTCCTCCGGGTTCGCCGCCGCCATGTCCTCGGGCGTCGGGTACGCGGCGAACAGCGCCGGGGTGGTCTGGTTCACCCGGAGGTCGGTGGTCTGCGCGGACAGCACGGTGGCCACCAGCAGTTGGAACGGGTTCTCGAAGTCCAGCTCCGGATGCGCGTACGGGTACAGCTCCGCCAGCTCACGGTTGATCCGCCGGGCCCGCCGCACCATCGCCAGCCGGGACTCGGGCTTCCTCGGCTTCACCGCAGGCTTCGCCTTCGGCGCCGCCGCCTTCCGGACCTTGCTCTCTGCCATGCACGAAGGCTACGCCGCCGAGCCGATCGGCCGGGTAGGAACCCGTCAGCGCGGGCGGCCCGTTCGGGCGGACCGACGGCAGCGGTGAGCCTTCGCCGGTCAGGCCTTCACCGGTCACAAAACTCCCGGTTCGTGACCGGAGGCCTGGCCGGCGCCGGTCCCGGGGGTCGCTCGGACACATCCGGCCGGACGGCCGAGGACCGGGACGGTCCGGAGCCCGAATCGGCTCCGGACCGCACTGCCGGCCCTCGGATCGCCGTCGGCCGTCAGACCTTCTGGAGGCGGAAGGTCAGAGCCAGGCCGTCATCCGTGAAGGGGGAACCGTACGCGTCGTCGCCCTCGCCCTGCAGGTAGTCGGCGGCGAGGACCTCCTCGGCGATGAGGGTCCCGTGGGCCGTCAGGGCCTCTGCGGTTTCCGTGGAGGTGGAGGTCCAGCAGAGCGCGATCTTGTCGGCGACGTCGAGACCGCTGTTCTTCCGGGCCTCCTGGATGAGACGGATCGCGTCCCGGGCGAGGCCGGCCATCCGGAGTTCCGGCGTGATCTCCAGGTCCAGGGCGATCGTCGCACCGGAGTCGGAGGCCACCGACCAGCCCTCGCGCGGGGTCTCGGTGATGATGACCTCGTCGGGGGACAGGGTGATCGTCTCGCCGTCGAGCTGGACGCCGGTCTGGCCGTTCGCACGCAGTTCGGCGGCCAGGCGGGCGGCGTCGGCGGCGGCGACGGCCTTGGCGACGTCCTGCACGCCCTTGCCGAAGCGCTTGCCCAGCGCGCGGAA
>NZ_JBEXKB010000145.1:0-9494 GCF_040609455.1 Kitasatospora sp. NPDC004669
CGTGGTCGTCATGGCCAAGCGCCCCGCCTGAGGACCAGGCCCCGGAGGCGGCACGCTCTGGACTGTGCCTGAGCCCTCTACCTCCCAGCCCCCCCGACATCTGACCAGCCCCACACGACGCCGCCTCCGGAGTCAACCCCCGAAGGATCTCCGGAGGCGACCACTTAGCCCAGGGGGTTCCGGCTCGCTCGGATTATCGCTGGGCGTGACGACCTGCAGAGCTGGTGCCGGGCCCGCTGCCCTCCCGGAAGGTCGTCGCAGACCGTCATGAGCGTGACGGAAGGTTACCAACTGTCGGGCGTCGTAGCGTTGTTCACGCCCGCAGCGGAGTTCCACCGGTTTGAATCGGGGGAGCGCCGGGGTGACGATGGTCGTGCACGCACACTCCCGGCTCCGCACTCGCGGGAAGTGATATCGATGCTCATCGTCACATTCCTGGGCAAAGCCGCGGTGCCCTCACCCGCGGTGGGAACCGGATACAGCATCTGGTCCTACCAGGTCTCGTCCAACGGGCCCGGCGCCAGCGGCGGTGGCGACCTCCCGGCGGGCGTGCAGGTCGCCCTCGGCATGCCCGCGACGGTCGACGTAAAGGGCCAGGAGTCCTATCCCGCCCTGCCGCAGCTCCAGGGCATCTCCATCCAGCGGGACCAGACCTCGACCCGCCAGTACGCGGTACGGCAGGCCACCGCACCGGGCACGCAGACGATCTCGTTCGTGGCGCCGAGTACCGACAGCAGCTACGAGCTGCTGTTGGCGAAGGCGCCGACGGGCCAGGCACTGGCTCCGGTGCCTTACATGACCAACACGAACAGCGCGCCCCAGATCCTCCAGCTCCTCCCCGCGCCCGCGGTGGGGGCGCCCGTGTCCAACGGCCGCCCGCTGTCCGACTTCGCCGGGACACTGCCGTACAGCAGTGAGGTGTTCGGGGTGTTCCAGCCGCTGGCCGGCTGGTACGGGCTGCAGAGTGCGCTGCGGGCCGCCAGGGGCTCCGGTGACGCGGCCCTCGCCGGCCTCGGCCGCCAGGCGTTCTCCGGGGAGTCCGCCCGCGCCCTGGAGGGCGACGCCCTGGCCGCGCTGGCATCCCGCTTCGAGACGGCCATACCGGGAGTGCTCTCACCGGTGGGCCTGGTCAACCTGTTCCGGCAGTACTTCTTCGAGTTCGACACGTTCCTCGGCCCGCCCGCCGGTCATCTGTGGATCAGCCCGGGCGGCACGGTGGAGGTCATCGAGACCAGCACGCGGCGCACCCTGGTCGAACAGACCGCCGAGCAGTCCACGGAGGAATCCCGCAAGGCCGAGGAGAGCCTGACCAGCCAGGACGACCTGGCCGACGCGGTGAAGGAGGACCACGCGAACGACACCAAACTCGGCGTCGGCGCGAGCGCCGGAGGCAGCGCGGCCGTCTTCCACGCAGAGGCGAGTGCGAGCTTCAACACCTCCACCACGGTCAAGACCTCGTCCGAGCAGACGCACAAGCACAGCCGCGCCCAGAGCTCCAAGGCGAGCAGCGAGATCAGACGGAACTTCAAGACGACCTTCAAGACGGTGACCGAGAGCACGGACACCACGAGCCGTCGCTACGTCGTCCAGAACACCACCGACAAGCTGGTCAACTACGAACTCCGCCGGAAGATGCGCAAGGTGGGCGTCCAACTGCAGCACATCGGCTCGCGGCTGTGCTGGCAGGTCTACCTGGACGGGCCCGGGCGCGATCTCGGCATGGGGGACCTGATCCACGTGGTGGCCGCACCGGACCTGTCAGGCCTGAAGAAGCCGGACCCGCCCCCGCCCCTGGAGGTCAAGATCACCGAGTTCACCGGGCCCTTCCCGATCCGCAAGACCCCGGGCACCCCGAACGACATCCCGATCAACGAGGACTTCCCGTTCCCGAGCGTTACCTCCGAGGGGATCCACGAGATCATCAGCTACAACTTCAACGACCACATGGTGTCGACCGCGGAGTTCACAGCGGATCCGCCGGCGCCCGGGTTCACCCTGGTCGGTGTGGCTCTGAAGGCGGCCAAGTCCGGTGGCGGTGACACCAAGTTCATCGCCCACGACCCGATCACGATACTGAACGCGGACACCGGCCGGTTCGGCGTGATGGCGGACTTCCTGAACTCCGGTGACGCCCACCTCGCCCAGCTCACCTTCTCGCTCACCTGGAAGCCGCCGGCCACAGATCCGGCGCACGACCAGTACCAGGCGGACCTGGAGGCCTACAACCAACAGGTCACCCAGGTCCAGCGGGACGGCTTCGCCAACGCCGTCCGGGACCGGCTCAAGCTGGTGAGTTCGATGCGCCAGCGGCCCTTCGAGGACCTCCGCAACGAGGAGCGCCAGAGCGTCTTCGGCCGACTGATCGGCCAACTGGAACTGTTCCAGGACGCCCACCTCGGCTCCGAACTGATCCGGCAGATCTTCGACGTCGACGAGATGCTGTACTTCATGGCGCCCGACTACTGGCGTCCGACCACGGTCGGCGCCGCCGCTGCGCCGCCGCCCCGACCGCACCCCAACAAGGACAGCCGCGGCCGGTACCCGATCCCGGAACCGCCGTCCCTCGACGGCCTGACCGTGGCCGGCTGGTACTCGCGCACCGACGTGGACAACGCCCTCGACCCGGTCGGCCAGGCCACCCTCGAATGGCGGGTCGACTACGCCATCACCGAGGAGACCCAACCCGCTCCCATGGGCAGCTCGCTCGGCTGGCTGATCCAGATCGACGGCGACGCGCGGCGCAACGAGTTCCTCAACGCCGCCTGGGCCAAGGCCGTCCTGCCCGTGCGGCCCGGCCGTGAGGAGGAGGCCCTCGCCTGGCTCGCCCAGGCCCAGGTCGAGGGGGAGGCCGCCCTCGGCCAGCCCTACGTGGCCCAGCCGGGCGACCCGACCTCCTACCAGGGGAAGAAGGTCGGCGAGGTGCTACAACTCCTCACCGCCGATCTGCGGACCACCAACGCCGACATGTCGAACGAACTCGCCACGGAGAAGGCCTTCGAGACCGGATTCGACCCGCTGGCCGGCGGGTTCCGCGACGCGGATCCGTACCAGATCTTCGACCAGTGGGTCGAGGTGCTGCCCACCGACCAGGTCGTGGCCGTACAGGTCAGCTACGACCCCAAGACCGGACAACAGCAGTGAGCCCGGCATGGCCTTCACCGCGACCGTCCGCTGGCGGCAGCCCGGCGAGAACGAGCACTTCCTGCTGCGGCGCCGCTCGTTCGGCGGCGACCCCGACGGCTCGGTGGACCTCGACCTGGCCTCCCTAACCGCCGCCGAGCAGGCCGGCTGGGACAGCCCCGGCACCGGGAGGCCCTGTCCGACGACCGGCACCCCGTCGAACACCGAGACCGCCTTCACCGTGCCGGACGACGCGCGGGCCCTGCGGCTGACCTTCACCGTCCGGCTGCGAGTGGGGCAGAACGACGAGGAAGTGCTGTCCGTCGTCCAGCGGTTGACCATCGGCGCCGCGGGCCTGCTGCTGCCCGACGCCTACCTGCACCCGCGCTTCGCGCTGACACTGGTGAACCGCGGCGGCGGCTCCGAGGTGCGTCAACGGGTGCCCAGTTGGGGTCCGAGCGGAATCACGGGCCGGTTCCTCGGCCGCCACCCGCTGATCACCGTGTCCGGCGGGCCGGTGATCCTGGTCGGCACCGAGTTCCTCGACGTCACCAACCTGTGGTGGGGCGTGCACTTCCGGATCTGCCACAACAACATCGAGACCGACTTCAACCCCTGGTACCTGGAGCCGCTCTGCACCGCCAATCCCGGGAGGCTCCGGGTCCTGCTCAACACCCGGGTCGTCCCGATGCTGTGGTTCGCGAGCACGCCCCAGGAGCTCGGGAAGGCGGAGGAGACCACCGACAACCTGCCGCTGCCGGACGGGACCACCGTGGGCGGCTACGTCTTCCTCCGGCCGCTCGCGAGCGCCTACTCCTACCCCTCCACCGATCCGGGCGTGCTGACCTCACCGCTGCACGCCACCAAGGGCATGCGCAACCTCTGCCGCTACCTCCTGCAGGGCCACACCCGGTCCCAGCGGGGGAAGATCGGCGGGCTGCCCGACAACAATCAGCTGTTCGACCACAGCCCCAATACCGCCAACCCGCTCGGCGCCTTCGGGGCCCTTCCCTGCGGCATGGAGTACGCGCTGGACCGTTCCGCGGTGAAACTGCTCGACCGGACCCGCAGCGTCCGGCTGCTGCTGCTCCCGGTGCCGGCGGCCAACGTCCCCGGCGGGTACGGCGGCGTCGTCGGCCCGGGCAACGCGGGCCGGACCGCCGCCGCGCTGCGCCTGCTGTGGAGCCGCGGGGCGATCGGCGGGCCCGGACAACAGCTCCTCGAACCGGGCGGATCGCCACCCCCGATCCCGCCCCAGGCAGGCGCGGCCGCTCCAGCCGGCGGGACGCTGCACCTCGCCGACGACGTCTGGGTGGGCGCGTACAGCTCGGGAGGGCTCGCCCTGTGGACACTGCTCGGTGACGCCGGGAACCGGGCCTCCGCCGGCCGGGTGTTCGTCTTCGACACCAACGGCTTCCGCGTCCCCGGCATCGACCTGCTGGTGAAGACGGCACAGGCACGCCGGGGACGGTTGCAGGTCCGTATCGTGTGGAGCCCCTTCGACATGGGGCCGCCGGGTGCGGACTTCCTCGGGCGGATGAAGGCGCAGGGAGCAGCGGTGACCGTCTGGCCGACGGCGGGTGACAAGTATTTCCACGCACCGCCGAACGCCGACAACCGGTGGGCCGAGTACGTCTTCGCGGACGCGAAACCGTGGAGGCCGACGATGTTCCCCAGCGGCAACCTCGGGGGGTGGTGGCACCAGTTCGTGGTCTTCGCGGGGGAGGTGATCGAGGTCGACCCCCGGGATCCGCGCTCCGTGAGCTTCATGGAAGCCACCATGCTGCCGTGAGGCGGCTACGCGTCCCTTCCGGCGTCTTGTCGAGTGACAACGGCGGCCGCGCAGCCGTCCCGACGGCCTCCGGGTCGCTCTGTTCGATGCGGGCCAGCAGCCGGGCGACGGAGTCGGTACTGTCGCGCAGCGTGGCGACGTGCGCGGCGCGGGCCCAAAACCGGCCCACACCCAGCTGCCCGACGCAGATAGCCACCCACGAGGGAAGGCCATGAATTGGACCGGCCCGCTCAACCGGCAACAGATCGAGCCGCTGAACACCCTCAGCACAACCCGCCCCACCTGACCCCTGACAGTGGTGGCGGCTAGGGTCCGTGTGTCGGTCTGCCGTCAGCTGAAATCGAGAGGCCCTTGATGGCCCATGTGACCCCACCACGCCGGGTGGATATCGCCGCGGTCTTCCCGGAGCTGGTGCCGTTGGCACGGCAGACGGTGCGTCTGCACCCGCGCCTGGGCGAGCCGACCGTCCACGACAGCTCGGTCGGCGGCCCGTTGCTGTGGCCGGCCGACGAGCCGTGGCCGATGTGCGCCGGACCGCACCCCGAGGACAGCGGGCTGCCGGTGTCGCTGGCCGATGTGCGGGCGCGCCGCAGCATCCTCAAGCGAGGCTGGACCGACGGGAGCCCGACCGCACAGGAGCGAGCGACACTCAAGGCGACGCGGGAGGGACATCCGTGGAGTACGGGCCCGAACGCCCTGCTCCCGGTAGCCCAGCTCTGGACACGGGACATCCCCTCGCTGCCGTGTCCCGAGGACACAGACCTGCTGCAGGTACTGTGGTGCCCGCTGAACCACGACCCGGAGTGGATGCCAGCCACCCATCTGGTGTGGCGCTCCTCCACGAAGGTCGACGCGCTGCTGACCAATCCGCCGCTGCCGGCCGACGTGGGGCACTACGGAGACTACGTGCCCGAGCCGTGCGTCCTGCACCCCGAGACGGTGACGGAGTACCCGGCACCGCTGGAGCTCGAACGGGGCCTGGTGGAGCGGATCGAGGACTGGTGCGAGCGGGAGTTCACCGGCACCGACCCGAGGTACCGGTACGCCGAGAGCTACTACCAGTACGAGCTATCCGTCGCCCCCGGGTGGAAGATCGGCGGTTGGGGACCGTGGAGCTTCAGCGATCCGGCGGTCATACGGTGCACCGCCTGCGAATCCGTCATGAGCCCGCTGCTGACCATCGCCTCCAGTGCTCTGGACGGCAGCGGCTGGGACCCCGTCGACGACCGGAACAGCAAGCAGAACATCGGCATCAACATCGGGCGGAGCTACAACATGCAGCTCTACCACTGCCCGACCTCCTTCGACCACCCGCACCTGGAAGTCATGCAGTAGAAAGCCGATGCCTCCGGCACCCGGGCAGGCCCGTACGGCCTACCCGGCCATTGCCGCAACCACCACAGCCAGAACCACGGCGCGCCGCTCACGCCCCCTCCGCCGCCCACTCAACCCCGAGCGCAGCGAGCTGCCCGAGCTGCTCCGGGCTGAGCTTCTCCCGGCGTGCCTTGGTGTTGTTCAGCCAGGCACCCAGCGACAGCCCCTCGGCGGCCTTGAAGGAACGGGGAACACGTGCGTGGCCCTCCCATTCGACGAAGGCGGCGAGGGCGGCCAAGCCCTGCTGGAACCGGTAGGCGTGCGACACCCGCGGCTTCGCCGCAGCCGCCGCCCGCGCGGCCGTCAGCTCCTGGTCCTCCTCGATGCCGATCGCCATCAACAACTCGCGCTGCTCCTCCACCAGATCGGGCCACTCAGCCCTGACCCGGTGCACGAACCGGCCGAGCTGCTCGCCCTCGAACGCGGTGTCCACCGGCAGCGTGGTCCAGTTGACCCGCCCGTCGGCCTCCAGCCACCACTGCCGCGCCACGGCGTAGGTGCGCTGCCAGGTGATCGGCCAGGCCGGGCACCACCAGGGGTCGATCTCCTCCAGCGCGGCCCGGCGCTCCGGTGCGAGGGCCCCCGGCTGGTCGGCCGGTACCTGGGCCGCGGCGCGTAGTTCGGAGAGCCACGTGCCGATCGGATAAGAACCGACCGACGCCCGGGCCGGCGCGGCCAGAGACGAACCGTGCCCCTTCGCCCAGACACGCGCCCAGCCCAGGCCGGCCTCGAAGCGGGCGTCGGACACGGACCAGATCATCCCGAGCGCATCCAGCATGTCGACCCGGTGACGCGCCAATTCACCCACAGAATGCTCACCACGCCTATCCGACAGCCATTTCCCAAGCGGAAACTTCCCGTCCTCTCCGACCATTGCGGAATATGGAACATCGAGCCCACCGGTTTCCTCGTGCCAGCGCCTTGCGTGGTTGATCCCCTCCCGCCAGAACTGATTCTCACCGGTCAGCACCCGCGACGCGATGAACAGCGCCAGCACGTTCTCGTCCACCGGTGTCTGGAACCGGACCGGCAGCGTGAACGCCCCCGCACCGACCTCACCGGACCAGCTCTCACCAGGACCTGAAGCCGCCTCAGCGCTGCGCCCCTTCGTGCGCTTGCCGGACTTCTGGGGCACGGCGAGGGCTTCCACCACGCGTGCATCGTGAGATCTCAAAGCAGTCAAAATACGAACGAGCGGACCATAACTGTCCGACTCCAGAATGTCCCCGGGCTCCTCGCCGGGCTTGAGGAAGACCGGTACGATCAGCGAGGCGGTCTTTCCCTCGCCGGGCTTCATCCGCAGGGCCCGGCCGATGGCCTGGACGATATCCACCATGCTTCCCCGGCCCTGTAGAAGAACAGAATCTGCGTCTGGGATATCGACCCCTTCGCCGAGCACTTTGCACTGGGCGACGACCCGATGCCTCAGGCCATCCTCCTCACCGCTGCTCCCAAAATCGGCGATGACCTTCTTGCGGAAGTCGACGTCGTGCTCACCGGAGAGCCACTGTGCCCAGAACTCTTCGGGGTATTTCTGCGGGTTCTCGAAGTGCAGTTTCTCGACGGTCTGGTTCAGTGTCTCGGCGAAGTAGCGGGCTTCGATGGTGCGGTTGTGGAACGTGATGCAGCGCTCCAGGCCGCGCTCCACCATGGTCTTGACCAGCCCGGCCTGGATGGCCGCGCTGCGCGCGGCCGGCACCTCGTCCTCGCTCCCGTCCTCGGCCTCGCCCACGCCCGGCCCCCAGGGCACGCCCTGCCGCTCGGCCCCCTTGCGGTCGCCGAGGGGGTCGCGCAGTTCCAGGACCACGATCTCGAACGGGGCGAGCAGCTTGCGGTCGATGGCCTCCGCCAGGCCCAGGGTGAACACCTGCGGGCCGTAGACCTGCTGGTCGTCCATGGACACCGCCAGCTCCTCCGGCAGCGGCTGGCGGGCGTCCTCACGCCGCCGCATCGCCCTGCTGGGCGGCGCCCAGATCCGCGGCGTCGCGGTCATGTACAGCCGCCGCTGCGCCGGGATCTCGGCCTGGTCGTGCACCACGGTCCAGGTCTTCTCCACGCTGCCGGAGGACCGGTGCGCCTCGTCACAGACCATCAGGCCCAGCGGGGGCAGCAGCTCACCCTGGCGCTGCGCCCAGTAGGCGTAGGCATCGGCGACCGCTCCGACGGAGGTGTAGGTGGCGAAGACGGTGGTCGGCCGGCGGTGCCTGGCGGCGTGCTGGAGCCACCTACCGATCATCAGCGGGCTGGTCGTGGCCATCACGCCGAACGGCAGCCCCGAATCGACCAGCGAGCAGACCGCGTGCATGTCCCCGGAACGGCCCGCGGCCCGCCACGAGCCGACCATCTGCACCAGCAAGTCCAGCGTCGGCACCACGACCAGTACCGTCCCACGCGGGGCGAGTCTCTGCCCGGCCGCGGCCCCCACGTAGGACTTCCCGGACCCGGTGGCCATCTGCACCGTGACCCGCAGCCCGTTCGGAGAGGCCGGCCGACCCGGACGGGGCGTCAGACCCCGCACGATGGCCTCCAAGGCCTCCTCCTGATGCCCCCGCAGCGAGACGCCGGCGACGGACTGAGTGGCCATCAGGCCCGGCTTTACGACGTTCACGAAGACGTGTCTCCCCTCACCCATTCCCGAGCCCACACCCGGGACCACGCGGGAAATGCTGACAGTGTCCTACTGATACATTCGGCGGACCGGCAAAGAAACCCCGACGCTCTGAAAGCGAGCCCGATCGAAGCGACTATCCGGCAGGATATCATTCCCTGGTCACGAATTTCGGCGAATACCCGAAATGCACGGGTGCGGACCCCGCTTCCGGCGGGATTGTCAGACGCTCCAAGACTAATACATCGAGAACCGATGCTCACCCTGCCAAGGTAGCGCACCTCATCTCCCGAGGGAGCTGAAACTCCGATCTGAACCCAGGGCTAGACCAATTCAACAGGAGTGAAGCGGGCCTGCACGCGCCTCCGGCGTGCCACCCTTCACCCAGTTAGCCTGCTTTGAGATCAGTCAAAGCTCAAGCTCAGCGACTCGAACGGGCATCAGCCCCTCGGCACCATGGAGCGAAGCGGAGTGGTGCCAGCCCGGGCGCGGAGCGCCGGGCCCGCCCGGGCGAAGCCCGGGTGCGGACACGCGGAGCGGGTCCGCCGCCTGACCGAAGGTCAGGCGCGAACGGAGGGCCGAAGGCCCGTAGGGACCCGC
>NZ_JBEXKB010000146.1:0-5475 GCF_040609455.1 Kitasatospora sp. NPDC004669
AGCGGACCAGGAGGTAGGTGACGAGGGCCAGGACGGCGGTCAGGACGAGAACGCCGCCCATCAGACGTAGACCCCGTCGGTCGGCCCGGGGCGCGATGGGCGTGGCGGAACGTCAGAAGGCGATGCGGACCTTCAGCGCGGTGCGGTTGTCCATCGCCTGGTAGCCGTCCGGGACGCCGTCGAGGTCGACGGTGCGGTCGAAGACCAGGCCGGGGTCGATCGTGCCGGAGAGGACGTCGGGCAGCAGCTCGGGGATGTAGGCGCGGGCCGGGGCGACACCGCCGCGCAGCGACACGTTCCGGTCGAACATCTGGCCGATGTCGACGCCGGCGCTGCCGCCGTGCGGTACGCCCACGTAGCCGACCGCGCCGCCGTCGCGGGTGATCGAGATCGCCGTCCGCATCGACTCCTCGGTGCCGACGGCCTCCAGCACGGCGTGCGCGCCCTGGCCGCCGGTCAGCTCCTTGACCGCCTCGACGGCGTCGTCGCCGCGCTCGGCGACCACGTCGGTGGCGCCGAAGGCGCGGGCGATGGCGGTGCGCGCCTCGTGCCGGCCCAGCGCGATGATCCGGCCCGCGCCGAGCCGCTGGGCGGCGAGCACGCCGCACAGGCCGACCGCGCCGTCGCCCACCACCGCGACGGTGGCGCCCGGACGCACGCCGGCCGTCACGGCCGCGTGGTGGCCGGTGCTCATCACGTCGGAGAGCGCGAGCAGACCGGGCAGCAGCTTCTCCTCGCCGGCGGTCTCCTTGGGCAGCTGCACCAGGGTGCCGTCGGCGAACGGCACCCGCACCGCCTCGCCCTGGCCGCCGTCGGAGCCGACCTCGCCCCAGAAGCCGCCCTGCGGGCAGGAGGTGTGCAGGCCCTCGCGGCAGAAGTCGCAGTTGCCGTCGGACCAGACGAACGGGGCGACCACGAAGTCGCCCGGGCGGAAGTCGCGGACCTCGGAGCCGACCGCCTCGACGATGCCGAGGAATTCGTGGCCGATCCGCTGGCCCGCCGTGCGGGACGCCACACCGCGGTACGCCCACAGGTCGCTGCCGCAGATGCAGGCGTTCACCACGCGGACCACCGCGTCGGTGGGGTGGCGGACGACCGGGTCGGGCACCTCCTCGATCCGGATGTCGTTGGGGCCGTGGATCACGGTGGCACGCACGGAACTCTCCTGGCACTGCTCGGGGCCTGGGCTGAAGCAGTCAGGGTCGCCGTGCACGTGTCCCTGTGTCCAGCTACATCTCCTACAACTCATGTTTAAGATCGACTGATGCTCGATGTGCGACGACTCGTTCTGCTCCGTGACCTGGAGGTGCACGGCACGGTGACTGCCGTGGCCGATCTCCATGGCGTTACTCCCTCCGCCGTCTCGCAGCAGCTGCGGCTGCTGGAAGAGGAGACCGGAACCCGCTTGCTGGAACGCACCGGCCGTTCCATCCACCTCACGGCCTCGGGTCGCCGGCTGAACGGGGATACCGAGCACGTGCTCGCAGCTCTCGAGCGCGCTCGCATCCGCCTGCATGCCGAGGCCGAGAACCCCGCAGGCCCCCTGCGTTTCGCCTGCTTCCCCAGTGCCCTCGCACCGGTGGCCGCACCTCTCGGGAAGGCTCTGGAAGGCACCTGTCCGGATGTACAGCTCCACATCACCGAGGCCGAACCCGAGGCTGCCGTACGACTGCTGCTCCAGCGCCGTGCCGACCTCGCGCTCGTCTATCGGTATGACAATCTGGCCACGCCCCCACCCGCGGGCGTGGAAACCCGGACGCTGCGAACCGACCCCCTGGTCGCCGTCCTGCCCCGCGACCACCCCGCAGCCCTGTCGGCCCGCTCTCCCATCGCCCTGCGGGAGCTCGCAGACGCACTGTGGACCACCGCCCCGGCGCAGACCGCGTGCGGGGACGCCGTCCTCCAAGCCTGCCGGTCAGCCGGGTTCACTCCCCAGGTGAGGAACATCTGCACCGACTTCTCCACCATGATCGCTCTCGCCGAAAGCGCGGGCCACGCCACCCTGATCCCCCGCATGGCGGCCACACACCTACCGCCCGCACTGATTGCGCGACCGGTCACTGACGGCACCCTCGCCCGCACGATCGAGATCGCCGTTCGCCACGACACGGCACACGAACCCGCGATCGCCGCCTGCCTCAACACGCTGCGCACGCTCCTGCAAAGATCCGCGTGAGTGGCCGCCGACGGCATACCGGCTCCAGGTGGCGCCGGTATTCGAGGCGGCCTGCTCGTCGAGGGGCCGGAGGCCGTCCGCCCGGTCACCGGGCTGCTCGAGGCCTGAGCGCCGCATCCGCCCCGGACGGCCCGGGGTGGGCGGCCGCTGTCGCGCCCGGTGGTACTGCCCACCACGCCCGTACCGCCGTGCCCCACCCCGTGCCCCCTCGCTCGCACTCGCCGTCAGATGGGCGGCACACCTTATCCGGCGGCCCCGACACCGCCGGCCCGCGCCGTGCCCCGGGGCTTCGGCCGCCGGGCCCCGGGGGGGCCGGTGAAGTCGGCCTCCCGGGGCGGTTCTCAGCCCGCGTGCGTGCAGAGGTAGAGCTGCTGGCCGATGACGCCGCCGTCATCGGCCCGCCCGCCGCCGGCCGCCGGCGCCGCGGCGGGCGCCGTGCCGAGCACGTCGGTGGTCGGCACCTGGGTGCAGGCGCTCCGCACCCAGGACTGGATCTCCGCGGCCGTCGTCGTACCCGACGGCTCGCCGCCGCCACCGCCACCGCGCCGGCCGCCGCCGCTGAGCAGCACGTACCTCAACTCGCCCTTGCCGACCAGCTGTTGGAACTCCCCCAGGGTCGGCGACGGGGCCGAGCCGCTGAAGCCGCCCATCGGCAGGACCTCCTCGCCCGTCGCCAGGATGAACGGCGAGGCGGCGCTCCAGCTGGAGGCGGCGAACAGGTAGCGGGCGCCGCCCCGGTGGGCCTGCAGGTAGTCGAACAGGGCCTGCTCCTGCGCCGTCAGGTGCTCCGAGGAACCGCCGAACCCGCCACCGCCCCCGCCGTACTGCGCGCGCAGCGCTGCCGTGGCAGCAGTGGACCCCTTCGGCGACGCGTGCCGCCCGCCCCCGCCGTGCCCGCCCCCGGAGGGGCCGACGGTGCCCATGCCCGAGTTGCCGTACGCCGAGCTCAGCACCGACGACGCCCAGGCACCCGGCGCGACCAGCATCGCCGCGACGCCCGCCAGCAGCCCCGCCAGCGCGAACCCCTGCCCGGTGACACGCTTGAGCGCGACCGCCGCGAGCAGCGCCAGCGCCACGACGCCCAGGCCGATCACGGTCGGCGCCAGCCACGGCAGGAAGGTCGGGAAATCCCGGGCCAGGTAGGCCGACCAGGCGACCGTCCCGGCGATCGCGGCGGGAAGCGCCCACGCCCGCGCGCCGCCCTCGCGGAAGCCCCGCCACAGCAGGACCGTCCCCGCGCCGCCCAGGGCCGCCAGGGGAGCGGCGATCACACCCATGTAGTAGCTGTGGCCGCCCACGCTGCCCGCGCTGAAGACCAGGAAGAACACGCCCAGCCAGGCGCCCCACAGGACGTAGCCGGCCCGCAGCACGTCGGTGCGCGGCTCGCGCCGCCAGGCCAGCCCGCACACCAGTGCGACAGCGGCGAGCGGGTAGAGCCATCCGGTCTGCGGGGCGAACTGCGAGCCGAACATCTTCGTCCAGCCGCCGTCGTCCGCACCGCCGCCCTGACCACCCCAGCCGCCGGGGCCCTGGCCCTGGCCCTGGGCCGAGGCCTGCGCCGGCGAACCCTGCGAGCCCTGCGTGCCCTGACCGCCGTGCGAGCCCTTACCGGCACCCGCACCGCCATCCGCACCGGCCCCGCCGGCGTGGCCCCCGCCCCCGCCGCCGCCCCGGACCGCCTGCACGCTGCCCGTCTGTGCCGCGCTCATCCCCAGCGAGGAGAACCGGTTCAGGAAGTTGTAGCCGACCACCATGCTGAACGCCGAGTTGTCCGTCGTGCCGTCCACGTACGGACGGTCCTGCGCCGGGGTCACCGTGACCGCCAGCATCCACGAGGCCGACACCACCACCGTCACCAGCCCGGCCAGCGCGACGTGCCCTACCCGCCGCCGGAGACTGGTCGGCGCCGCGAGCAGGTACACCGCCGCGAGCGCGGGCAGCACCGCCCACGCCTCCAGCATCTTGGTCTGGAACGCCAGCCCCACCCACACCCCGGCCAGCAGCAGTGGACGCAGCCGCGCCGTGTGGGCCGCCCGCTGCGCCGCGTCCGCCGCGAGCAGGAGCAGCAGCGTGAAGGCGGCGTCCTCGACCGCGGTGCGGAACAGCCCCGCGGCCACCGGCGTCAGCGTGAAGGCCGCGGCCGCGAGCAGCCCCGCGTTGGCCCCCGCCCACCGCCGCACCACCCGGTACAGCACCAGGACGGACAGCACGCCCTCGACCACCTGCGGCAGGGTCAGCGCCCACGGATGGAACCCGAAGACGCGCGCCGACAGCGCCTGCGGCCACAGGAACCCGGGCAGCTTGTCCAGCGTGATCGTGCCCGCCGGATCGAACGACCCGAACACGAACGCCTTCCAGCTCTCCGTCATGCTGCGCACGGCGTCGGCGTAGAAGCTGTGGTACTGGCTCTGGTCGATGTTCCACGCGTACAGCACGGCGGCGACGGCCGCGATCCCGAGCAGCACGGGCCGGGCGTAGCCGGGCTGGTCGTCGGGTGACGTCCACGGGGCTCGGCGGCCACGCGGCGGGGGAGACGGGGTCTCCCTGGGGGTGGTGAGGACATTGATAGCCATGGTCGGCAACCTTCGGCTGCGTCCATGAGAGATCTCTTGGAAAGCGCCCCGGTTTGGTCATTTTTATACCTACGGCACACCGATCGGCCCACCCTGCCCCCGCTATCCGCCCGACCTGTGAAAGATCGGTGCGCCTCCTGGTCGGGCCCCTCACCCCACTCGCCCGCGCACGCCCCGGGCCCGGGCGGCCGTGGGGGAAGCGGCCGCCCGGGCCCGGGCGTTTCGGCAGGTCACCCGTCGCCAGGGCAGCCGCGGGGCGATGCGCTCCAGGTTCCGTGTCCTGCGGGTGCGGCCCGCAGGGAGGATCCCCCGGGCGATCGAACACGACTACCGCGAGATGAAGCACGGCCTGGGCCTGGACCACGCAGAGAGGGCCCCGGAGCACCGGGGCCCTCTCTGCGTCGTACGTATCTCTCAGAGGCCGCCTCAGTCGGCATTGTCGGCACTATTTATCAGTAGCCATATGGCGATTACAGTGACATGACATGCGAGCCCGGACGCATGTGAATGTCCGGGCCACTGCGCGCCATCGCCTGTAGGAGAGGAGGTGACTACGATGCAGATCACCAAGACCGTGATGAGCAGCGGGGCTTCGAACTCGACTCCGCGGATCGACGCTCCGCCGGCGTACCGGATCGACGCTCCGCCGGCGTACCGGATCGACGCTCCGCCGGCGTACCGGATCGACGCTCCGCCGGCGTACCGGATCGACGCTCCGCCGGCGTA
>NZ_JBEXKB010000146.1:5569-9413 GCF_040609455.1 Kitasatospora sp. NPDC004669
CGTAACCGGATCGACGCTCCGCCGTCCCGGGTCGACTCGCCCGCCGAGCGGGACAGCTGAGCCGAAGCCGAGACAGACCTATCGACGGTCGGGGCCCCACCCCGGGGTCCCGGCCCGACGCGGGAGCAGATGTGAGGCTGAGTCTGGTGTCGATGCCGTGGCAGCTGCTGGAGCTGCCTTCGTTGGCGATCGGCATTCTGCGCCGCCGCGTGGCACAGACCCGACCGGAAGCCGAGGTCTCCGAGGCGCACGCGGCGATGGACTGGGCCGGGTTCCTGCTCGCCGAGAGCGGTGGGGATCTCACCCCGCACGACTACACGCACGTCGCGGAGACCGGCCTGCACCACGGGCTGGGGGACTGGGTGTTCGCCGGTGTGCTCTACGACGACGACTGCTGGCGCGAGTTCGAGCTCATCCGCTACGCGAAGGCCAATGACGTCGACATCGAGGTAGTGCGTCGGATGCGCCCATACGCGCGCCCCTTCGTCGAGCGAGTCGTCGACGAGCTCCTGCGCGAGGACCCGGACGTCGTGGGATTCACCACCACGTTCATGCAGAACGTGCCGAGCCTCGCGGTCGCCCGGCTGCTCAAGCAGCGGCGACCCGGAGTGAGGACCGTCATGGGCGGGGCGAACTGCGACGGACCGATGGGCGCGTCACTGCACCGCAACCACCGCTTCGTCGACTTCGCCGTCCGAGGCGAGGGCGAACTCGCCTTCCCCGCGCTGCTGGACCACATCGCGGCGGCCACACCGCCACTGGACGTGCCGGGGTTGTGCTGGTGGGACGGCGACCGGCCGGTGGCGAACCCCGAGAGTGCCGCACAGGTCCCGCCCGGCCTGATCCCCACCCCCGACTACACCGACTGGCAGCGCGCCCTGGAGGCGTCGCCGACGCGTACCTTCGTGGAGCCCAAGCTCGCCGTTGAGGGCGCCCGAGGCTGCTGGTGGGGTGAGAAGCACCAGTGCACCTTCTGCGGCCTCAACGGCTCAGCCATCGCCTTCCGCAGCAAGGACGCCGACGCCGTGTGGCAGGAGGTGTCCGGCCTGATCGAGCGCCACCGCATCCTGGACCTGGTGATGGTGGACAACATCCTGGACATGGGCTACTTCCGCAACCTGCTGCCGCGGATGGCCGCCAGTGGTTGGGACTTGCGCGTGCACTACGAGGTGAAGTCCAACCTCCGTCCCGACCAGCTCGATCTGCTTGCGGCGGCCGGGGTGGTGCACATCCAGCCCGGCATCGAGGGCCTCAACGCCCGGGTGCTCGACCTCATGGACAAGGGCGTCGGCGGCGCCCGGAACGTGAGCCTGCTGCGGGACTGCCATGACCGTGGCCTGACGGTGAGTTGGAACTACCTCTACGGCTTCCCCGGGGAACGCGACGCGGACTACGGGACCGTGATCGACCAGATGCCCGCACTGGTGCACCTGCAGCCGCCGGGCGCCACCATACGCATAGCGCTGGAACGGTTCAGCCCGAACTTCGAACGCCCGGAGCTCGGGTTCGCCGAGCGGGCTCCGTCCCGCGTCTACGACCACATCTACGACCTGCCGCCCGAGGAACTGGCGGATCTGGTCTACCTCTTCGACACACCGCCGCAGGGCATCCGCGGCGAGATCGAGGCTCGGCTCCACCGTGCGGTCGATGCATGGCAGGCCGCGCACACCACCTCGTCCCTGGTGATGGTGGCCGACATCGACGACGAGGTGCGGATCGCCGACCGCAGGCAAGGCTGGCCGTCGCGCGACCACCTGCTGCGCGGTCTGGACGCTGCCGTGTACCGGCTCACCGAGCGGGTCCGCACCACGCCGTCCGTCCTCCGGGCGCTCGCCGAACAGGGCTGGCAGGCGTCGGAGGACGAGGTGGCTGCGGCGCTGGCGGGCCTGCGGGAGCTCGGACTCGTCTACTGCGACGGGGAGCATGTCGTGGCACTGGCGGTGCGCGACCTCCCGGCGCGCCTCTGCCCGAAGCGGATGAGCCCGACGCCTCTCGCGGAGGTCGGTGAGATCCCGGTCCCATTCCCGGAGGGAGCCGAGTGACCGCAGTGTTCGGCGATCGGGCGGCCGACCTGATCCGCAGGCACGACCCTGGCTACGGCACCACGGTGGAGCGCGGCGTCATCGTCGTGCGCGACGAGGTCGACCTGGGTGGGAACCCGCTTGCCACACTGACGTTCCTCGCGTTCCTGCGGGTCTGCCTGGAGGAAGGCGTGGCGGTTCGTTGGACGGCCACCGCCAGCGGCGAGCTCGACACCGCACCGCTGCACCATCTCTGGCCGCCGAGCGGGATCGTCGGGCTCCCCACCGATCGTCGGCGGGCCTGGCGCCAGGCGTTTCGGTACGGGCTGTGCTACTTCAGGCGGGGGCCGGGCTTCATCACGGTCAAGGACGCCCGGGCGGAGCACGGAGTCCACCTGATGCTCGACCACCCGGACCTGATCGCCACCTTCCTGGCCGGATGCACTCCGCTGCCCGCCGACCCCCTCACCGCGACGCAGCGCCAGGCGGTCGGCCTGCTCACCGCGGAGAACCTGATGTACAGCCTCGGCGATCTGCTACTGACCCTGCCCACGCATATGCGCCGTTGGCCCGTACCGTTCAGCGCGGTCTGAGTGGGCGTCTCAGTGGCTTTCATCCCTGTCCGCTTTCGTGACACCACGCTCCATAGGAGTAGATTGCTCTACCGTCGATCGTCCGGCTGGGCTGTCCGCTTCATCCGCTTCTGGGCCCTGAAATCCGTCTGGTTCGAAGAAGTCACAGAACCGCCCAACGAACAGCGGAACAGGATCCTCCGCCCCACCGCGCGACGCCGTCCCGGCCGGGACGGAAGGAAGGATCTGATGCCCCATGAGCTGAGCGTTCAGTGTCGGGGCTGGCATGATCGCCGGGTGACAGATGTTCGCTTGCCCGCAGGCCGGGGATCGGTGCGGCTGTGCTGCCGGGGTGGTTGCTGATGGTTTGGTGGTTCCGTCGGCGGTCGGAGCCGGACGACGAGGTGGTGTCGGTTCGACTGCCAGCCGCCCACGAGATCGAGCTGCCGCCCGACGAGGAGCTGGCCGAGCTGACGGCTGGGGCGGAGCTGGGCGACGACGTGGCGATGGGAAACCTGGCGGTGGCCCTGCATCTGAGGGGTGACCGGGCCGGCGCGCTGCACTGGTGGGGCAAGGCATGGGCAGCCGGGAACGTGGTTGCCGGCTACAACCTGGGAATGCTGCACACGGCGGCCGGTGACGCGAACCGTGCGCAGGTGGTCTGGGAGAAGGCCGCGGCGCTCGGCGATCCCGACGCCATGTTGGGCCTCGTCAAGCAGGCGCTCGATCGTGGCGATGCGGCCGGTGTCGAGCGCTGGGCGCCGGTGATCCTCGCGCAGGACGAGGCGTTCCCGATCACCGCCCTGGGCGTGGCCCTCCGGGACCACGGCGACCTGGCGCGAGCCATGCGGGCGTTCCTGCGCGCCGAGGAGCTGGGTGACGGGTACGCGATGGAGTACCGGGCCCGGATCCTGGCTGCCCGGGGGCAGCACGAGGAGGCTGACGCGCTGCGAGCACGGGCGGCGAGGGCCGAGCGGATGCTCTGAGGTGTGGAAGCGCGGTGAGTCGGCCCCAGCATCCGTCCACCGCCCAGCAGACGCTCAACTCGCCGACTGGAGCTCTCAGTCACAGAGATCGTGACTGAGCGCTCCAGTTGGTGGACGAGCGGTTGAGTCGGCGTGTCCCACCTGATTCTGCCGAGGAAGCCCGGGGCTTCAGGACTCCGTTGGGAAATTCGTAAACCGGGCTGGGTGATCAGGCTGCCAGGTCGAGTGCGGCGAGGTGTGAGGTGCGGGTCTTGCCGAGGGGTGT
>NZ_JBEXKB010000147.1:0-9362 GCF_040609455.1 Kitasatospora sp. NPDC004669
GGGGGGGGGTGTGTTCCGGGGGGGGGGTGGGGGGGCCCCGCCCGTCGTTCCGGGGGTTTCTCTTCCCCCCTGCCGGCCTGGCGGCCGCGGGGCGCCGCGGGGGGGCGCGGCGGGCCGTCCGTGGCTGCGTCCATCAGAGCTGGCCGGTCCGCTCGCGCCACGCCCGCTCCTTGATGACCCACTCGTTGTCCTGCGGGAACTCCTCGATACCCGGCACCCGGCGGATCTCGCACTTGGAGCCGGGGATCGCCGGGATCCGCTTGGCCCACTCGACGGCCTCCTCCTTCGACGCGACGTCGATCACGTAGAAGCCGCCGAACAGCTCCTTCGTCTCACCGTACGGCCCGTCGGTGACCACTGGGCTCTCCCCGCTGTAGTCGACCACCACGCCCTGGGAGGGGTCGTCCAGGCCCTCGGCGGCGACGAGCACGCCGGCCCGGATCATCTCGTCGTTGAAGCGGCCGATGGTTTCGAGCATCTCCTCGAAGGGAGTCCCCATCATCTTCTCCAGGGACTCGTCCGTGCCGCGCATGATCAGCATGTACTTCGCCATCTTCGGTCTCCTTGATCGGGGGTCGGTTCTCGACCCTCTCAGCCCTAGGTCGAACGGCGAGGGTCGCGGATCGACACGGCGGGACGGATTTCTCGAAATTTCTTCCACACGATGCCCGTCACGGGGCGGCGCGGGGGTCGGCCGGGGGTGTTGCGGCGGTGACCAGCTCGGTGACGGCGGCCCGGATCGCCTCGTCGTCGACGAAGGCGCGCCAGTCGGCGGAGGTGCTGAGGCGGTCGTCGAGGGTGAGGGCCTGGGCCAGGAGGGTGGCGGCGGGGTGGGCGGCCGGACCGATGTGGGTGAGGTGGCGGACGGCGGCCAGCATGGCCGGGAGGTAGGAGCCCTGGGTGAGGGGGCGGCAAACGGTGAGGAGCGCCGGGACGGCGGTGCCGGTGTCGCCGGTGGCGGACCACAGGGCGTAGGCGGCCTCGACGCTGACCCAGGCGTCGTCGCTCGCCGCCATCTCGCGCAGCCGGTGCGCGTACGGGGTGGCGTGCGGGCCGAGCTCGGCGAGGCGGCGCAGGGCGGGGCCGGGGAAGCGTCCCTCGGTGGCGGCGGGGCCCAGGACGGCGAGCGCGGCGTCGGGGTCGCCGCCGAGGCGCCAGTAGGACCAGGCCGCGAGGTCGGCGTCGCGACCGCCGGCGGTGGCGTGGGCGAGCAGGGACTCGCGGGCCGCGCCGCCCGCCGGGCCGATGCCCGCCAGGGCGGTCGCGGCGTGCGTCCAGGTCGACTCGCCGTCGAGCAGGTCGAGCAGCTCCGGTAGGGCGGTGCTCGCGACCGGGCCCCAGGCGGCGAGCACCTCACAGAGCGAGCGGACCAGCAGACCGTGGTCGGCGCCGGGCAGCCGGGTGCGGATCGCGGGGACGAGGGCCGCTGCGTGGCCCCGCAGCGGGATCAGCAGCTCGTGGAGGGCCGGGAGGTGGGGCCAGTGGCCGTTGCCGAGACGGGAGTGGTGCCGGGATGAGGTGTGGAAGCCGAGCCTGGTGCCGGTGAGCCGGTCGGTGAGAGCGGGGACGCAGCGCGGGTCGCCCATGCGCGCGAGCGCCCATATCGCCGCGTCGGCGACGGATTCGCCGGTGCGGGTCGTCAGGGCGGCACTGTCGTCGATCAGTTCGGCCACCGCGTCGGCGTGGGCCACGGCGGACGGTCCGAGGCAGGCGAGCAACTCGGCTGCACGGTACCGGACTTCGGTGTCCGGGTCGTCCAGCCGGGCGGCGATGCCCGGTAGCAGATCGGGCGCCGGGGAGCGACGGCGGGAGAGTAGCCCGCCGACCAGCGACAACGCACCGGCACGTTGCTGTGGGTCGGGGTGGTCGGCCAGCAGACCGAGGACGTACGAGACCAGGGTGTCCGGGAACAGGTCGTCCGGGAACAGGTCCGCCGTCCAGTCCTGGATCGCGACTACCCCGCAGCCTGCCTCGCTGGTTTCCCGCCACACCTCCACGCCGGGGTCGCGGACCGCGTCCAGGACGAGGCCGAGGTGCCGGGGCGCGAGCTCGGGGTCGGCCGGGGCGAGGGCGTGGACGGCCGCCAGCCGCAGCTGCGGCTCGGGGTCGTCCAGCAGGCCGTGCAGGAGGGCGAGGGCCTCGGCGACCCGGCCGCCGGTCGGTGGGCGCCGGGTGGCGGCCCCGATGGCGATGGCGAGGTCGAGGCGGGCGGCGGCGTCGTGCTCGACACCCCACTGCGTCAGCAGCGCGGGCAGGATCAGCTCGCCCGGGCCGCCTGACACGCCGACAAGGTGGACGGCGGAGCGGCGGATCCCGGGCTCGGGATCGGAGAGGAGGCTCAGGGCGTCGGGCAGCGCCCGCTCCCAGGCCGGCTCCCAGCCAGGGTCCACCCGGTTCGCCGCGACGTGCTGAGCCGCAGTGCTCAGTTCCGTCATCAGTTCCAGCAGGTCGACCCGGGTCGGGACATCCGTTCGGGCGGCCAGCCTGAGGAGGTACGGCAGCGCGGCGGAGGCGGCGGAGCAGATCCAACCGCCCTGGTGGAAGAGGGCGTTGTCCAACGCGCCGGCGGCGGCGCCGGCCTCCCGCGGGTCCGGCCCGGCGCAGCGGCGCAGCAGACCGGGCACGTCCGTCGCGGAGCCGTAGTTGTGTCTGTGCCCCGCCCAGTCGATCTCGTCCAGTCCCTCCCACATGGGCCTGGACTCTACCGCCGGAGCGCTCCGGCACTGGAACCGATTCCGAGCCTGGGCCGTGCCTCGCAATGCTCAGACGTCCGCCGCCGGGAGCTGGTGGAGCCGGGTCCCGGCGACACCTGGGCCACGAGGCTCTGGGGGTGGCATGTCGGGACGGGCAGTTGGACTGTGGCTCTTCGGGCCACGCGGGGTCGTGGATGTCCTGGCCGATGTGGTCCCGGGATTGGAGACCTTCTGTGACCCGGTGGAGGCCAGGGCCGGCAGCAACGTCGGCGCCCTCGCAGTCGCGTGCTGCTCGGGGCGCTCCTTTTCCCCCGCAAGCCGTGCATCACTCACCGCTGTTGCGCCGTCACTCTGACGGGTGTTGCATGGCAGAGGCGAGGCGCCGGCGCGAGGGCCCACGAAAATGACGGAAACCGGGTACGGACGTCAGGCGAATTGCGATTGCCGGCCGATTCCCTGTGCCACGTTCACCGTGTCACGCGATCGGCGGCCCGTCGGCGTCGCCTCAGGCGAGGAGGTTCATCGATGGAAATGCCCGAGGGAATCACACACAGCCGTCGTAAATTCCTTGGCGCCGCTGCCGCGACTGCCGTGGCGGCCCAACTCGGTATGACTGGTGACGCGCAAGCTCAGTCCGAAACGGGAAGGTCTGCGGCGTCTCCCGTGGCCGGTTCGGGGGCCGGCGGATTCCTTGGTCCGGTGAAGCAGATCAATGCCGGCGACCTGAGCGTGGGATACGTCGAAGCCGGACCTGCGAACGGACGGCCGGTCGTACTCCTGCACGGCTGGCCCTACGACATCCACAGCTACGTCGCGGTCACGCCCCTGCTCGCGGCGAAGGGGTACAGGGTGGTCGTCCCCTATCTGCGCGGCCATGGCGCCACGCGGTTCCTTTCGAGCGAAACGCCCAGAAAAGCCCAACAGTCGGCGTTCGCTCTCGACCTCATCGCCCTGATGGACGCCCTCGGGATCGACAGGGCCATCCTCGCCGGATATGACTGGGGAACACGGACGGCCGACATCGTAGCGGCCCTCTGGCCGGAGCGCTGCAAGGCACTGATCTCGACGACCGGGTATCTGATCGTCAACGTCGAGGCCAACAAGGTGCCGACGGCGCCGAAGAGTGAATGGGCGTGGTGGTATCAGTACTACTTCGCCACCGACAGGGGCGTGCTCGGCCTCGAGAAGTACCGACGCGACCTGGCCAAGCTTGTGTGGAAGTTCAACTCCCCGACCTGGAACTTCGACGAGGCGACCTTCGATCGCACGGCCGCCGCATTCAACAACCCGGATTACGTCAAAATCGTGATCGATAACTACCGCTGGCGACTTGGCCTGGCCAAGGGTGAGCCCCGGTACGACGCCCTCGAGGAACGCCTCGCCACAGCCCCTGTCATCAAGGTGCCGACGATCACCATTGACGGCGCACACGATCCGTTCACGCCTCCGGGAAATGGATCGGCTTATCGCAAGAAGTTCGCCGGCAAATACGCGCACAAGACCCTGGAGGCAGGGCACAACGTTCCGCAGGAGGCTCCGAAGGCCTTCGCGGCGGCCGTCGTCGAAGTCGATGGCTTCTGACCCCTGATCGCGCTGCTGGACTTCGGAGAGTTGCATGAGGGCCTGCTCCACAGCAGGGAGCGGCAGGTCAGCCGAGTACGCGCCCCGGGCGCAGGCCCTCACCATGATCGGCTGCACCGTGACCAGGGACATCGTCCTGGTTGAAGTCGCCGACCGGTCGGCCGGTGGTTAGCCTGAAGACAGAGTGGCGGATGAGGCGCCGCGGCGAAATCGACGGCGTCTCGCCACGCGGCGCTCCCGCGAGCGGTCGAGTGCGAGTGGTCGAGCAACCGGGGCCGCGCCGTCCTGCGTTCATGCCCCCAGCCATCCCGGTCGGAGCTGAGACGGCATTCGCATGGAGGAGGATCTCATGACCGAGAGCCACGCGCGGACCCCCGCCGTCCCCAGCGTCCTGGTGGATCCGCTGCGTAACCGCGGAGTCGCCTTCACCCAGGAGGAGCGGGAGGCCCTCGGCCTCACCGGACGACTGCCTGCCGGAGTGCTCGCGCTCGAGCGGCAGGCTCAACGTGCCTACCGGCAGTTGAAGGTCCAGGGGAGCGACCTCGCCAAGAACGTCTACCTGGAACAGCTGCACGACCGCAACGAAACCCTCTACTTCAAGCTCCTCACCGATCACCTCGAAGAGCTGCTGCCGATCGTCTACGACCCCGTCGTGGGCGAGGCGATCGAGAAGTACTCCCACGAGTACCGGCGTCCGCGCGGCATCTTCCTGTCCATCGACCGGCCCGACGACATGCAGAAGGCCTTCGCCACGCTTCAACTCGGGCCAGAGGACGTCGACCTGATCGTGTGCACCGACGCGGAGGAGATCCTGGGTATCGGCGACTGGGGCGTGGGAGGCATGCTGATCTCGGTCGGCAAGCTCGCGGTGTACACGGCCGCCGCCGGCATCGACCCGCGTCGCGTCGTTCCCGTGTCGCTGGATGTCGGCACGGATCGGACATCGTTGCTGGAGGACCCGCTGTATCTGGGCAACCGACACCCCCGTGTCCGTGGCGCCGACTACGACGCGTTCATCGAGAAGTACCTGGAGACGGCATCGTCCACGTTTCCCGACGCGCTGTTGCACTTCGAGGACTTCGGTCCCAGCAACGCACGGCGCATCCTGGAGCAGTACGGCGGCCGCTATCGGATCTTCAACGACGACATGCAGGGCACCGGAGCCATCACGCTGGCCGCAGCGCTGTCCGCGGTCAAGGTCACCGGCGTGCGGATGCGGGACCAGAAGTTGGTCGTCTTCGGCGCCGGGACCGCCGGGGTGGGCATCGCGGACCAGCTGCGCGACGCGATGGTCCGCGACGGCGCGGATCCGGAGCGGGCCACCGCCCAGGTGTGGCTGATCGACAGGCAAGGGCTGCTCACCCGGGACATGACCGACCTGCGCGACTTCCAGCAGACCTACGCGCGCGATCCGGCCGAGGTCGCGGACTGGGGGCGGCACGACGGCGCGATCCCGCTCCTGGAAACGGTTCGGCGGGTCAATCCGACGATCCTGCTGGGCACTTCCACCGTGCACGGTGCGTTTACCCGCGAGGTCGTCGAGGCCATGTCCGAGGGTACCGAGCGGCCGGTCATCTTCCCGATCTCCAACCCCACCTCCCGGATCGAGGCCATGCCCGCCGACGTCATCGCCTGGTCCAGGGGCAAGGCGCTCGTGGCGACCGGCATCCCCGTCCCGCCCGTGGAACACGACGGTGTGACCTACCGGATCGGGCAGGCCAACAACGCGCTGCTCTACCCGGGACTCGGCCTGGGCACGATCGTCTCCGGCGCGTCCCAGGTGACCGCGGCCATGCTGCTCGCGGCTGCGCAGGCTGTCGCGGACCAGGTCGACCCGTCGGAGCCGGGCGCCTCCCTGCTGCCTCCCGTGAAGAACCTCCGGGAGTCCTCGGCGATCACCGCGACCGTGGTGGTCCAGGCGGCGCTCGACGACGGCGTGGCCACCTGCAAGCCGACCGACGTCGGAAAGGCCGTCCGGGAGGCCATGTGGCAGCCGGTCTACGCCGACGGAGCGACGTCATGACCACAGAGCACCACGGCGTGGACCGGACCGGGTCGGCCGGTCAGGACGAAGCTCCGAAGATCCTTGACATCCCCGTCGGACTGCACGCGACCGGGACCCGGCGGGAGACCGACTCCATGGGCGCCGTCGATGTCCCCGCGGACCGCTACTGGGGCGCCCAGACGCAACGGTCCCTGATCCACTTCTCCATCGGGGACGACCGGATGCCCAAAGCGGTCTACCACGCCTACGGCTACGTCAAGAAGGCAGCCGCCCGTGTCAACGGGAACGCCGGGCGGCTGCCGGCCTGGAAGGCCGACCTGATCCAGCGGGTGGCCGACGAGGTCATCGCGGGCGAACTGGACGATCACTTCCCGCTGTACGTCTGGCAGACAGGGTCCGGCACGCAGTCCAACATGAACACCAACGAGGTGATCAGCAACCGTGCCATCCAACTCCTCGGCGGAGAGCTGGGCAGCAAGGTCCCGATCCACCCCAACGACCACGTCAACCTGGGGCAGTCCTCCAACGACACCTTCCCCACCGCCATGCACATCGCCGCGGTCAAGGAGATCCACGAGCACCTGCTGCCCAGCGTGCAGGCGCTGCAACGGGCCATCGAGACCAAGGCACAGCAGTGGCACGATGTGGTGAAGATCGGCCGCACCCATCTGGAGGACGCCGTCCCCCTCACCGTGGGGCAGGAATGGTCCGGCTACGCCCGTCAGCTGCAACAAGCCATCGGCCAGGCCACCAGGTCCGCCGAGGGCCTGAACGAACTCGCCATGGGCGGCACAGCGGTCGGGACCGGGCTGAACGCCCCACCTGGATTCGGCGAGCAGGTCGCCGCCGAGATCGCCACCGCGACCGGCTACCCGTTCATCACCGCGCAGAACAAGTTCGCCGCCCAGGGCGGCCTGGACGCCATGGTCGGCGCCTCCGCCGGGTTGCGGGCCTTGGCCGTGCCGCTGATGAAGATCGCCAACGACATCCGCTGGCTGTCCTCCGGACCCCGCTGCGGCCTCGACGAACTCATCCTCCCGGCGAACGAGCCGGGCTCCTCGATCATGCCCGGCAAGGTCAACCCGACCCAGTGCGAGGCGATGGTCATGGTCTGCATCCAGGTGCTGTCCGAGGACACGGCCATCGCCTTCGCCGGCTCCCAGGGCAACTTCGAGCTGAACGCCATGCGCCCGGTCATCATCAACGACTTCCTGCACGCGGCGACCATCCTCGCCGACGCCTGCACCAAGATGCGCGAGTTCTGCATCGAGGGCACCCGGCTCAACCGGGAGCAGATCGACGGCTACGTCGACCGGTCACTCATGCTGGTCACCGCACTCTCGCCCGTGATCGGCTACGACAGGGCCTCGGCGATCGCCCACAAGGCCAACGACGAGGACAGCACCCTGCGCGAGGCGGCGCTGGCCTCCGGCTACATCAGCGCCGAAGAGTTCGACCGCATCGTCCAACCCGCCGCCATGGTCGGTCGGACGTAGGACGGCTCCGGCTGGAGCCGGCGGGTCGGCTCGTGCGGGTTCGGTCCGCGCGGCGCGGCGTCCTCCCCGACGCGCGGAGATCGACGGCGCCGACGAGGCCCGCCGATTCCTGGAGGCCCACGGCATCAGCGGCGAGCCGGCTCAGCGGGTCTGGACCGCCGTCGCCCTGCACACCACCCCGGAGATCCCCCTGCACATGGCGCCTGAGATCGCCCCGGTCACCCGCGGTGTGGAGCTGGACGTCCTGGGCATCGGTTACCGCGCCGTCACGGACCGACAGCGCGTGGCGGTGGTCGCCGCGCACCCCCGGCCCGACTTCGAGAACCGCATCCTCGCCGCGTTCACCGACGGCATCAAGGACCGTCCCGACACCACGTTTGGCAACGTCAAGGCCGACATCCTGGCCCACTTCGTCCCGGGCTTCGAGCGCGGCGACGTCGCCGAGGTCATCAAGGGCTCCGCCTGGGCTGAGTAACACCGAAGACCGACCGTACAGACCCCCCGTCTGTCGACCCGCTTGGGCGATACGAGGGCGCGTCCCGTGTCGACCGGTCAACTTCTTTGTGTCATCCGCGAGTACGGCGGCTCAGGCCGGGCCGGGGAGACTTTCCGCCACGACGGAGCGCGGGCGCGCCTCCGGATCCGGAGGGCCGGTGCGGCCGAGCGGAGGACGACTCAGAGAAGGGGGCGGCACATGGGGGTGCAGCAGTATGACGGGATCGGCGAGGTGTTCGAGGGTTTCAAATCCCTGCCGTTGATCCGTTACGGGGAGGTGCCGAGCTTCCTGGGCATGGTTGGGGACGTGAGCGGCAAGTCGGTTCTCGACCTGGCGTGCGGTACCGGTTTCTACAGCCGGGAGTTCAAGCGGCGTGGTGCCACGGACGTCTTCGGCGTCGACATCTCCGGTGAGATGATCGCTGCTGCGCGGGAGTTCGAGCGGCGGGATCCGTTGGGTGTGCGCTACGAGGTCGGTGACGTGGCCGAGTTGGAGCCGCTGGGCCGGAGTTTCGACGTCGCGTTGGGAGTGCAGTGCCTCAATTACGCGCAGGACATCGCGGCGATGGAGCGGATGTGTCGCAACATCCATCGGAGTCTGGTATCGGGTGGGGACTTCTTCGTGCTCGCGCAGAAGCCCGATTACGGGTTCGACTGCGAGTCTCTGGAGAAGTACGGTTTCCGCTGCGAGTTGACCGGCGAGGAGATCGAGACCGGTCCGCGGGTGCGGATCACGGCACTCCTCGACCCCTGGCCGATCAGTATCGTCGGCGCGGCCCCTCGTCGCGAGGTCTACGAGGGGTGTCTGCGGGCGGCCGGGTTCCGTGGGCTGGAGTGGGTCCCGCTGCAGGTGTCCGATGCGGGTGTCCGGGAGTTCGGTGAGGAGTTCTGGGTGGATGTGCTTGCGAGTCCGCCGTTGGAGCTGCTGCGCTGCCGCGTTTGAGGGGTGCGTGTCGGGCGTGTTTCTCCTGTTGAGGGGAGGTGAGCACTGGTGCCGGGGGTGTGTGTTTGCGGTGTGGCCTGTTGGGTGTTCTCGCTCGGGGGTGGGGTCGGGTCGTTCCGGGTCGGTGCCGTGTGCGGTCGTCCGTGTCG
>NZ_JBEXKB010000148.1:0-9346 GCF_040609455.1 Kitasatospora sp. NPDC004669
CGCCCCGGGCGACCGGCGACTCGACCGCCAACGCCGCCAAGGACCTCTCGGACAGCGAGAAGGAGGTCGACTTCTCCAACTGGCCGCTGTATGTGGACACCGACGAGAAGGACAAGCAGAAGCACGGCACCCTGGACGCCTTCACCGCGGCCACCGGCATCAAGGTCAAGTACAACGAGGACGTCAACGACAACGTCGAGTTCTTCGGCAAGGTCAAGCCGCAGCTCGCGTCGGGCCAGGACACCGGCCGCGACCTGATGGTGCTCACCGACTGGATGGCCGCCCGGTTGATCCGGCTCGGCTGGGCGCAGAAGCTCGACCCGGCGAACGTCACCACTGCGATCACCACCGTCGAGCCCCGCTTCCGCGCCCCCGACTGGGACCCGGGCAGGCTCTACTCCTACCCGTGGGCCGGCATCCAGACCGTCATCGCGTACAACCGGAAGGCGACCAAGGGGAAGGAGGTCACCAGCGTCTCCCAGCTGCTGGACGACCCCGACCTCAAGGGCCGGGTCACCTTCCTGTCCGAGATGCGCGACAGCATCGGGATGGTCCTGCTGGACATGGGCAAGGACCCGGCGAAGTTCAGCGCGGACGACTACGACGGCGCGATCGCCCGGGTGCAGAAGGCCGTCGACAGCAAGCAGATCCGGCGCTTCACCGGCAACGACTACGGCCAGGAGCTCTCCTCCGGCGACATCGCCGCGTGCGTCGCCTGGGGCGGCGACCTGATCCAACTGCGTGCCGACAACCCGGACATCGAGTTCGTGATCCCGGAGAAGGGCTACCTCTCCTCGACCGACAACATGCTGGTCCCGGCCAAGGCGCGACACAAGACGAACGCGGAAAAGCTGATCGACTTCTACTATCAGCCGAAGATCGCGGCGCAGCTGGTCGCGGGCATCGGCTTCGTCTCCGCCGTCACCGGGATGAAGGACGAGCTCGCCACCCTCGCCCCGGACAGCGCGGCCAACCCGCTGGTCGTACCCACCCCCGAGATGGCGGCCAAGGCGCACGTGTTCCGCACGCTCGCCGAGGGCGAGGAGAGCGACTTCGAGCAGAAGTTCTCCAAGCTCATCGGCGCCTGACCCCCGCTCACGGCAGAGATCCCAGGAAGACACCCCATGACAGACCAGCTGCGCGACGCGGCCGGCGGCGACGTCCGCCTCACCGGCATCGGCAAGACCTACGGCTCCTTCACCGCTGTCCACCCGCTCGACCTGACCGTCCCCCAGGGTTCCTTCTTCGCCCTGCTCGGCGCCTCCGGCTGCGGCAAGACCACCACCCTGCGCATGATCGCCGGCCTGGAGGAGCCCACCTCCGGCACCGTGCTGATCGGCGGACAGGACGTCACCGCCCTGCCCCCGTACAAGCGGCCGGTGAACACCGTCTTCCAGAGCTACGCGCTCTTCCCGCACCTGGACATCTTCGAGAACGTCGCCTTCGGCCTGCGCCGCCGCGGCCGGAAGGACGTCAAGAAGCAGGTCGACGAGATGCTGGAGCTGGTCGAGCTCGGCCAGTACGCCCGGCGCAAGCCGCACCAGCTCTCCGGCGGCCAGCAACAGCGCGTCGCGGTCGCCCGCGCCCTGATCAACCACCCCCAGGTGCTGCTGCTGGACGAGCCGCTCGGCGCCCTCGACCTCAAGCTGCGCCGCCAGATGCAGCTGGAGCTCAAGCGGATCCAGACCGAGGTCGGCATCACCTTCGTGCACGTCACCCACGACCAGGAGGAGGCCATGACCATGGCCGACACCATCGCGGTGATGAACGGCGGCCGGGTCGAGCAGCTGGGCGCGCCCGCCGAGCTGTACGAGAACCCCGCCACCACCTTCGTGGCCAACTTCCTCGGCCAGTCCAATCTGCTGCCCGCCGAGGTCACCGGCGGTGCGGGCGCGGACCTGCTGCTCACCGTGGCCGGCGTCCGCCTCGCGGTGCCGAAGGCCCGCTGCGCCACCGACGCCAAGCGGGTCCACCTGGGCGTGCGCCCGGAGAAGATCACCATCACCCACGCCTCCGAGAAGGTCGCCGAGGGCCGCAACGAGCTGGCCGGCACCGTCGTCGACTCCAGCTTCATCGGCGTCTCCACCCAGTACGTGGTGCGCACCGACGGGGGCCAGGAGGTCACCGTCTTCGAGCAGAACATGGAGCGCGACGCCCGGATCGTCCCCGGCGCCAACGTGCTGCTGCACTGGAACCCGGCGCACTCCTTCGCCCTGGACGCCTCGCAGGCGATCGACGCGGGCACCGCGGAGGAGGCCGCATGACCGCCACCACCCCGGCCGCGCCGCCGCAGGCCGTACCGCCGGACCGCGGCCCGCTGCCGTCGAAGGAGCCGAAGCCCAGGCGCAAGCTCACCCCGTACTGGTTGCTGCTGCCCGGCATCGCCTGGCTGGTCGTGTTCTTCGCCGTGCCGATGGTCTACCAGGCGTCCACCTCGCTGCAGACCGGCTCGCTCGAAGAGGGCTTCAAGGTCACCTGGCACATATCGACCTACTGGGACGCCCTGGTCGAGTACAAGTGGCACTTCGTCCGCTCGTTCTCCTACGCGGCGATCGCCACCGTGCTCTGCCTGGCCATCGGCTACCCGCTCGCGTACACCATCGCCTTCAAGGCGAACCGGCGCTGGCGCAACGTCATCCTGATCCTGGTCATCGCGCCGTTCTTCACCAGCTTCCTGATCCGCACGCTGGCCTGGAAGACCATCCTGTCCGACGGCGGCCCGGTGGTAGGAGCGCTCGACACCCTGCACGTCCTGGACGTCACCAACGCGCTCGGCCTCACCTCCGGGGACCGGGTGCTGGCCACCCCGCTCGCCGTGGTCTGCGGCCTGACCTACAACTTCCTGCCGTTCATGGTCCTGCCGCTGTACACCTCGCTGGAGCGGATCGACCCCCGGCTGCACGAGGCCGCCGGCGACCTGTACGCCCGGCCGTTCACCACCTTCCGCAAGGTCACCTTCCCGATCTCGCTGCCCGGCGTGGTCGCGGGTACCCTGCTCACCTTCATCCCGGCCTCCGGCGACTACATCAACGCCCAGCTGCTGGGCTCGCCGAGCGAGCAGATGGTCGGCAACGGCATCCAGAAGCAGTTCCTGAACGTGCTCGACTACCCCACGGCTGCCGCGCTGAGCTTCATCCTGATGGCCCTGATCCTGGGCATGGTGACGGTCTACATGCGCAAGGCCGGGACGGAGGAACTGGTCTGATGTCCCGGATTTTCAAGTGGATCCGCGCCCACCTGGTGGTGCTGGCCGGCCTGCTGGCCCTCGCCTACCTGGTGCTGCCCAACCTGGTCGTGCTGGCCTTCTCGTTCAACAAGCCGGTCGGCAAGTTCAACTACGAGTGGAACGAGTTCTCCACCGACGCCTGGACCAACCCCTGCGGCGTGGCCGACATGTGCCAGTCGCTCTCGCTCAGCCTGCAGATCGCGGTGCTCGCCACCATCGGCGCCACCGTGCTCGGCACCATGGTCGCCTTCGCGCTGGCCCGCTACCGCTTCCGCGGCCGCTCGGCCACCACCGCGATGATCTTCCTGCCGATGGCCATGCCCGAGGTGGTCATGGCCGCCTCGCTGGGGACGCTGTTCCTCAACATGCGCATCCCGTTCGGCTTCACCACCATCCTCATCGCGCACATCATGTTCTGCCTCAGCTTCGTGGTGACGGCGGTCAAGGCGCGGGTGATGAGCATGGACCCGAGGCTCGAACAGGCCGCCCAGGACCTCTACGCGACCCCCACCCAGACCTTCCTGAGGGTCACCCTGCCGCTGGCCGCGCCCGGCATCGCCGCCGGGGCGCTGCTCAGCTTCGCGCTCTCCTTCGACGACTTCATCATCACCCAGTTCAACTCGGGCCCGACCACGGTCACCTTCCCGATGTTCGTCTGGGGCGCCTCGCAGCGCGGCATCCCGGTGCAGGTGAACGTCATCGGCACCGCGATGTTCGTCGCCGCGGTCGCGCTGACCGTCGCCGGACAGTGGCTCGGCAGCCGTCGGAAGGCCACCGCCTGACCGAACGCCGAACGCCGAACGGCGCGCCTGGCGGAAGGCCCGGCGTACCGCCGGACGCGACCTGACGCACGGTCGGTCAGCGGCGGCCCGCAACTGTCATCTATCCGTAGAAAGTGGCTGATAATGCATGGACTCCGCCCGCGCACTCAGTGACGCCAGGCCCACCCCCTTCTGGCTGGAGGACCCCGGCCGGCCGGAGGCGCTGCCCGCCCTGGTCGGCGACACCACCTGCGACCTGCTGGTCGTCGGCGGCGGCTACTCCGGCCTGTGGACCGCCCTCATCGCCAAGGAACGCGACCCCTCACTGGACGTCGTGCTGGTCGAGGGCAACGAGGTCGGGTGGGCCGCGTCCGGGCGCAACGGCGGATTCTGCGCGGCCAGCCTCACGCACGGCTTCGGCAACGGCCTGCAGCGCTGGCCCGCCGAACTCGCCCAGCTGGAACGCCTCGGCGCCGCCAACCTCGACGGCATCGAGGCCGCCGTCAAGCGCTACGGCATCGACGCCGAATGGGAGCGCACCGGCGAGATCGACGTCGCCACCCAGCCCCACCAGGTCGAGGAACTGCACGAGATCGCCGAGGCCGTCGCCCGGTACGGCTTCGACATCACCGTCCTGGACGCCGACCAGCTGCGCGCCGAGGTGAACTCGCCGACCTTCCTCGGCGGCCTCTGGGACAAGGAGGGCGTGGCGATGGTCCACCCCGGCAAGCTCGCCTGGGGCCTCAAGGACGCCTGCCTGAGCCAGGGCGTCCGCGTCTACGAGCACACCCGGGCCACCGACCTGCGGGAGTACGGCAGCGGCATGGCCGCCCGCACCCCGTACGGCCGGGTGTTCGCCCGCCGGGTCGCGCTCGGCACCAACGTGTTCCCGTCCCTGCTCAAGCGCGTCCGTCCGTACGTCGTGCCGGTGTACGACTTCGCGTTGATGACCGAACCGCTCAGCGAGGAGCAGCTCGCCGCGATCGGCTGGCGCGGCCGGCAGGGGCTCGGCGACAGCGCCAACAAGTTCCACTACTTCCGGCTCTCCGCCGACAACCGGATCCTCTGGGGCGGCTACGACGCGGTCTACCACTACGGCGGCCACGTCCGGCACGAGTACGACCAGCGGCCGGAGACCTTCCGCACTCTGGCCAACCACTTCTTCCGCTGCTTCCCGCAGCTGGAGGGGTTGCGCTTCACCCACGCCTGGGGCGGGGCCATCGACACCTGCAGCCGATTCTCGGCGTTCTTCGACACCGCGTATCGGGGCAAGGTCGCCTACGCGGTCGGCTACACCGGGCTCGGCGTCGGCGCGACCCGCTTCGGCGCCGAGGTGATGCTCGACCTGCTCGCGGGCGAGCGCACCGAGCGCACCGCGCTGGACATGGTGCGCTCCAAGCCGCTGCCGTTCCCGCCCGAACCGGTGCGCTGGGCCGGGATCGAGATCACCACCCGCTCGCTGGAGCGGGCCGACCGCAACGGGGGCCACCGCAACCTCTGGCTGCGCACGCTCGACCGGCTGGGGCTCGGTTTCGACAGCTGAACCCGCTCCCCGTCCCGTGATGCGCTGACGCGACCCGTGTCAGGCGATCCGCGTGACGCGACCTGTGTCAGGCATCGGCGTGACGCGACTCGTGTCAGGCGATCCGGGCCGTGCGACCTGGTTCGTGCGACCCGTGTAAGAGGGACCCGTCGTCCGCCTCTTGTCGGTGACGGCGGGTCTCGGTCTCCCGCCGTGCCCGACCAGGACGAACGGCAGGAAGCGGGGACACGACATGGAGAGCACCGGAATGCACTGGCTCGCCCAGGTGGCACCGGACCCGGAGGCCTTCCGGGCACAGTGGGAACGCATCGGGCTGGGCCTGATGCTGCTACCGGCCGGACGTCGCTGGGACGTCCTGTCCGTCCCCGGACGGCTCGGCCGCCCGGCCCTGGACGTCCTGGACAGTGGCTCCTGGGGGCCGGTCCTCACCGACCTCGGGGACGAGCACGTCAGCTTCCTGGTGCCGGTCGGCACCGCCGCCCGCTGGGTCGGCACCAGCGTGCGCTGCGCGGGGGAGGGCACCTGGATCGTCGTTCCGCACCCCGAACGCAGCAGCCGGGCCGTGCGCTGGCTGGTCCCGCCCGACGGCTCCGGGCGACTCAACGATCCGGTGCTGCTGGAGCTCGTCCTGCACGAGGCGGCGGCCGGGCTCACCGGCTGGTGAGCACCCGCGCGTTCCCCGGCATGGCGCGCGGGGCGGGCGGTCGCGTCAGACTGGACGCGTGACCACCGCTCCGCACACCGTCGACTCCTCTCTCCGGCCGGGCCCCGCCCAGCTGCGCCTGGCCGCCCTGGCCGCGCCCGCCTGCGCCCGGTACGGGCTGGCGCTGGCCGGCGGGCACGCGCTGCGCGCCCACGGGGTCGTGGCCTGCCCGCAGGACGGGCTCACCCTGGCGACCGGCGGCGCCGACCTGCCGGAGGTGGCCGCCGCGCTGGCCGAGGCGTACCGCGCGGCGGGCGGCGGGGTCGCCGAGCGGCCCGGCACGCCGCGCCTGGAGCAGCTGACCGTACGGCTGGCGCTGGGCGGGCGCACACACTCGGTGGAGCTGCGGAAGGAACCGCTCGGCCACCGGCCGGTCCGGCTCGACCTGGGCGCCCCGGCGCCGGACGAGCCGCCGGTGGTGCTGCCGGTGGTCGCGCTGGAGGACGCGGCGGCGCTCACCACCGCGCTGCTGGTCGACCGGGGCATGCCGCGCGACTTGATCGACGTGCACGCCCTCACCCGCTGCTACCGGGAGGGTGAACTGCTAGCGCTGGCCGGTGAGTTGGACCCGGAATTCCAGCCCACCGCGCTCGCCGACCGGCTGGAGACGCTGGCCGAGGCGGCGGACGGCCGCTTCCGCGCCCGGGGCGTCGAGGCCGGGGCGGTGGACGGGCTGAAGCTTTGGGCGCTGGCCTGGGCACAGGACCTGCGGCTTGACCTGCTGGAGACCCAGGAGGCGGCGGACGGGCTGCACGACCCGTACCTGGAAGACGAGGAATCCTGAGCCCCGGGGCCGCCAGTTCCCGCGTTCGGAGCAACGACCGGACGACCTGTAAGGCTGAATCCGGGATCCCCGTCAGCCTGTTCGTTGAGCCTCGCCGGGGCGGCCACCAGACTGGGAGACGAGCGCGGTAGCCCCGTGAATTCCCGTCGCCCGACCCTCTCGCGGGCGGCGCCAGACCGGACCGGTGGCAGGACGCCGCCCGGGACTTCGGAGGCAGACGGACCTTGAGCAAGCACATCATTCACTGGATCGGCGGCAAGCCCGTCGCCACCGCCGGCGCGGCGCCCCGCCGCGGTGACATCTTCGACCCGGCCACCGGCCAGGTCTCCGGCCACGTCGACTTCGCCGAGACCGCCGAGGTCGACCAGGCCGTGGCCGCGGCCGCCTCGGCCTTCGCCGAGTGGCGCACCGCCTCGGTGGCCAAGCGGACCACGGTGCTCTTCGCTTTCCGCGAGGTGCTGAACGCCCGCCGCGACGAACTGGCCGCGATCATCGTGTCCGAGCACGGCAAGGTGCATTCGGACGCGCTGGGCGAGATCGCCCGTGGTCTGGAGGTCGTCGAGTACGCCTGCGGCATCCCGCAGCTGCTCAAGGGCGGCTTCACCGAGCAGGCCTCCAGCGGCATCGACGTCTACTCGATCCGCCAGCCGCTCGGCCCGGTCGCGATCATCTCGCCGTTCAACTTCCCGGCCATGGTGCCGATGTGGTTCTTCCCGATCGCCATCGCGGCGGGCAACACCGTCGTGGTGAAGCCCTCGGAGAAGGACCCGTCTGCCGCCAACTTCCTGGCCGAGTTGTGGAAGGAGGCCGGGCTGCCGGACGGCGTCTTCAACGTCGTGCACGGTGACAAGGCGGCCGTCGACCGCCTGCTGGAGCACCCGGACATCAAGTCCGTCAGCTTCGTCGGCTCCACCCCGATCGCCCGCTACGTCTACGAGACCGGCACCCGCTACGGCAAGCGCGTGCAGGCCCTGGGCGGCGCCAAGAACCACATGCTGGTGCTGCCCGACGCCGACCTCGACCTCGCCGCTGACGCCGCCGTCAACGCCGGCTTCGGCGCGGCCGGCGAGCGCTGCATGGCCGTCTCCGTGCTGGTCGCCGTCGACCCGATCGGCGACGAGCTGGTCGACAAGATCAAGCAGCGGATGGCCGCCCTGAAGGTCGGCCCCGGCTGCAACGGCGACTCCGAGATGGGCCCGCTGGTCACCGGACAGCACCGCGACAAGGTCACCTCCTACGTCGAGTCCGGCCTCGCCGACGGCGCCGAGCTCGCCGTGGACGGCCGCAAGCACCCGATCACCACCGAGGACAAGAACGGCGCCCCGACCGCCGACGGCTTCTGGCTCGGCCCCACGCTGTTCGACCACGTGAAGCCCGGCATGTCCGTCTACAACGACGAGATCTTCGGTCCGGTCCTCTCCGTCGTGCGCGTCGCCTCCTACGAGGAGGGCGTGGCGCTCATCAACGCCAACCCGTACGGCAACGGCACGGCCCTGTTCACCAATGACGGTGGCGCGGCCCGGCGCTTCCAGTTCGAGGTGGAGGTCGGAATGGTCGGCATCAACGTGCCGATCCCGGTGCCGGTCGCCTACTACTCCTTCGGCGGCTGGAAGGCCTCGCTGTTCGGCGACTCCCACGCGTACGGCCCGGACGGCGTGCACTTCTTCACCCGCGGCAAGGCCGTGACCCAGCGCTGGCTGGACCCGTCCCACGGCGGCATCAACCTCGGCTTCCCCACCAACAGCTGAACCCCGCTTCTGAGCACGGCTCCTGAGTCCCACCTCTGAGCCCCCGCTCCGCAGTCGCGCCGGCCGGACCCCTCTCCCCCGGGGGCCGGCCGGCGCCTTTTGCACGCCGTTTGCGTCCGGCCACAGAAGCGCGTACAGTTCTTCGAGTTGCCTGGCAGGGAGCACCGGACACGCGTCTGCGCGGACGGTCCCGGGGTAGCCAATCCTTTGAAACACCACTTCCGGTTCGTGCCGGTCGTTTCGCGTTGTCGCGTTGCGGCCTGGTGCTTATTCGGCGTGCGCGTTTTATCGGATTGCGGCTGGATTCGCTTTTCGGAGCGGGGATCGGCTAGAGTTTGAAACGTCGGACGGGGCGTCAAGCCCTAGAAGACACCGGCGAGTTGGATGAACGAAGCTCCGGAAACGGAGCGGAAAACATCTGATAAGCTGGAAACACGAAAGAACGAAGCGCCCGGAGGGCCCGCTGGAAGGCGGTCCGAAGGAAGCGTCCGTTCCTTGAGAACTCAACAGCGTGCCAAAAGTCAACGCCAGATATGTTGACATCCCCGGCCTTGATCGTTCGATCGGGGTTGGAGATTCCT
>NZ_JBEXKB010000149.1:0-9241 GCF_040609455.1 Kitasatospora sp. NPDC004669
CGGTTCGGCGCGCCGGCGACGAACTGGCGGTCCACGAGGTCAGGGGCGCGCTCGGCGGCCGGCTCCGCGATGGTGGTGATCACCTTCTTGCCGCGTACGGCGCCGGCGATGCCGAGCTCGCGCATCAGGCGCTCGACCGTACAGCGGGCCACCGCGTGGCCCTGCCGGCCCAGCTCCCGCCAGATCTTCCGGGCCCCGTAGACACGGTAGTTGGCGTGGTAGACATCCTTGATGAGCTCCTTGAGTTCCTCGTCGCGCACGGTGCGGGCGGCCGGCGAGGCCAAACGCTTGCGGTGGGCGTAGTAGGTGGAGGGGGCGATACTGCAGCCGTGCTCGGTGAGCACGCGGCAGATCGGCTCGACGCCGCCGAAGCGGCCCCGGTGCTCGTCGATGAACGCTACGAGCGCAGATGTGGCCGGTCGAGCTCGGCCGCGACGAAACTCGCCGCGGCCTTGAGGATCTCGTTCGCGCGCTTGAGTTCGGCGATCTCCTTCTTCATCGCCTTGATCTGCGCGGACTCCTCCGTGGTCGTCCCCGGACGCTGCCCGGAGTCGACCTGGTCCCGCCGCACCCAGTTGCGCAGCGTCTCGGCGGACCCGATACCCAGCTTCTCCGCGACGGCCCGCAGCGCAGCCGACTCGTTCGGGTAGTCACCGAGGACCTCGGCGACCATGCGCACCGCACGACGGCGCAGCTCAGGCGGGTAGGAAGTGGGACGTGCCATGACTCGAGTCCTTACACGAAATCGAGTCCCCACCGAACCCGGGGCGGTTCAAACAGTGTCATCGGCTCCTTGGCGTTGTAGAGCTGGCTGGCGATGGTCGAGCGGGCCCGGTGGCTGGTGATGTTGCCGCGGACGTCGGCGGTCGGGACGCCGGCCTTCCGGCAGAGCGACGGGATGATCGTCCCGTTGATGTATGTCTTGGCGACCCGGCGGGCCCGCATCGCGAAGAGCAGATCGACGTGCTCGCTGGTCTTGCGGTCCAGCATCGTCGGCTGGTCGGGGCGGATCGCCTGCCATGCCTCGATGGCCTGGCCCAGTAGAGGATCGACGGGCTTGGTGAACGCGGTGCCGGTTTTGTGGGTAGGGACGTCCAGCAGGCAGACGGCGTCCTTGGCGAGCACGTCGCGGGAGTCGCCGGGGATGGGGGCCCCATCGTGCTGCCATCGGATGCAGCCCACCCGCAGGCGGGCGATCTCGTCACTGCGCTGGCCGCTGAACAGCCAGGTCAGCGTGACCGCGCGGATGAGCTCCATCGGGTAGCACGGGCCGCTGGAGTTCGCGGGCAGGTCCTCGGGTTCCAGATTGAGGCCGGCCCACAGGAGCTTGGCCCAGATGTCGTCGGCGATCATGCGGGGGTTCGGGCCGATCAGCGCATGCACGCTCCTTGGGGTGGCCAGGGCCCGGGCGGGGTCGAACCGGCGGGGGATCCACTCCCACTCCTGGCAGTCCCGGAAGAAGGTCCGGGTGGCTGTCAGATATCCGGCCTTCGTGCGCGGCGAGACCGGCTCACCGTCGCGCTTGCTGAGCCCGTACTCGCGCTGGACGTACTCACCGACGGCCAGTCGGTCGACCTTGGCGACCCAGGCCGCGCAGGTCTGCCGGGTCCACTGATCCGGCGCGGTGATCTCGGGATACTCCTCGACGAGCCACCGCCCGGCCTTGGCCATGATGATCCGGAAGGTCCGGCGGACCTTCAGCGTCAAGGTGGAGGTGGCGTACCAGCGCTCGACCCAGGCGGCCCAGCTGTCGGTGGTGCCCTCGATCGCGGGCATGCTGCCGTGGACAGACGGGACGGCGGTTCACAGTGGCCGAGCGCGGCGACGGCCCGCTGGATGCCATGAAGGGACCCGGTGTGCCAGCGCACGCACGCCGATTCCTTCCGCAGGCGGGCGAAGGCGTCCGTGGTCAGGTCCTCCAGCAGCGGGCTGCGGTTGAGCAATAACGCCTGGCAGAGCACGGTGGGCAGGCGCTGGTCCTCACCTCGGCCGATGCGATAGCCCCACCGGCCGAGGACGTCCGTGACCTGCTGGATCGAGCGGTCGACGGGTTCCGTGCCAAACACGCGCCAGGTCAACGCGAGCCGGTTGAAGGGGCCCAGGCGGTCGAAATCGGTGAAGCCGCAGAGCAGGTAGCCGTAGGCGGCGACGTAGGGGCGGACAGTGCCGTCGATCCAGCCGGGCCAGGGCTTTTCGAACTCGTCCGCGCTGGTGCCGATCAGCCGCAGCCACTCGTCCGGCGTCCATGCCCAGTAGGCGGTCCCCAGTTCCGCTGCCCGCAGCAGGATGAGACCGATCGCATCGGTGATAGCACGGCGGTGGTGCGGAGTGTCCGGGCAGTGCATCGCTGCACGGGCATCGTCCAGGGGACGCAGCAAGCGACCGATCGTGTCCCACTCGGGTGCATCGCGGTCGTAGCAGCGGCGTCGCCGCAGGTTCATGCCCAGGCGGCGAAGCGCCTCCGATTCGAGAACAGTGAGGTCGGGACGCCGGTTGTAGCGGTCCGGGGCGATCGGCCACGACCAGACGGGCCGACCGTCGGTCTCGGACAGCGGGGCGAGTGCGGGGGCGGTCACGAGCGGCCTCCGACAGGGGCGTCGCTGCCGAGTCGGGCCAGCATGTCCACGCGCCAGGAGTGGATCTGTTCCATGCCCTGGTTGAGTTTCTCCGCCAGGTCGCGGCCGGACAGGTGGATGTACGTCATCGTCGAGTCGGTGTTCCGGTGGCCAGCGAAGGTGGCGATGGCGTGCAGTTCCCAACCCATGCGGGCCAGATCGGTCAGGCACAGGTGCCGGGTGGTGTGGGTGGAGAACCGCGGGACCCCGGCGGCCAGTGCGACTCGGCGGACCACCTTCGACCACGTCCACAGGCTCAGCGGCTCGGCGTGGTTGCGGCGCGACTCCGACAGGAACAGCGGTCCGCGGGCCCGGCTGATGGTGGATCGGTGGGCCAGGTAGCGGGAGAACAGGACGCCCGTGGCCGCTGAGTACGGCACCACGCGCTCCAACCGGTTCTTCGTCGTCTCCGCCCGGACCCGCAGCATCCGGCGGGCCGGGTCCAGATCGTCGGTCCGCAGCGAGCACAGCTCCTCGCGCCGCAGGGCGGCGTCGTAGGCGAGCGCGAGCATCACACGGTTACGGATCGGCTCGTCCCGGAAGACGGACAGCACGTCAAGCCACTGCTGTTCACCGGGGATCCACGGCAGCTTGGTCAGGCGCGGCACCAGGCCGCGCTGGTGGCCGCCGAACCGGCGACCGGGCGTGTAGCGGCCGCGTCCGACCGGGTTCGACTCGCGCAGCCCCTCCTCGATGAGGAAGTCGTAGAACAAGCGGACCGGCACCAGCCGCTGCTGCAGCGTGGCGTTCGCCAGCCCGGCGCCGGAGTCGATGGCCAGCACGTTGGTGCCCCGGCGGCTGGGCCGGGTGGTGAGCTCGCGGACGAAGACGGCGAGGTGTGCGCGGCTCGCGGCCACCGGGTCGACATTCTCCCGCTCGCAGACCTGCAGATACTCAGCCAGTCCGCGGGCGTAGGCGTCGATCGTGCGCGGGGCGCGGCCCAGGTCCGTCCACACCTGCAGCCACTCAGCCGCCCGCTCGTGGCGGCCGAGGATCGGCCACTTCTCCTCCAGCACCGTTGAGATGCCCAATGAGTCTCCTCAGTCCGTGGTGACGCCCCGGGGTCCAGAGTGGATCCCGCGGCGTGATTCCACGTAACTGATAAGTACCTCTCCGACGAGGGCTACCGGCGCAAGATCGCCAGGCAGCTGAACAAGGGCGAATCCATCCACGCCCTGCGCCGCCAGCTCCACTACGCCCGCGAGGGCAAGATCACCCGGCGCCAGCCCGAGCAGCAGAACGAGCAGGCGTGGTGCCTGACCGTCGCGACGAACGCCGTCATCTGCTGGCACACCGAGTACATGGGACTGGCCGTGGACGAACTACGCGGTGCGGGACGCGAGGTGGACACCGAGGTGCTGGCGCACATCTCCCCGGCCCGCAGCTCGGCAGTCAACTACTACGGCTCTATCACCGTCGACCACGAACGCGAACTCGCCCAGCTCGACGAACGCGGTCACCGGCCGCTGCGAACCGTGATCACCGACGATCCCGCCGCCGGCCTGTGAAGCGGTCGCAGAAGAAGTCGCGGCTGATCCCCGCGCGGTCGCACCAATCGCCTTGCTGCCCAGCCCGTCCCGGGCAAGCGTCGCCAGGCGGTCCGGCGGGATCTTGTTCGGCCTCACCCGGGCAGTCAAGAATTCCACCGGCAGCCGGCGGACCGGTAGCCGCCCGTCACCAGTGACCGACGATCTTCCCAAGAAGCCGAGCGCGAGGCCTGAGCGCTGCGCTAACCACCCGTGATCAATCTCAGCGCCAACAGCTCTACCCACCAGTAGTGGCCGGGGATGGCTGACCGGCCGGCGTGAGCACTGGTGCGGTGGGTTCGTCTCCCGTTACGAGGACCACCGCTGAACGCGGGCCGCACCGGCGTCCGCACCACAACTCGACCCCGTCCACCTCGGCCGCGTCCAGCTCGTCCGGCTCCGGACAGTCCTGTGTGAGGACCCCGGGCGGCGGCGTCGGCCGCCCGGGGTGGGATGGCGTGGGTGGGTTACTTGTTGTACAGGGTCCAGAGCTGGTTGGGCGCGCTGTTGGCCTGCTTCAGCGTCACGGGCGTGTCGATTCCGTTGCCCTGGAGGACGTCGTTGAGGTTCTTCTCACTGGCGATGGTGGTCGCCTGCTGGCCGAAATCGACGACCCAGCGCTGTGAGAGCTTGTTGGGGTCACAGGGCTGCTGTGTCACGGCGGAGTCCACGCCGGCATCCTGGATGCAGGCGCCGAACCAGAGGCTGCTGATGGTGTAGATGCCGATGCCCGTGGGGGTGGTGGAGACCTGGTTGAAGGTCCATACCTGGGAGCCCCAGTGGGGGTCGCGGGTAAACACCTGGTGTCCGTCGGGGGCGTCGAGGTTGGTGTCGTCGGCGTAATTCTGGACGGACCTGGTGATAGCGGTGTCGGCGTGCGCCGGGGCGGCGAACAGCGCCATGCCGGCCAGCGCGCTGGCCACGGCGGCGAGGGACGCCGCCTTACGTCCGATGATCACGACTGCACTCCTGTTCAACTCTCAAGGAGAGTAGGTGGGTTGACTACGATGACTGCGTTTCCCGGGGTCAGATCGCCGACCAGCTGGCGCTGGCCATCGGACAGGCCCCGGAGTCCTGGTCCAGACACCAGCCGCAAAGTAGGTCGCGGGTGGCCGGACGAGCCCCGCTTCCCTGTCCTTGGTGCTGTCGTTGGTCTGGTCGAGTCGGCCTCGAAATACGAGGCCTCACCATGTCGGGCACGGAAAGCGGGAAGACGTATGGTCGGTTCTGGGTGAGCCAGAACGCTGTTGCAGTTGGTGCCGACCCCGGTGGAATGGCCCAGGGACGGGTCCTACCGGGCGACGGGCGCGCTCATCCGGACCTCGGCGCCGCAGATGGTGTCCTTCGTCGGCTTGGCGTTCTGATCCACCATCGGGACCCGGACTGTGGCGCTGTCACCCGGCGCGGCCACGTCTGCGGGACTGGCAGTGGCCGGGCACTCGGTGTCCGGCCCCTTACCGTTCATCTCGGAGTAGCGCAGGTCGATCACCGCCTTCCTGCCCGTGTCCAGCGTCACCGGAGCCGGGCTGCCCTGGCCGGCGCCATGGGCCCGCGACCCCTTGTCCATGCGGATCTCAAGCTTCGGGTAACCGGCCAGGGAACAGCTGTGGGGGCCGGAGTTGACGGCGACGAGTTCGGCGGTCACTGGGTCCGGCTCACGAGCGGTGGGGCCCCACCGTCCTTCGGTGCACTGGCCGTGGAGCTGGAACTGCAGGCCGTCAGGCCGGGCCCGGCCAGCAGCGCGGATATGGAAACAGTCACCAGAAAGCGCGAGCGCATGGATCCCCCCGGATCGTTCAGGACAGCCCACGGGCAACCTCTGCCCAGCCGGACGTGCGCATGACAGCGGAAAGCCGCTGACTGCCCGGCGTGAACCGGCATGCGAGGAGCCTAGCTAACCAATCGACATACCTCAACCATCAATCTAAGATCGTCATATGGCAGACCGTCACCTGCAGGAGCCGACCCGGCTCGTGCTCACCGCTTTGGCCGACGCCCCCAGACATGGCTACGCGATCATCCAGGAAGTCCTGACCATCTCCGGCGGCCGCACCAAACTGCTCACCGGCACCCTCTACACCGCCCTGGACCGCCTCCTCCAGCAGGAACTCATCCGGGTCGACCACGAAGAGGTCGTCGCCGGAAAACTGCGCCGGTACTTCGCCCTGACCGACCAGGGCCGCGACGTCCTCACCGCGGAGACGCAGCGCCTGCGCACAGGCGTGGCCGAGGCCGAACGCCGCCTCGCCCTCGGCCGGCTCCAGCCGAACAGAGGAACGGCATGATCGCCCCGCTCCCGACCGCGCCCGCGAACATTCCGCTCCCCGCGCGGCTCCCCATAGCGGCACGGCTCCCCCTGCTCGGCCTCTACCCGGCCGAGTACCGCGCCGCGCACGGCGAGGAGATCGCCGCCGTCTTCGCCGAGGCCGTCCAGGACTTAGCGGGCCGCGCCGCCCTGCGTGAGTGGGCGGCGCTCGCCGCGCACGCGCTGCGGCTGCGCACCCGGCTCAGCTCGAGCGATTCCATCGGCCGGATCGCCGCCGGCGCCGCGCCGCTCATCCTCGCCGGCGGGGCGGGCATGAGCATGGCCAGCCTGCTGATCGAGCTCTTCCTGCGCAACCCCTTCGGCTCGGAAAACTCGGGGCACCCCGCCAGCCGGGCCCTCGTCGTGGCACAGTCAGATGGCTGGGGACATCCCGCCATTCAGGCCCTGGTTGTGGCACAGACCTGCTCCTGGATCCTCGCCCTGCTGTGCGCCTGCCTCGGCCGGTGGGCGCCCGTCCGGATCCTGGTCGTGCTGGGAATCCTCGGGCGGATCGGCCCCGCGCTGGCGTTCATACCCCATCGCTGGCTGGCCGACGTTCTCCCCTACATGCTGCTGATGCCGTTCGGGATCGTGCCCTGCGCGCTGCTGCTGATCGCCCCGCCCGACGCCGTCGACCTCTCCCTGCGGGGCCGGCGCGAGACCGTGCTCGCCGCCCTCACCTTGATGAGCGGTGCCGCCATCCTCTGGCCTCATGTTTCTGGTTACGTGCTTCAACGACGGTTGTTCCTGCATTGGGGAGGCACTCCGGATCTCGTGTGGCTGAGGTTCATGAGTTTTGACACCACGAGCCTGCTCATGGCAATTGCTGCCTGGCCCGCCGCCGTGATGAGCACCGCTCTGCTCCACCACCTCGGCGCCCAGCGACCAGACCGCCTGCGCGCTGCGGGCATTGCGGTGGCAGTCCTCCCCTGGGCGGCCATGCTCCCCCCGCCCTACTACTTCCTGCTCGCTCCAGCGGTGCCCGAGATCGACTCCCGCGACCTGGTGCGCAACGCCAGCGTCGTCCTCGCCCTCCTTGCCACCGCCACCCTCCTGGCCGCCCTGCGCCGCACCCTCCGCCGCGCCCGCCCCACCGACCCACCCGGGCTGGCGTGAACGCCCTGCCCAGCACCTCGTTGGCGGCGCCAGCACGCGACCGCCAGGCGGAAGCTACCTGCCATTCATGGATCGCCCCGGTCTGCGGTGTGACGGAGGGTGTTTCATAGGTGGTCGCCTGTGAAACGCGGCGACGCGCGATGGTCCACCCGCGGCGATCATGTTTCATGATTTGTTGCGAACAGCTGGATGCTTGAAACACCCTCATGAAACTGTCCGGGGTCGTGAGCGACGACTTCAAGCGTGTGGAATCGCACGACTGCCTCGCCCGTGCCGAGGCGGGCCAAACTTTTCGGTCACCCACCGCATCCTGGCTGCTGGCCCAGCATGTCGGTCGGACGCCCGGCGCCACCGAGCGGGCAGGACCCTGACCTGCGTGTGAGAATTGGGTACCGGATCGCGGTTCGGTGTCCGAGGCCCGCCTGTCGCTGCATGGGGGAGCGGGCGCTGCACCTGACGTCCCCTCCCGCTGATCCGGTTGACACGCTGGGAGGCTCTCTGTGGGCGAACGTCTCAATGCGTGGCCGACGCTGGTCTATGAGGACCTGGCGCCCATGGTTGACTACGTGAACCGGGTGGTACAGGTCGCGGGCAAGTACACCCTCGACGAGCCCTTCGAAGTCGGCTGGGGAAACATCGTTCTCGATGTCACCCCCAGGGGGCTCAGCACGCCGACCCTTCGGCAGCGAGGTGTGACCTTCACGGTGCGCTACAGCCTGCTCGACGGTGGCGTGGTCATCGAGGCCGACAATGGCTCACGGACGGTGCCATTGTCCAAGGGATCAGTCGCCATGTTCTATGCGTCCTTCTGCGATGCGGCAGACGAGCTCGGTATACACCGACCGCGCAGCTCGTTGATCTGCGAGATTCCGGATGCCCCGCCGCGCTTCGAGGACGATCACGTCGAACGCACCTGGGATGGCCACGCGGCCCGGCTGATCTGGACGGCGTTGAACCTCGTCGCTGACGGGCTCGAGGCGTGGCAGGCCCCCTTCCTGGGATACCGCCCCCGGGTCGGTGTGATGTGGGGCGGCTTCGACCTGTCCGCCACGCGTTACCGGGCGCAGCCCACCGTGCCGACGCCCTACCAGCCGCCGTTCATGCAGAACGCCGAGCTCGACGCGTACGTGTCGGTGGGATTCTCCTTCGGGGATGCCAAGGCGCCGAACGTCGGCATGTACGCGTACATCTGGCCCCAGCCGGACGGTCTCGGGGGCCGGTCCTGGGGTGTTGAGGGCGCCGCCTGGCATCCCGACGCCGGTCTGGCTCGTCTGCCGTGGGCCAAGCTCAGGGAGACAGCGGACCCGCACCAGGCCATTGTGGCGTTCGGTGACGCCGTCTACGACGCCGCCGTCGAGACGGCAGGCTGGCCGTCCGACCTCGTCGGCCCCCGCGTCGAGGGTTGGTACATGAGCAGGACACCGCCGCGCTCGTCCAGTACCAGCACGGCCGACTCCGGGCGAGAGGTCTAGTGAAGGGTGGGCGCTGCCTCTGATCACCCTCCCTGACGGCCGAATGGCTGTCCCGGTTTCGACAGTTGGCGGGCACACGACCGGGCGTGATCGGATGTCTTCGCAGGTCAGTGTGATTTGAGTGGTCTGGAGCGGTATCGGTCTGCGGACACGCGAGTTCAGGTGTTCTGCTGCTGTGGCCTGGACTGACTGGGCATCATGCGGGCA